>NZ_JBIWFZ010000006.1:0-458193 GCF_044763325.1 Streptomyces sp. NPDC096136 | reverse complement strand
CCCGCGGAGCGGGTACCTGAGCGCTGCGCGCTCAGGACCGAACGGCCTCGCTGCGCTCGGCCGGGCCCCTTCGGGGCCAGCTCTCCGCTTCGCTTCGAGCAAAGAGCCGGCCCTTCGGGCCGGGGTCCTGCGCTTCGCTTCGGACTGCCCGGGTTCCGCTTCGCTCCACCCGGGTGGAGCCGCTTCGCGGCCCCTGTGGTGCTTCCACGCTGCGCGCGGAAGGTGATCCCGTTTCACGGGGTGCAGGCCTTCGGCCTGTTGGGGTGTCCGCTTAGCTCCCACCCCAGGCCCTTGCGGCTTCGCCTCCAGAGCGGGGCCCGCTTCGCGGTCCCGGCCGGCAACAAGAAGAGGCCGGTTCGCCGAGCTGACGGCCGTTGAGGAGCCTGCCAAGGGCCCAAGCCCAGGCAACCAGTCCGCTCACTCCTCCGCGCCCATACCCTACGCTGCACTGCCATGACCACTCCTGCCTCCCGCCCTGCCAAACCCCCAGGGGCGATAGCCCAATGGAGGGCCAGACGAACCGAGCGGGCCGCCCGTATCAACCGGACGGGCAGGCTTACCCCTGCCGCCCGCTGGACCTTGGGCCTCACCGGTGCCGCCATGGCGGGTGCTGGCACGGTGGCAGTCTTCATCACCGAAGTGGAAGCCGGCCCTACAGCCCTCATCATCGTCGGTTCCCTCCTGATCGTCGCCGCAGTGATGGGGCTCCTCATCAAGGAAATCGGTCTAGCCGACGGCACACTGACCTGGGGCGACGTCGGAGACAAGATCCGCGAGTCAGATACTCCCGAGGAGGCTCTGAGCCTGGCCTCCGCGGCAACCCTCATCGCCCCCGCGATCCAGCACGACCCGGACATTCGGGCACTGTCCGCCGCAGCCTACGAGGAGGTCGTCATCGGCCAGCTCACTGCGGTCTTCAACCGAGCCGCCGTTCGTGGGTCAGGCCCCCGTGACCTCGGCCGCGACGCCACCGTGACCGCAGAGGGCAAGACGCTCGGGATCGAGACCAGGTTCGGAGACCCCGCTAAGCCCATGAGTGCCAGCGATCTACGACAGCGCGTACAACGGATGTTGGGCAGATCAGTCGACCTGGATGCGGTCATCATCGTGAGCAACATGTGCGAGCCCCCGCTCTCCGCCCTCGGTGAAGCTCGCGACCTGGCACAGAGCCAAGGGAAGAACTTCCAGTACGTACGGTGGACCGGAACCGGCGACACCCCCGCACTCCAGCGAGTCATCCAAGATCATCTGCAAGGCTGACCGACAAACGACCTCGTGGGCTTCCCCTCCAGCAACAGTGATGGGGAGCCCACACCCCCCACCCGGAAGAGCCGTCTCCCGAACCCGCTCATGCTTCATTCTGAATCATGGCTAGACTCTGGGATTCCTACCACCACCCATTTGAACCAGTAACCGGTGACAGGAACTATGAAGTACGAGCGATGCCGAGGAGGAACGCCGCCTCGTATGACAGCCGCTCAGGCCGTAACCGGTAGTGGGCAGTTCCAGCGTAGGACATGCCCAGCGCCACGGTGAGCTGTTTGACGTCGAGTTCGTCGGCGAGGGTGAGCAGCCGTGTTGAGCGCAGGACGCGCGGGAGGAGGCCGACCGGGGCGAGGCTGTCTCGGATATGGGCCGCGCCGGCCGGGCCGGTGGTGACTCTGGTGAGCCGGGTAACCAGTGCGTGCGGGTTGTCCGTGTACAAGGTGTTCCGGTGGGCAAGGCAGCCTTCCAGAGCCCGCCATGTGGCGCTGTCGAGAGCAAGGTCGATGCTACGGCCAGGGAAGCGGACCGTCCGGCGACCGGTGTTGATGTGGGCGAGGGTTAGTCGGCGGAGTTCGGTCGTGGTGGCGGCGTGGAGAAGGGCCGCCAGGCCGATGAACGCCTCGTGCGGGAGGACGTCCTTGCCGGTAGTCCAGCGGCGGTAGAGGGCGCGCTGCTCGTCGAGAGTGAGGGTCGAGCCCCGGAAGCCACGTGACTGCGGGGCTTCCACGACAGCAGTGGGATTGTGAAGCACCAGTCCGGTGCGGTGGGCGTGGGAGAAAAACTGCCGCAGCCCAGCGAGCCAGGAAGCTCGGCGGGCTGGGTTGCGGGCCAGGAATGTCTCCAGGTCGGTAACGTTCACGCTCGCCCAGGTGCTGTGGCCTTGGGCGTGGAGGTGGAGGGCGAGGTCTCGAACGGTGTCGAGGCGGATCTCGATGGTCTTGAGCTGGTTCGGACGCAGCCCAAGCCGCTCAGCGTCTTGCCGCTGGGCCACCAGCGCATCCGCGAACGCGCGGACTGCGGGGCGCAGAGGCGCCGGGACTGCCCGGATCCGCCGCTCGCGCAGAGCGGTGGACCGCTCTTCCTCGAAGTCGGCGGGAGCCGTGAGGAGCTGCTGGGCGTGGAAGAAGTCTGTGAGCGGCCTGCTGAGCCAGGAACGCGTACGACGGGCCTCTCCGAGCAGAGTGTGGGGGTCGTTGGAGCCGGCATCGATGATGAGACGGGCGGTATGGGCGAGGGCGTCCGCGGCGTAGAAGGTGTGCCGGTGCGTCGCCAGATGCGAGGCCAGGGCGTCCCACCACGAGGGTGCGCAGGGCATCTGTCGAGCCCAGCCTGCCGCGCGGGTCTCAACCGTGTGAGGCGACCGCTCGTAGCAGCCCTTGCACATGCCACGCGCCCACTGGGCCAGGACACCGCATCCTGAACAGGGCACAAGCGGCTCCGCCCCCGCGGGATCGGAGCAGGGGCGACACCACTGAGTCTCCCCATGCAGAATCCGTCGCCGCCCGCAACGCTGACACGGACCACGCCCGTGGCCACCCGCGGCCCTGCGCCGGCAAGCCGCACACGTCTCCTGCTCCGAACGCCTGCCGCCCCCGCAGCCGGGACACGTCCTCGAGCACCAGGCACACAGGCTCGAACCGGGACGGAGCCAGCGCAGCTTCATACACCCAGCACAGCGGCCCTGAACGGCACCGGGAGCGTTCGCTGCCATGCGATCTCGAACCTGCCAGACAGAAGAGAAGGAACAACAAACAGCCGCGAACGTCACAGGGGCGGCAGAGACCGCTTCCCGACAGCCCGTAGCGGGCCCGGCAACGGTTGCCCGCCTGACAGCTCCGCCAGTGCCTGCACCACCGGCGCTGGGGGACTCAGCACGAGGAGGTCTCCAGGAGCACAGTCCAGGGCGATGCACAGCGCGGCCAGAGTGGACAGCTTCACCTGGGACGGCTGCTTGGTGAACAGAGCCGACACCGAGGCCGGGGACAGATCCAGCCCCGCGCTCTCGGCAAGCAGCCGCCGCAGCTGGGTGCCCGTCCACACACCGCGCTCCGCCGCGGCCATCCGCAACCGCCACTGCACGCCTGCCGAGGCCGGATCCGCAAGCCCGGGTCCTGCTGAGGTCATGTCTCTCGCCCTTGTTCGGTCAGCCGGCCAGTGCGCGGACTGCGGCATCGGTGGCGCGTTGCCAGGCGTCCTCGACAAACCGCTGCGATGGCTTCACGTACGCCATCGTCGAGGCGATATGCCGGTGTCCGAGCAGCTGCTGGACCGCGATCAGGTCCATGCCCCGCTCGTACTGGTGCGTCGCGCACGCCCGGCGCAGCGCATGAGGCGTGAACCGCTCGTCCCAGCCGACGCCTTCAAGATCAAGAATCCGGGCCAGGCGGTCCCGAACCATACCCGTCTTCAGAGACTGGCCGTCCTCGTCACAGAACAGCGCCGAGGTGGCAGGGAACAGCGGCCGGACGTCAGCCAGGTACCAGGCCAGAATCCGGTCCAGGCCCTCCAACATCGGCGCCCACCGCGGCCTCGGCCCCGACGCGTTCGCGGCCTTCCCGAACCGCACATGAAGCTTCCCAGACGGCCCCAGTCCCGGATGAACGTCGCACAGGTCCAGACGTACAAGCTCGCTCACCCGAAGCGCCGAGTGGTACGGCGTGCGCAGCATGGCGTAATCCCGCGCCGCGGCCCGGTAGTCGGAAGCGACCGCGACCTGGGAACGGACAAAGGAGAAGAACCCTTGCAGCCGTTCTTTGCCGGGCGGCGGACCCATCGCAGCGTCGTCACCGGCATGACGCACGCGGTTGAACCGGTCCAGCCCTCCGTCACCAACCGACACCGCGAACCGGGCACGGACCTGAGCCCCGTACCGCTGTGCGACGAAAGCGTGGAAGTCACGGAGTACCTGCAGGTACTGCCGGCGCGTCCCCGCTGCCAGACCCTCCACCACCAGAGCGTGGAACATCTCATCCACGTCTTCGGCTTTCACTGCCCACACCGGGCAGTCGAAACGCCCCAGGACACGGGTCAGGAGCGAGGTGTAACCGCGGACCGTCGTCGGAGCGAACCCTCGCACCACCCACGACCTCGCGAACGCCTCAGCACACTCGGCCTGGAACACCCACGGATCCGCCCCGGCATCCGCATCGGGCAGCCCACCCCCGACCACGCGCAGCCCGCCCCGCTCCCCCACAGCCACCCGCAACACCCCAAAGCTCGTCAGTTAGGCAGCACCTGAACAATCGCGCCACCACCGACAAACCCAACGACCCACCGGTTCAAAGGCAACCCCGCCAGCGAAATAACCGGCTCATCCACACGCCTCGCCGTTGAGCCACTGCGCCTCGTCGACGAGGAAGGTGCGGGGCCGCTCGGCCAGGGCGGTCTTCAGCAGGCGGTCGAACTCGCTGGGGTGGCGGGGCGGCTCACCGGGCAGGCGGAGCGTCTCGAACAGCTCGTAGCGGACCGCGCGGGCGGTGGGGCGGGCCCGGAAGGTGACCCGGCAGACCTCCTCTCCCCTAGTGTCCTCCAGCTCGTGCAGGCAGGTGTTGACCGCCAAGGTCTTGCCGAAGCCGGCGTTGCCATGAATGCACATCATCGCCCGCGCCGCGACCGTGTCCGCGATGTTCTCCCGCGCGGTCAGCAGCGCCGTCGTGGTCACGATGGAGGCGTCGGGCAGGTCGACGTACTGGTAGGTGGACGCGGTCAACGCACACCACCGCCCGCAACGCCATCCCCGTCACCGGTGACACCGCCCTCCGGTCCGCCGCCGGGCTCGTCGTCATCGGGCGCGGGTGACGTCTGCGGCCGGGTACGGGCCGCGAGGGAGGCCGGGGTACGCCAGGCAGGCGGAGGCGCGGCCGGCGGGATCAGGTCTGGAAGCGCCAGCCTCGACAGACCCGTCCGATCAGCCGCCGCCAGCTCGGCGGCAGCTTCGACCGCGGACACGGCGTCCAGCCGCTCCGGCTTCCCCGGCCGGGTCGCGGCGGCGTAGCGCTCGCGCTGGGCTGCGGCGAGGTCCCTGCGCAGACGCCGGCTACGCGCGGCCCGCGCGGTGCGGACCGCGGTGATCTGCTCCGGGCTCGCCTCGTCCGCAACGGTCGCGGGGCCCAGGTAGCGGCCGGTCGAGGCATCGAAGACCTCGATCCGGTGATCGTGGTGCGGCATGAACCGCACCCGCACCCCGGTACCCGCCAGACCCGTCATCCACGGCCCCACATAATCCCGTCGGCGGAACCGGACCCCGCGGGTGGAGACCACCCGGATCCGTCCGTCGTCCTCCAGCGTGAACGTCCACAACTCCTCCGGGCTCACCTCCCGCACCGGAGTCGGATCCGCCTCCCAGGCCTGAAGCGGGGTCTTTCCGCCCAGCGGAGCCGGCTGGTGCACGGTGTTCCACCACTCCACCCAGCCCAGCAGCCGGGCGGTGAAGTCCTCGAAGTCGACCAGGCCCTCGTCCTTCGGCCGCCCACGGCGCCGGCCCGGGCGCGGCTGACGCAGGTAGCCGGGCAACGAGGCGAGGAACATCGACTCCACCGCCCGGTTCAGGCCCTCGACCGTGCCCTTCAGATGTGGCGTGTAGGCGGGCAAGTCCTCCACCTCGACCACCAGCGCACCGAACGCCGCCGCGACCGTCTTCGACAAGAAGTCCCTGCCCCGGTCCACACGGACCTTCTCCGGGAGCCCTCCCTGCGGCCCGAACGGCTCCTCGCGCAACACCGCCGACCGCAGCGCAGCCAGCACCGACTCCCGCGACGGATACCCGGGCGTGACCGCGACGCCCATGACCGTGTTCGTCGCGCAGTCCACGAACCAGGTGGCCCAAGGACGACGGACGCTGCCTTCAACCTCGACCAGAACGGGGGCCTGGACGTGATCGGCCTCCCACACCTGATTCCGCCAGCCCCGAGGCCGAGCCAGGAACACATCGTGCTTGCGGGCCTCACGCTCACCACCGGCCAGTCCCGCCCGCTCCCCCACGGTCAGATCCCGCCGGATGGCACGGTGCAGCGTCGGAATCGACGGCGGCAGCTCACCCTCGCCCCGGGCCGCGCGAGCGGTCAGCTCGCGATGCACAGCCGCGACGTTGCCCTTCCACAGGCCGAGCAGAGCCCGGACCTCCGGGGTGACCGTGAACCGCCCGTAGTACCGGGCCCTCTCCCCCGGCACCGCAGACTCATCCTCCTCCGCGGCAGCCAGCCACCGCCACACCGCCCGCTCCTGCACGCCGAACGTCTCCCCCACCGTCCGCACATGCCCGGTGGTCAGCTTCCCCTCCCGACGCAAAGCCAACAACCGGCGCACCGCCGGCCCCCGCAACGCCCGAACCGACACCCCAGGCAACGCCCCGCCCGAACCAACCGCCTGCTGTACTTCCTCGTCCACCCACCCCACACAACCGGCCTGTACCAGCCGATAGATCAGAACTCACGAAACTGAGACAGCGTCACCCCTGGAGCGATAAAGGCCCCAGACAGCGATCCCCCACCGATCTCTCACATCAAAGACAGCGAGACCAGCCCCCTAGACATGTCCCGACCAGCATCAACACCCCAGAACCTCACTGTCTCTCACCCCACCACCCCCAAACCGAGAAATCGCAGTCCAGCGGTCGGTTGGATCCAGTGGTGGCCGGCCCGCAGGTGGGCGAGTGCGGCGTGCTGGAGGGCGGTCTCCGCGGTCAGCGACAGCGCGTCGTCCAGGTCCAGCACATAGCGTCCGAAGGCGTACTGGATCGCCTCACGGTCGCCGCCGGTCAGGCCGCGCTGGTCCTGTGCGGGGCAGCGGTCCGGACCGCGCCGTGAGGAGGTGAATCCCTCGATGAACCGGCGCAGTTCGTGGTCCTCGGGAAGGTGGTCGTTCAGGGCCGGGTCGAGCAGCCAGCTGTTGACGCTGATGGTGAAGGCTCCCTGCTCCCACTGGACGCCCTTCCCGTACTCGCGTGGCAGGCGGCGGAGGAACGCGTGGACGCGGTCCGCCCAGGCCTGGTCCGGTACGGTCGTCAGCGGATGCGCGGTGTGGGGCACGTACACGTCCACCCCGTCGTTCCATGCCACGCAGTCGAGCTGTTCCAGCCGGTAGATGCGCCCGCAGAACGCACCCATCACGAAGTCGTGCTGGATCAGGCCGCCGTACTCGGAGCCCTTCCGGTAGAGGGCGATCTTCTCGCCCAGCACCCCCAGGCCGGCCGCCGATGTCTCCTCCGGCACCTCGATGCTCCGGTGGAAGTCCCGCACGTACGGGGTGGCGGCCAGAAAGGCCACGACGTAGAACCACCATCCCTCCAGGCCGTGCTCGTACATGACGGGACCGACGGGGACGCTCAGGCTGTTGCCCATCCGGGACCGGATCAGCCAGAGGGTGCGTTCCAGGAGCCAGAGCCATGGGGAGTCGACATGTGTCACGGCATCGGCCGCGGCGGCGATGTCGGCGTGGTCCTCCCGGGGGATCTTCAGTTCCTCCATCAGGGTGATGAGTGCAGCGCCCTCGTGTATGCCCGGTGCCCCGTACCAGTGGTAGTGCTTCGCCGCAGCTTCCAGGGCTTCGGTCCAGGCCCGGAACTCCTCGCCCAGCCCGAGGGATTTCCTGACGTAGGAAGCCGTCAGCGTCCGGCGGGCCGCGACCTCCCACCCGGGCAGTCTCTCCCACAGATGCCGTTGCACCCCGGGCTCGCCATGGAGCGCGGCCAGCATCTGCTCGTGGAGGTAGTCCTTCTCGGCGGCAACAGCCGACTGGTCGTCCGCCTCACGCGCGGCCATCCAGCGCCGGCGCCACTGATCGATCCAGTCCAGGGGTGCGTAGTCCATGCGAACGCCATCGCCGTCGAGGAGGGCGTACATCAGGTAGTAATGGACGGACAGGCCCGTCGTCCATTCGTCCGTGTGGGCGATCCTCACGAGTGCGTTCACCGTCCGCCGCGCCATCTCGTCGTGGGCGGGCGCGGGGGCGGTTGCGCTCTGCTTCGATGCCATGGGTGCCTCCCGAAGGTTGAGGGTGCCGGTTCTGCGGTCGCAGCCGCAGCGCCGACCGCCGATAACAGGGCGTCAAGCAGGAACCCTATTATCGTCTATCCGACGATAATAGGGTATCGCCTTCCTGAGAGCCGGCCTGTAGCCTCGCCCTCCCCACCGGGGTCGGTGCGCAGTGGCCGCCGTCCGGCTGCGCAAGCTTGGTTCAACCCGGGGCGCTGCGGATCATCCAGGACGGTCTGGGCCTGCTCCGGAACCGCTTCGGTGACAGCCCGGCCGCTCTGATCCGTGTGGCCCTGCAGTACGGCCTGCAGCGGGCCGAGAACGCCGCCGTCCTCGTGGGCCTGCCGCTTGCCCCAGGCAGACAGGATGAGGCGCCGGCCACGAACTCTGGCCGACCGTGCATTGCCACAGCGTCCGAGCGTCGGCGTTTCGGCCAATCGCCCCCGGACGCGTGCTCTTGCGCGGCAAAGGTCGGTGCACTGTGCACCTTCGGAAAATCGCTGAATCACAGGGTGCATAAGCCGTCCGAAAGGAACAGTTGCTCGAAATCGCGTGTCGTTGAACACACCGACGCACCACCACGTCTACGAGGGGGAGACACATTGAGGTCAGTCGAACCGGGCGGCGACGCGGTCCCGAGTCCGTCGAGGACGGAAGCGACGGACAGCATCTCCGACGCGGAGCGGGAGCTGTACGGCGGCCGGCTGCGCTACGACCAGTCCTACGTCCGGCATGAAGGCCCGCTGACCCGGTTGGGGTTCGGGCACATGGCGGCCGCGCTTCCGCACATGGTGGGCCTGGTGCTGCGCACCGGCTGGGAGGCGGACCGGCGCGCGCTGATGGGGGTCGTGGCCGCCGAGCTCGCGCAGGGCGTGTCTGCCGGGTGGGGTCTGGTGGCGGTCAGCGGCGTCCTCGCGCAGTTGTTCGCCTACAGTCCGACCGTGGACAAGCTCCGCGACGCTCTGCCGTCGCTGATGGGGCTCGCGGTCGCGGCGGTGGCCACCGCGATGCTGTCGGCGTGGTCGACCGCCCTGTCGGGTCGGCTGGAGCCGCAGGTGGAGCGGGCGGTGTCCGCCCGCTCCTACACGGCCGTCACCGGCGTGGAGGTGGAGGCGACCGAGCGGCCTGAGGTCCAGCGGATTCCGGAGGCGGGGAAGTTCGGCACCGACTCGGCCCGCAGAACGCTGCGGCTGTCGATCGGGGTGGGCAATGTGGTGAGCGGCATGGTGGCGGCCGTGGTCGTGCTCGCGGCGCTACAGCTGGACGTCGAGCACGACGACCCGGCCCCGCTGCACGCAGAGGGATATGACCTGGTCGTCATGCGGCTGATGTACCCCTTCCTGAGGGACCGGGGTCGCGTCGTGCACGCACTGGGCGAGCGGCTGCGGGACACCGGTGCGCTCGTCGTCATCACCCCGCTCGTGGAGAACACGCCTCAGGAGCGGCGCGGTATCGCCTTGGACGAGGACGAAATCGACCTGGTCTGCGCCGGCTGGGAGGTGGCGGAGCGGCTGGACGCGGACGGGCTGGCCTTCCTGGTCCTGCGGGGCCCGTGCCGCACGGGCACCCGGGCCGTCGAGAAGCGGCCGACCACCGGCCACGCCCTGACCGGCGCGCTCGCCGTCGTCACCGACGACGCCGGCCGGGTCCTGCTCGGCCGCTCCCGGCGCGGCATGCTGGAGCTGCCCGGCGGCAAGACCACGGGCCCGGAAGACTTCGCCGCCGCAGTGCGCGAACTCGCCGAGGAGACCGGGCTGCGCGCCGACCCGGCCGACGCGCACGTGGTGATTGATGCTGGTCGACGACAGCCACGGCACTCCGCGAGCTCAAGCAGGAGGAGGGAAAGGACATCTGGCTCTGCGGCGGCGGCGAGCTGGCGGGCCTGCTGCACCCCGAGATCGACAGGCTGATCGTCAAGCTGTCCCCGATCACCATCGGCGCCGGCATCCCGCTGCTCGGCCGCACTACCGGCTTCGACGTCCGGCAGTGGGAGCTGACCGCCCACACGGTCCTGCCGAGTGGCGTCCTCTTCCTCACCTATGACCGGCCCTCCGCTGCGTGACGCACCCCGCGGACGACGGCGACCCGCTCGACCGCCGGCTCCTCAGCCCGTCACCCCGGCCGGGGTGGCGGCACGCTGCCGTTCGGCGCAGCAGCCGTGAGCGACCGCCGGCAACGCGTTCGCGTTCAGCGTGGCGTTCAAGCGGGCGCGCGGGGCCGGCCCGTCGGACTGGCGGCGGCAGGCGCGTTCGGAGCGGCGGTCCGGTCCCTGACGCTGTGGCGCCCGGCGGGACACATCTCGGTCGCCCGGACGGATCCGGCATGAGAACCTCACACCCGTGGCTACGGAAACCGAGGTCGGAGAGCTGTTGCACCGGCGCGGCTGGCGGACGGCGTTCACCGTCGCTGAAACGGTGGATGCCTGGGACGCCCTGGTGAGCGCCGTCGAGCGCGGCTACGGCGACGACATCCACGAGTACAGCAACGACCTCTACTGCCGGAACTGGCTGCACGAGTGGTGGCTCCTGCTGGACGACCACATCGTCCAGCTCTGGACCCCGCAGATCAAAGCACTGGACGACCGATACAAGGCCGCGACCGTCGACGACGACGGCATGGCGCTCGACCGGTTTCACAGGGTCCCCGGCCCCGACCTGTGGTGGTGGCGGCGACACCCCCGCATCCTCACCGGAGACCTCGGGCGTTCGCTTCGCTCCGCCGGTGCCATCGGCACCGACCCGGACACGCCATGACCCTCGGCCTCGTGGGATTGCGGGACACCCCGTGACGAGCTCGCGTCGCGAACCGGCCCTCGCGGCCGAGGACCGGCGACGACGGGCCTGCTCGGCTGGCCGGGTGTGGGGGGAGAACGCCCACGTCCCGCCGGCGGTGCCGGCGGGACGTGGAGCTACTGCGTTACTGCGGGTCCGTGTAGACGTACTGGTCGATGTCCAGGGACGCGTGGGACACGGCCAGCCAGGACAGAAGCGCCGGGCTGAGGAAGATGCCCATCTGCTGGGGGTCGTCGGGGTCTCTGATCTCCTGGACGATCTGCAGGCAGACGGCGGCGTCGTCGGAGACGGCGAGGCGTCCCAGGGACTCGGCGAAGTCCTGCCCCCATGCGAGGATCACCGGCTCCAGGTCCTCCGGTCGGGCGCGGCCCGCGCGGCGGATCCAGGTGGAGTGGGAGCGAGGGGGCGACTGAGGGCGTCGGCGGCTGCCGATCGACGTCGACTCGTCGGGTTCCACTCCCAGATGCCGGGAGACGGCTTCGGGCTGCAGGGTCTCGCTGACCACCCGCAGGTAGATGCGGAAGGCGCTCACGGGCGGTACCTGTAGTTCGTCGGGACCAGGATCCTGCCGTCCTTGCTCACGAGGACGATCCGGTTGTCGCCGTCGCGCATCGCATCGAACCTGGAGACCATGTTCTTGCCGACCCAGTCGGCCTTGAAGCCGTGCGGGTCCTCTCCCATGCTCTGGAGGGCCTTCTCAAGCTGCTTTTCCTTCAGCTTCACCAGCGAACCGCGGTCGATGGCCACGGCGTCGGGGATCTCGCCGGGGATGATGCTGCACGATGCGTTGTGGACGAGGACCGGGGTCTTGCCGGCCAGCACATGGTAGCTGTGCAGGTCGTTGACGGTCAGGTTGTAGGCCGGCTGGAGGGTCTTCCAGTGCGTGACCTGCTGGATCCGCGCGGTGGAGCCGTCCGGGGTGCGCAGGGCGTCCCCTGCGTTCAGGTCCGCGGCGTGGGTCCACTTTCCGCTGTTCTGCGTCCAGAACGGGTGGTGGTCGGTGGCGGTGAGGGAGCCTCCGCCCAGGGCGGCGTCGAGGGTGATACCGGTGAAGTCCCGGTCGTCGGGCGTGCGGATCGTGTCGTCGACGCGGCGGGCTCCGGTCGTGCCCGACGAAGGGTCGGCGGCGAGGACCTCGTCGCCGACCTGTACGGCCTCGATCGGCTTCGTGGAACCGTCGGCCATCAGTACCTGCGTACCAGCCGGGAAGCTGTCGCACTTCATGCGCCGCTGGACCTTGCGGATGTCGTCGGGGATGAGCTTGCCGCCGACCTTGAGCCAGCGCAGCACGGCAAGTGCCCCGAGTGCGCGGTCGGCGGTGCTGAGTTCGCCGCCAGTGGCCATGTCCTTGCCGGTGATGGCTTCGACGATGCCCTTGCCGTCCCCGACGCCGGGCAGCACGTTGAGGAGCGCGCCCATGCGCGCATCGCGGGCTGCGTTCTCCTCGGGCGTGGTGCCGGTCGTGCCGACGGCTTCTCCGACATGGGAGAAGTCGAACTTGATGTCGGAGACCTTGAGGAGACCGTCGGCTGCCTTGTTGAACCCGGTGACGGCCTTGTTCACCTGGCTCATCCCCGCGTTCATCTCGGCCACGCCCTGGTTGGCCTTGTCCATGCCCCGGGCGGCCCCTTCGAGTGCCTGGTTCATTTCGCCGAGGGTCTGGTTGACGCCGTCCAGGGCGGCGTTCATCTCGTCGAGCGCCTCGATCGACGTGTTCATGCCGGCAACTGCCTGGCCGAGGGCGGCGTTCAGCTCGTCGAACCACTTCCCGATCGGGTCGCCGTCGATGACAACCGGCGGAAGGTCTTCGCCCGGGGGGACGTAGTTCGCGGCAACGAGCATGGCCAGGACTTCGGCCGACTCGTTTTCGGCGCCGACGAGGCGGGAGATGGTAACCAGATTGGTCCCGAGGTTGTCCAGGTGCGGTTTGGCGGCCTTGAACGTCTTCAGCGCCTGCTGGAGGGCCTGCCGCCTCTTCTCGGGGTCGGCCTGCTGCTTCGGGTCCGGTGTGAGCAGCGGCCGGAGCTTGACGAGCTGCTCGAGCTCCTTGTTGAGTGCGTCGAAGGACGTGCCGCCGCCCTCCTCCGGGTCTCCGAGCAGGTAGATAAAAGCCCCGACGCCGAGGCCGAGCTTGATGGACTTGAGAGCGAACTCCTTGTGGCACCTGGGGCGCTCCAGCAAGGGCCGCTCCCGGCACTTGGAGTACTGCGCAACCCGCGCAGCGATCTCCAGCAGCGTGGGCTCACCCGCGGCCGGCTCCGCGGCCGCAGCCGTTCCCACCCCCGTGCCGACTGTCAGGCACAGGGCCGTGAGGAGTGTGACGATCTTCTGTTTGAGATGGTGGTACATGCGTTCCCTACGGGCGCGGACCGGTTCGGACCGCGCTCCCCCTTGCGGCAGAAGCCGCCCTTGTTACTCGCGCGTAGCGCGTTGGTCGCCGCCCACCGTAAGCCGTTACCCGAAGTCATGATCAATTCTTATGGGGACGGTCCCTGCGGACGCGCGCGTCGGCCGGGGCGACACCCGGCGCCCCGCAGCACCGCACGCACCTGCTCGGCATCGGCGACCTCCACCACCGCGCGCGACCAGAAGCCGAAGCCGGCATCCGGCACGACCGGCACCGCCCGAGCACGGTCATGGGATCGGCCCTCACCGCGGAACTGGGCGAGGGACACGACCACCTCGTGGCCGACCTGGCCGACCTGGCCGACCTGGCCGACCCGGAGGGCGTACGCAGCGCGGCGGCCGCGGTCACCGTGGCCGCCACCCCCAACGACCTGCTCGTCACCAATGCGGGCCGGACCTGCGAAGGCCGGTTCGCCGAGATGCCCCTCGACGAGACGCTGCCCGTGCTGCACCTCAACTGCGAGGCGCTCGTCGGCCTCGTGCACGCCTTCCTCACCGTCGCCCGCCCCGGGGCGGCCCTCGTCAACGTCGCCTCGACGCTCGCGTTCACCCCGCAGCCAGGCCAGGCCGTGTACGGCGCCACCAAAGCCTTCGTGCACGCTTTCTCGCAGGCGCTGTGGTACGAGCAACGGCCGCGCGGGATCCACGTGCTGGCCGTGTGCCCCGGGCCGACCGCGACCCGGCCCGGCCTCCATGCGGACACCCCGGCCGTGCTGGTCGGGGCCCGGAGTCGGTGGCCGCAGTCACCGTCAGGGAGCTCCGCCGGCGGCGCCGCCACACCCTGATCCCCGGCCGCACCAACGCCGCCGTGACCAGGACCCTCGCAGCGCTCCCCCGGCGCGCCTCCCTCGCCCTCCTCGCGGACGGGTGAGGGGCGCACGGCGCGGCCGGAAGGTCGGTGCTCGGATGTCGGGGGTGCGCATGAACTCCGGGGCGCAGCCGGCCTCCACCGGCGGGCCGTTCGGGGCGTGCGCCGGTGCCTTGGGTCGGCGGCGCGGGTCGCAGACCGGCTCGGCGAGCTGCCGTCCCGCGCTCGCCCTCGGAGGACTTCCGAGCGTGGCCGCGGGCTCGTCCGGCTCCGGCACTCACCGGTCTCATGCCCCCACGGGACGGTGCACCTGGTTCCTCGACGGCTCCGTCCGCAGCCGGTTCCAGGCGGCCACGCCGAGCATCAGGCCCCACAGGACGAAGAGGGCGTACCAGAAGAGGCCCCAGGCGGCCTGCGGGTCGGCGTCCTTGGCGGCGAAGGCGGGGGCGGAGACGACCCGGCCGGCGGCGAGCAGGTACTGCAGCGCGAAGTAGGTGAAGCCCCACAGCGTCATACCGGCCGAGGCGGTCATGGACACGGCGCAGAGGGTGCGGCGCGGGAGTCGGCGCCCCCAGGGCTGGACCAGGGCGAGCGCGCCGACGGCACCGAACACGGCGACGAC
The DNA here is from genome assembly GCF_044763325.1 of Streptomyces sp. NPDC096136. NCBI lineage: Bacteria > Bacillati > Actinomycetota > Actinomycetes > Kitasatosporales > Streptomycetaceae > Streptomyces > Streptomyces sp. NPDC096136. The sequence continues at coordinate 443,328 of NZ_JBIWFZ010000006.1, read as the reverse complement.
ACCCATCCCCCAGTAGCCGATCGCGGCCTCCCAGGTACCGTGCGGGGCGGAGGCGAAGTCCCCGGGGAAGGTCGCGCCGATCCCGGCACCCCACCAGAAATGCGGTGCCGCGTAGGCAATCGCCGCCCCTGCAGCCACATAGCCCGGCCAAACCCGCCGTACCGCCGCCGTAGCCATGGCAGTAGTCATCTCTTCCCCCGAGGTCTCGTTCCCGTCCGGCACGCCCACCGCGTCCCGCCTGGGAAAACACTGCCCGAACCGCCCTCCGGGCGAGTCGGGCACCGGGACGAACCCTTCTCCCCCATACGGGGGAGACACCACCGCTCCGCCTCAACCTGCTCCGACCCGCCGGCGGCCTCCCCACCTCGTTCCGCCAACCCCGAGGTCGTCCTGCGGGTGGGAGACGACCTCCGGTTCTACGAGGGGGTGGCGCACCGGCCGGGGACCGGTGCGCCGCGGGAGTCGGCGTGGTGGAGGCCGGCCGGGGGCGGCTCAGCGGTTGTCGTGGAGTTCCTGGTGCATCTGGGGCTGGTCGTCCTCGCCTTGAGTCAGGGCGAAGCGCTGGACCTCGTTGTAGCCCTTGGAGGCGATGCCGAGGATGTCCTTGTACGGGTTGACGCCGGTGGCCTTCTGGGCGGTGCCGCCGAGCATGCCACCGCCGACGCCGCTGACCAGTCCGTGGCCCGCGGCCAGGGGTTCGGCGGCCGCGCCCAGGACGCTCTTGGGCAGGCCGGCCATGTCGGCGTACTTGTCCGAGAGGGCGTGGCGGACCATCGCGAAGAACGCGTCGTGGACGCCCGGCGGGTAGAACTTCTTGTAGAAGTCGACGGCCTGCCTGGTCATGAAGACGCCGTCGTCGGTCTTCTTCCACTCCTTGTCGCGTTCCTGGTTCCACATGGCTTCGACCACGTCGGGGTCCTTGGGCGCCGGCCTGGGGATGGCTCGGCCGCACCATCGGCAGCCGCACCGAGGGCGGCCACTGGCTCCGCGTCCACTGCGGCGAGGCAGCCAAGACCCCCGCCAACCGGAACGAGGGGATCGCCCTCGCCGAGGAACGGGTGTCCGACAAGGTGTCCCGCCCGCACCTGCACGACCTGCTCCACTGGGACGGCGGCGAGTACGTCTTCGAAGCGGAGCTGATCGACTACATCGCCCAGCCCGTCATCTCGCCGGAAACGCCTGACCTCACCGCGGATCCGGGCCTGCCGGACTCCTGGTGGACGACCCTGCGGGAGAGCCTGGAAGCCCTCAGCACCGCCGAACCTCCCCGCGAAACCATCCGCCAGTCCTGGGCCGACCGGGTCTTCCCCGAGTTCCTTGGGATCCCCGCCCCGGCCATCACCGAACTCGTTACCGGGCACGCCGATCTTCAGTGGGCCAACCTCACCCATGAGCCGCTCGTCATCCTGGACTGGGAGCGCTGGGGCGCCGTCCCCGTCGGCTACGCCCCCGCGACGCTCTACGTGAACAGCCTCTGCGTCCCCGCCGTCGCCGACCGCATCCGTGCCGAGTTCACCCATGTCCTTGACACCCCCGCGGACCGAATCAGCGAACAGATCGCCCTCGCCGAGATGCTCCAGGCCGTGGGCCGTGGCTGGTACGTCGAGCTGGCCCCGCTCCTGCGGCAGCGCTCAGAGGACCTGACGGGGGTCCGCCCTCCGGCTCCGTCCCCCACCCATCCGACCGCCTGATCGGCGCCTCCTGCACGAGCCCCGGCGCGCACTCTCCGACCTGGGGCTCACGTGCGTCAACTCCCGTCCCGTCTATGGTGTTTGACGATGACTGTTGCACCTTGCATCGCGGTCGAGCAGCTTTGGCCGGTGTCCTGTTCGGGTTGGGGTCGGGCATGTTCAGGGGGGCCGTACGCTGGCCGGCAACTCGGGCAGGCTTTGGGCCCGACCGCAATTGGCACGAGTGGCCCCCTGGACTTGCCCGACGCGGACCGGGCCGCTTCCTCTCCTTAAACGGGCTGCCTCAGCCGTCAGACCGTCGCTCGCCGGAAGAAGATGGTCTGCGGCCTGGCCCTCCCGGCGGTCGCCGACAGAGGAGGGGTGGCCCGGCCATGTGGCCGGGCCACCCCTTCGGCGTGCAGCTGTCAGGCGGGCTGCGCGTCGGGCGCCGGGGCGGAGGTGTCGGGACGGCTGCTCGTCTCGCGGAGGAACAGCAGGCCGCAGATCGCGATCACCGCCGAGGTCAGGCCGTGGATGCCGAACGCGGCGGCGACGGAACCGTGGTGGGCCAAGACGTTGATCACGTCGCCGAACGGGGCGACAGCCTCCATCAGCAGCACCAGGCCCAGGGCGCGGCGGTGGCCCGTCACCAGCAGGACGGCGATGACCAGACCCATCGAGAACTCGCGGATGCCCTTCATGACGAGGAGGCCGCCGCCGTCGCCGTCGGGCCAGGTCGGCAGGCCGACGCCCGGAGTGGACATCTCGGGGGCCAGGATGAAGGACAGTCCGAGGTACAAGACGAACAGGGTGAGGACGGCGGCCAGGACGGTGTTGACCTTCTTCAGTGACACGGCGGTTCTCCTGCGAGGTTCGGCTCGGAGGGGCGGACCGGATCGCTTCACGACCGGGCGCGGGTGCGGATGCGTGACCGCCTGGGGGAGGGCAGGGCTGCCCCGGCTGCCCTCCCCCGGCGGCAGCTGTCGTGTCATGCGTCGATCTGCTCGAAGACGTGCGGGTACGACACGATGTCGTCGGGGAGCTCGGCCGCCATGCGCTGGAACGCGGGGCTGGCGAACGCCGCGGCGAGCGCCTCGGTCGACTCCCAGACCGCGACGTTCATCAGGAGTCGGCTGTCCGCCGTCCCCTTGTGCATCTGCGGGGAGACGAACCCCGGTTGGGCCTTCATGAACTCGGCCTGCCTCCGGAAGAGGGACAGGAACTCCTCCGTCCTCTCCTTCGGGACGAAGAAGGTGTTGGCCAGGACGATGGGCCCGGTCTTCTCCTTGAACTGCGCGAACATCGGTGTGTTCGGGTCGAGACTCTGCAGCTTGGCCATGGTCGGAACTTCCTCTCGCCATCGGTGAACGGGTGTCGCCGGGTTCCGCGTCCTGCGTCCTGCGGATACCAGCGGAGCACATGTCCCCGCTCTACGACGGCGGCGGCGCCGTCTCGTTCTGTTGGGGACGGTGCGTACCTGCCCTGGCGACACGGCGGTTGCCTGTTGAGAGACGTCCTTTGCTCTGGGATCCCGGCGCACCAGCGGATTCGATCGAACGCGTGGTCGGATTTCGGCCAGCTCCACAGGCTTCGCCACGCAATCTGGGCGCATGACCAAACTGACCTATCGCCCGGCGGCCATCACAGCACCTGTTCTCCGGGAGCTCCGCGCCCACGATGACGCCGGCGTCGTTCCTCGCCCCTATGCGTACGACGCGGCAGGAGCCCCGCTGCGCTGCTGTCTGCGGCGTGGCCGCGTCGGTGAGCGGATCTCGCTGGTGTCGTACGCTCCGCTGCGCAGGTGGGCGGCGGAGGTGGGCTGCGACCCGGGAGCCTACGACGAAACCGGCCCCGTCTTCATCCACACCAGCCGGTGTGAGGGGCCGGATCCGCTCTCCGGCCATCCGTTCGCCGAGACCGGAGCGCTGCGCGCGTTCCGCCGCTACAGCAGGGAAGGCCACATCACAGGCGGCGCGATCGTACGGCCGCCGGACGATCCCACCCGGTCACAGGCGGCCGTGGACCAGGCCCTGCGCACTGCCTTCGCCTCACCCGACACCGCCCTCGTCCACGTACGGGCAGTGGAGTACGGCTGCTTCCTGTACGAGGTGCGCAGGCCCTGACCGGAGCCCAGTCCGGCCCCGGGTTCCTGCCCTGCAGGGATCCGCGGCCCGTTCGTACGCGTACCCGTACCGGACCGGATGCCGGTGGACGGTGGCCCCGATCAAGGGATGTGTCGGTGCTGATGTCTGCGACGAGGCCGGACTGGACGAATGCGTGGTGTCGAGGGCGTCCCGAAGTGCCGTATACCGAGGAGGATTTCGCGTCGGTCCACGGGTGGTCGGAGCCCCGTGCCCGGCGAGTCGGCGGACGAGTTCGGTGCGGATGGGGTCGGGGGTGATCTCCGCAGGTCAGGTCCGGCCCGGCCCTGGCTCTCACCCACGCAGACACCTGGGTGATCCACCGCACACCACCCCGCCTGGACTCCCGTCCGCGGTCCCGCGTAAACATGGATCATGCCGGAAGAATCCCCCGCCCCTGAATCCCCTCTGCTACAGAGCCTGCGCACAGCCGTGGCCGCCGCCCCCGAGGACGTCCCCCTGCGGCTGCACCTCGCCGAGTTGCTGCTTTCCGCGGGTCTGCACGACGCTGCGGTGACGGAAGCCGCGGCAGCGTTGCAGCATGCTCCGGGGGACGGAGCGGCGCGGGAGGTGATGGCGCGGGCCATGGGGATGCCGGCGGCCCCCACGCCCGTGGCCCCGATCACCTCCACGGTCGCCGATCACGTGTCGTCCGGCGAGCCGGCCGCCTCCACCGGACCGGCGGCGCCGACGGAGCCGGCCACCGCCCCCGAAGAACCGTCCCGTCCTGCCGGGTTCGACTGGCAGGCCGCGGAGCAGGAGGTCGACGGCATCGTCGAGCCCCGCTTCGTCGAGCCCCCGCTCAGAGCCGACGGCAGCGGCGACCCCGAGGACGCCGCCTGGGAGGTATCCGCTCCCGACGTCGTACGGCTCGCGGACGTCGGCGGCATGCAGGAGGTCAAGGACCGCCTCGAAGCCGCGTTCCTCGCGCCGATGCGCAATCCCGAACTGCGCAGGCTCTACGGCAAGAGCCTGCGCGGCGGGCTCCTCCTCTACGGTCCGCCCGGCTGCGGCAAGACCTTCATCGCCCGTGCCGTCGCCGGCGAGCTCGGCGCGAACTTCCTGTCCGTGTCCGTCAACGACGTCCTCGACATGTGGATGGGCAATTCCGAACGCAACATGCACGAGGTCTTCGAGACCGCCCGCCGTCAGGCGCCCTGTGTCGTCTTCCTCGACGAGCTGGACGCGCTCGGAGCCAAGCGCAGCCGTACGCAGCACAGCGGCATGCGCAACACCGTCAACCAGCTCCTCACCGAGCTCGACGGCATCCACTCCGCCGCCAATGAAGGCGTGTTCGTCCTCGCCGCCACCAATGTCCCCTGGGACGTGGACATCGCGCTCCGGCGTCCGGGACGGCTCGACCGCACTCTGCTCGTCCTGCCGCCCGATGCCACCGCCCGCGAGGCGATCCTCCGCTACCACCTGCGTGATCGTCCCATCGAGGCAGTTGACCTGGGACGTCTCGTCAAGGTGACGGACGGCCTTTCGGGCGCGGACCTGGCCCATGTGTGCGAGTCGGCCGCGGAGAGCGCGCTGCTCGACTCCGTACGCACCGGCCAGATCCGCATGATCGGAACGAAGGACCTGCTCGACGCCGCCAAGTCGGTGGTCCCGTCGACCGAACCGTGGTTCGCGGCGGCGCGGAACGTGGCGATGTTCGCCAACGAGGGCGGTATGTACGACGACCTGGTGACGTACCTGAAGAAGAGGCGGAAGCTGTGAACGGGAATCCGGTGCTGGGGCGTGCCGCTACGCTCCAGTCGGCAGGCCGGTATGAGGAGTCCAAGGCCGTGCTGGCCCCCTACCTCGCCGAGGAGCCGGACGACGAATGGGCCTGGCAGGTGCTCGCCGTCGCCCACGAGAATCTCGGCGAGTACGAGCTCGCGGAGCGGGCTGCCAACGAGATGATCCGGATCACGCCCGGGCACGTTGGCGCGCTCATCCTCCTGTCCCGGGTGCTGCTCCGCATGGGCAAGCGGTCCGAGGCGCGGGAGGCGGCGGAGGAGGCCATCCGCAGGGCGCCCGACAGGTGGCCCGCGCATTTCGCGCTGTCCCAGGTACTCGTCGCCTATGCGACGGCCCCGCCCGCCGATCACGAGCGGGCGTACGAGGCGGCCTGCGAGGCCGTGCGCCTGGCCCCCCAGGAACCCGACGCCCACCAGGCCCTGTGCTTCACGGCCGTGCGCACGCAGCGTCAGGACGTCGCGAAGCAGGCCCTGGTCGAATGGCTGCGCCTGGACCCGTCCAACGAGACGGCACAGGCCATGTATACCGACGCGATGGCCGACACCCCGGCCGTCCCGGCGGCCCGGGCCGCGGAGATGTACTCCGCGGGGCTGGCGGGTGTACCCCAGTCCGCGATGCTGCGCCGCGGGCTCGACCATGCCACGTACCGCCTGCTGCGGGGAACACGCTGGCTCGCGCTCGGCTGTCTGGCGGCCGCGGGAGTGATGATCGACCTCTTCCCCACGGCCAAGCACCCGACCTTGCGGGAGCTGCCCGTACCGCTCGGCAACCGGGTCTGGGTACTGATGGTCATGGCCGCGATCTGGGGCTTCGGCGCGCTGCTGCGCTACCACCGGCTGCGCAGCGGAGTGCAGCTCAACATCCGCTCCCTCGTGCGCCGTGGCCGCTGGGCGCGGATCGTGGTGGGACAGGCTGCGTTGACCGTGCTCTGCGCACTGGTGATATCCCAGATCCCGTGGACCGATCGGAGTGTGCCCGAGGTGTTCTTCTGGGTCGGCTTGGTGGTGTCGCTGTCGACCATGGCGTTCGACCGCAAGAAGGCCGGGTGACCGGCGCACCGTCGGCCTCACCTCGGCCGGAGCGGCGAGGCCGTCGCCGGTCTCGTCCGCGACCATCCGCGAAGCCCGGCTGCTCCTCTGTCTTGCTCCTCGCACGACGACCCGTTCATGATCGTCGTATGGGCAGGCACTCGGTGACCATGGACGAGATCGTTTCGGAGGACTGGCCGGCCGTTCACCTGTGGGTGCGCCTCCCGGAGGTGTGACGCAAGAGGGGCGCCTGCGCCACACATCGCTGCTCCGCGACGGCTGGCGGGACTCCATGATCTTCAGCTGCCTCGAAGAGGAATGGCGCTCCCCTGCCTGACCCCGTCCATCCTCGGGGTGCTGCCGTTCCTCGTGAACATCGACCTCGGCGTGGCATGAACGGCGCACGCCGAGCCGCATCGCCAACGCGGTCCAGCCAGTAGCCGGCGGGGTGTTGGCGCGAGAGCGCGAGCCGGTCCCGATGAGGGTGCGCGCCGGTCCCGCCTCCCTCAGCCGGTTTCGATGACGAGGTCGGCGCGCCGGCGGCCCAGGGCGACGAGGCGGGCGTTGGGCTCGTCCGACCGGGCCACCCAGTCACGCGCGCGGGCCGGGTCCTTGCCGTGCCTGACATGGCGGGCGATCAGCCGGTCCAGGCGCAGGTCATCGGCCGGGGCGAGGTACCAGGCCTCGTCCAGCAGGGGGCGTACCGAGGCCCACTCCCCCGCGTCGTGCAGCAGGTAGTTCCCCTCGGTGATCACCAGCGGTACGTCCGGGGCGACGGGGATGCTGCCCGCGATCGGCTCCTCCAGGCCACGGTCGAAGGCGGGCGCGTACACCGTGGACCCCTGCCGCGGTACGCGCAGCCGCCGCAGCAGGGCCACGTAGCCGGCGGCGTCGAAGGTGTCGGGGGCGCCCTTGCGGTCGGCGCGGCCCGTCCGCTCCAGCACGGCCTGCGCGAGGTGGAAGCCGCCCATCGGAACCACCACGGCCCGTTCCGGCCCCAGCGCTTCCGCGAGCCGGGCGGCCAGTGTCGACTTTCCGGCCCCCGGGGGTCCGGCGATGCCCAGGACGCGCCGCTCGCCCGTGGCGGCCAGCGCCTCCGCTCTCCCTACCGGTTCCGTCATACGCATCCGTCCATCCTGTCCGAGAAAGACGACCCGTCCGTCCGTACCGGTTCCGACGAGGCACGGACACCCGACGCCGGGTCGCCGGGTCGCCGGGTCGCGCTGTGGATTCGGATCCGGAATGACCGGGCGAATTCTTGCGGCGGATCCCGGCGGGCGATCCCCCACTCCTGCGGCAGACCGCGCTGAACCTGCCGGCCGTGGTCCGCGCGATCACCGTGCACCGCCACGGGCAGGTCACCGCGGCCCCCGGCCCCGACCCCTTGGACCCCCTGAACCCCGGCCCGGCCGTAATTCGGTTGACCCGGCTGCGGGTGGGCGCTGCACTGTGGCGGGCACCCCGAGCGGTGGTGCCGGCATCCGGGGGAAGGCAGCAGCGCACATGGAGATCCGTCATACGACCGACCAGGACTTCGACGCCTTCGTCGATACGATGCTCGCCGCGTTCGGGTTCTATCCGCAGCCTCCGGTCGACGGCGGCGGGCAGTGGTGGTCGGCGCTCGAGATGGACCGGTGCCTGTTCGCCGTGACGGCGGACGGGAAGCCCGTCGGCACCGCCGGCGCGTACTCCTTCGAGCTCACCCTGCCCGGCGAGACCCTCGTCCCCGTCTCCGGGGTGAGCGCCGTCGGCGTCCTGCCCTCCCACCGGCGCCAGGGCGCGCTGCGTGCGGGACAGCCCCCGATCTCGCCCGCGCCGCGGTACGTCGCCCTCCACCGGGACGCCGACGGCGTACCGGACGGGTACGCGAGCTACACGATCGAGCCCGGAGCCTCCAGGACGATGAAGGTCGACGAGATCATCACCGCCGACGACGCCGTCCACACGGCCCTGGCCCGGTTCCTGCTCGAGCACGACCTCGTCGACCAGGTCTCCTTCAAGCACGTCCCGACCGACCACCCGCTGCGCTGGCGGTTCGAGGACTTCCGGGGCGGCGAGGTGACGGGAGTCGGCGACTGGCTGTGGGTGCGGCTGCTGAACGTTCCGGGGGCGCTGACCGCACGCGGCTGGTTCGCGGACGGCGAGATCGTCCTCGACGTCGAGGACCGGTTCCTCGGCGAGCACGGCCGCCACCTGCTGACCGTCCGCAACGGCAAGGCCGTGCGTCCCTACGGACCGGGAGCCCGACCTGTCCCTGGACGTGAGCGACCTCGCCTCGGTCTACCTCGGCGGCACCGCCCCGAGCACCCTCGTGCGCCGGGCACATCAGGGCCCACCATCCGGGCGCGGCCGCCCTCGCCGACACCCTGTTCCGGACCGAGCGCTCCCCGCACTGCCTGCACTGGTTCTGACCGGGCGGGCGGTGCAGCGCCGCGTGACGAGCATGTGGTCGCGGCGGTGGGGGAAGGGCGTGGAGCGGGCCTCGTCGGGGATGACACGCCGTCCGCTCAGGCGTTGAGGGCGTGTCCGGTGGTCACCACGTGGGCGGGGATCTCGTCGCGGCGGTCGCCCACGGTCGGCGTCCGGCAGGCTCGAACAGGAGGATCGCAGCGCCGGTCGGCGCGGAGGGCTTGTGCTCCATGCCTGCGGGGACGGTGAAGACCGTCTCCCGGGGCAGCAGGACCGTGCGCTCGCCCTCGGGCTCGCGCAAGGAGATGTGCAGTTCACCGTCGAGGACGAGGAAGAACTCGTCGGTGTCATCGTGGGCGTGCCAGAGGTGTTCGCCCTGGACCTTGGCGATCCGGACGTCGTAGTCGTTGACGCGCGTGACGATGCGGGGGCTCCACAGGGCGTCGAAGGAGGCCAGTGCTGTGCCGAGGGCGATGGGTCGGTTGCTCATGGGCTCATCGCCCGGCTCTCCCCGCTCAAGGACCGGCACATCAATTTCCTGGGCCGCTACCTGTTCAACATCCACAACAACGGCCCCGAGCGCGGCCTGCGCCCGCTGCGTGACCCCGAGGCCCCCGAGGAAGCCGACGATGAGGAGTAGGTCAGTGGCCGCGGGGCGCGTCATGATCACGGCCATCCCAGCGAGTCCGGGGGCCGCGGTCGGTTACCTTCCGTTCCCGTCAGCTCGGCAAGGCAGGGGTGGGACTCAGGTTTCGTTGTCTCTCATCACCACTACGGGGCAGGTCGCGTGTTCGACGCAGTAGCGGCTGACGGAGCCCAGCAGGGTGCCGGTGAAGCCGCCCAGGCCGCGGCTGCCGACGACCAGCAGGTCCGCGCCGTTCGCAGTGTCGACGAGGAGCTGCGCGGGGTGTCCGAGCACGATGTGGGTGTTGAGAGGTACCTCTGGGGCGGTGTGTCTTTCCTGGTCCACGGCGTGGGCCAGGGCCTGCCGGGCGGCTGCTTCGAGGTCTGACGCGGGTACGGGTACAAAGCTGCTGGTGGCCGGGATGGTCCAGCCGGTGACGGCTTCGACGGCCGCGTTCTGCCTGCGTGCCTGGGCCAGTGCCCACCGCAGAGCTTTGCGCGAGGGTTCGGACCCGTCGACGCCCACCACGATCCTCGCGGTCGGCCCATTCTGGTCGGCCATGGTCCGCCTCCTGGACGCCGTGCTCACCCGGCGCTCGGCTGTAGTGCCTGCTGGTGATTTTCGGCTCCCCACGGTGGCCCCGCCAGCCGACGGCGCGATCAGCACGGGGCGCTGCGGTCCGGAGTGGCTGGGGGCGCCCGGGGGCGCGATGATGGGCAGACGGCCGACGCTGGGTCGTGGCGGCAATCCCCGGCGCCCCGCGACTGCTGGTGGGACCGCGCTGGTGCGGGACTGTGTGCGTCCCTCGCCGCCTCAGCCGAGGAGGCGCTGTGAAGGAGTACCCCCCGATCGCGGACCACGGCATCGTCGGCGACCTGCAGACGGCGGCGCTGATCGCCGCTGACGGCACCGTGGACTGGTGGTGTACGCCCCGGTTCGATGCCCCCAGCGTGTTCGCGTCGCTGCTCGACAGCGACCGCGGAGGCTACTGCCGTCTCGCGGCCGATGTCGGCGACGACGCGACCGTCCGCCAGCTCTACCTTCCCGACACCGCGATCCTCATCACCCGCTTCATAGCACCGAGCGGGGTAGGTGAGGTCGTCGACTTCATGCCGCCCGATGAGTCGAGGACGCCGTCGGCACGGCACCGGCTGATCAGGGCTGTGCGGGTGGTGCGGGGCAGCATGCCCTTCGAGTTGGTCTGCCAGCCCCGCTTCGACTACGGCCGCGCACCGCACGACCTGACGCGCCTGGACGACGGATCGGTGCTGTTCCGCAGGCCCGGCTCGGACCTGCACCTGCAGGTCACCGCGCCGATCACCCTGCATCCGGACGGCACCGACGTCTCCGCCCGGTTCACCCTGCAGGCCGGAGAACGGGCCGCGGTTGTCCTCACCAGCGAAACCGGCACCCCAGGCGCTCTCAGCGGCCGTCCCGGCGGTGCCACACCCTCCGCCGAAGCGGCCCTGGCCGACTTCGAGGCGTGCAGCGCGTTCTGGCTGAACTGGCTGCGAGCCTCCCGCTACCGCGGCCGCTGGCACGAGATGGTCACCCGCTCCGCCATCACCCTCAAGCTCCTCACCTACGCCCCCACCGGCGCCCCGATCGCCGCCGCCACCATGGGCCTGCCCGAGCAGATCGGCGGGGAGCGGAACTGGGACTACCGCTACACCTGGGTCCGCGACGCCTCCCTGTCCGTGCGGTCCCTGATCGACCTCGGCTTCACCGCGGAGGCGAACGCCTTCCGCAGGTGGCTGCGCGATCGCCTGGACGCCGGCGGGACCGCGTCGGGCGAACCCTTGCAGATCATGTACCGGGTCGACGGCGAACCCCACCTGACCGAGGAGGTGCTGGAGCACTTCGAGGGCTACCGGCGCTCCGCACCGGTGCGGGCCGGCAACGCCGCCGCCGACCAGATCCAGCTCGACATCTACGGCGAGGCCGCCTACGCCCTCGCACAAGCCGAGGACATCGGCGGCCTGCGCGGCTGGCACGCCTTCGCCCGCGTCATCGACTGGCTCGTAGAGAACTGGGACCGTCCCGACGAGGGCATCTGGGAGACCCGAGGCGGCCGCCAGAACTTCACCTACAGCCGGCTGATGACCTGGGTCGCCTTCGACCGCGCCGTCAAACTCGCCACCACCCACTCCCGCCCCGGCGACCTCACCCGCTGGCAGGGTGCGCGCGACACGGTTCTGCAGCAGATCACCGACCGCGGCTGGAGCGCTGAGCGCCGTGCCTTCGTCCAGCACTACGACACCGACGTGCTGGACGCCTCCCTGCTGCTGATGCCGAAGGTCGGCTTCCTCAGCCCGGCCGACCCCGACTGGCTGACCACCCTCGACGCCATGGACACCGAACTCGTCAGCGACAGCCTCGTCTACCGCTATGACCCCGCCGCCTCCCCCGACGGCCTGCGCGGCTCCGAGGGCACCTTCAACCTGTGCAGCTTCCTGTACGTGGAGGCACTGGCCCGGGCCGGGCGCCTGACCCAGGCCCGCTACGCCTTCTCCAAGATGCTCACCTACGCCAACCACGTCGGCCTGTTCGCCGAAGAGATCGGCCCCTCCGGCGAACAGCTCGGAAACTTCCCGCAGGCCTTCACCCACCTGGCCCTCATCGACGCCGCCCTCGCCCTCGATGAGGAGCTCGACCGTGCCGAGGGCAAGACCGGCTGACGGTCCGCACGGCGCGAGGTCATCGCCGCGGCGCCCCTGGCGGTGTCACCGTCCCGGCTGCGCGGGCGGGGGGCCGGCCGGCGCGCGGCAGCAGTGTCGCTGCGGTCAGCCCGCCCAGGCCGATGACCGCGAGGGCCGCCATCGCCGCCGCATACGCGCCGGTGCTGAGCCCCGCCACCAGGATCGTGCCCGCGACGGCGGTGCCGAGCGAGGAGCCGAGGTTGGAGACGCTGCGCGACAGGCCGGAAATCTCGCCCTGGTGTGTCTCGGAGAAGCACGACTGGACCACGTTCACGGACGGGGTGAGCATCACTCCCAGCCCCAGACCGATCAGGAGCAGGCCGGGGGTGAACGCCCACGCGGTGGGTGTCCAGGCGACCAGGGCGATGAGCACGGCGATTCCGGCGATCGTCACGAGGAAGCCGGCCACGATGAGGGTGCGCTGCGCGCGGCGCCGGGCCAGCTTCTCGGCGGCCAGCGAGGAGGCGAGGATGCCAAGGGTCGCGGCAGTGAAGATGACGCCGGTCTGGATGGAGTCGTAGCCGCGGACGACCTGCAGGTAGGCGGCGACCGTGAAGGAGACGCCCATCAGCATCAACCACTGCGTATTCTGGGTGATCAGGCCCAGGTTCGAGGTGCGGTTGCGAAACAGGCTGGTCGACAGCAGCGCCTCCCGGCCCTTGCGTTCGCGGCCACGTACCCAGGCGAAAAAGCCGGCCAGCACCGCGCCGCCGGCCAGCAGCAGGCCCAGTGCCAGCCAGCCGTTGTTGTCGACGGCCAGGATGCCGGTGACCAGCAGCACCAGGCCCGCCGCCGACAGGACCGCTCCGACGGTGTCGAAGGGCCGGGCGGGATCGGGCGGCAGCGGATCGTCGATCTTACGGCTGAGCACCACGATCACCACGATCACCAGCACCTGGAACACGAACGCCGCACGCCAGCTGATCGCACTCGTGATCAGCCCGCCGATCAGCGGGCCCGCGGCCGCGCCGATCCCGCCCATCGCCATGATCGCGCCGAACGCCCGCGCCCTCGACGCCGTGTCCGTGAACAACAGCGTCGTCAGGATGTAGACCGGCGGAATCAGCAGCGCCGTGCCCACACCCTCCAGGATCGAATTCCCGAGGATCAACACCCCCAGCCCCGGCGCGGCGGCGCTGAGCAGCGCCCCCACCCCGTAGACCGTGAGCCCCGCCAGCAGGCAGCGCTTGCGCCCCCACTTGTCGGTCAGCTTCCCGCCTGGGATCATCAGCGCGGCCATCACCAGCAGGAAGATCGTGATCGCCACCTGCACACCCTGCACCGTGGTGTCCAGGTCCTCACTGATGTCATTGATCATCACGTTCATGTTGGAGCCGGCGAAGCTGCAGATGAACTGTGCCAACGCCAACGGAGCAAGCACCCGCCGGGCGCCCATCGCTGCCGCCTCTGCCATGCCGCCACCCGCCCATCCACCACATCCGGTGTACCGAGTTGCTGCTGTCCGAAGCAGCCCGGCGCTGACGAAACACAGCCGCCGCTACGACCGTCGCATGGCCGACATTCGTAAGGCTGAAGGCGCGCGGCAGTAGCCTCCGGCAAAGAACCTGTGTGGGCTGGCCGTTTTCGGGGCTCTAGTACTCCAGCAGTACTTCGTGGCTTGACCTGGGGAAACGTCGAGCGGTGGGAGTGTAGCGGGCAGGATGCCGTCACGGACTGCTTCTGCCCGCACGCCCCTCGAAGGAGTGCCCACGACGGCGGTAGTGGCAGCGGCGGGCCACCGCTTGGCGTCGTCGTCGCCAGTGAGACCAGCTCAACGCATGGGTGCGGGTGCGAACGTCTCGGGGTGCGTGAGCTGCCAGGAGGCGCCGCACTTCCGCCACGGTGAGCTCGATGACCACGGCAGCCTCACCGGCGGATCCCCTTTTTCGGCTGCTCGCGCGCTCATCGCCGCGAGGAACGTGTGGGCGAGCATGGCCAGGGTGATGTGTCGGTACCAGCCGACGTAGCGGCGGACTTCGTACTCGTCCAGGCCGCACTCGTTCTTCGCCGCTTGGAAACATTCCTCGATCGCCCACCGGATGCCGGCGACCCGCACCAGTTCATCCACTCCGACATCCAACGGTGCGTATCCGAGGTAGTAGGCGATCTCGTCCGGCCGGCTCAGGCTGCGCCGTGCCAGCGCCCACCGTCGACGGATCAGCACGCCGTCCTGGTGGTCGTACTCGGCCACTGGGCGCAACTGGACAGCCGCCCAGTCGTATTCACGCTGCCCCTTCGCGCCCGCGCCGCAGGAACGGCGTTCCCATGCCTGCTCGGGGGCCTGCTCGAAGGCCCTGTCGATGCGTGGGCCGGCCAGGGAGAACTGGGACTTGGGGACGGCCAGGACATAGCCGACGCCGGATGCTTCCTGCATCCGGCGGAAGCGGTTGTCCTGTCCATAAGCGGCGTCCGCCGTGACCCAGGCGATCGGCAGCGGCGAGGCCAGCACCCTGCGGACGATCGTCGCCGCGAGAGTGTTCTTGGTGGCGAACTCCCTCTGATCGGGGACCTTGGCCGCGCGGCAGCGGTCGCGGTCGTCGGTCCAGGACTTGGGCAGGTAGAGCTCGCGGTCCACCAGGGCGCGGCCGGCTGCGCTGGCGTAGGCGGCGAAGACGCCGATCTGGCAGTTCTCGGTGCGGCCGGCGGTTCCGGAGTACTGCCTTTGGACTCCGGCGGAGGTGGTGCCCTTCTTCAGGAACCCGGTGTCGTCGATGATCAGTACCCCGTTGGGGCGGCCTGGGTGTTCGGCGACGTAGGTCTGCAGGTCGTCGCGGATGTCGTCGGGGTTCCAGCGGGCTCGGGAGAGCAGGTGCTGCAGGGCGTCCGGGGTGGCGTGGCCGGCGGCGCGACGCTGTGCCGCACGCTCGTCGGCGCGGGCCATCTGGTTGCGGTAGAGGGCATCGCCGTCAGGGTTGTCGAGCGCGGCCGTCAGCGTCTGCTCGCCCTTCCGGCCGAGCCGCCGCCACACCGCCCCGTCGGCGCCGTGCTCCTGGAGCTGCTCCAGGTCGACCACGAGGACGTCGCCGATGTCCTGCGCCAGCTGGAGGCGGTGGGAGTGGGCCAGGCCCTCGCCGCCCACCCCGCACCGGACGGTGCCCACCTGGTGCGCCTCTCCATCGCATAGTCCGCAGCGAGGACAGCGGTGGTGCGCGCCACCGCGCCCATCGGGTGGACTCCACCCGATGGGCGCACCGCACCGCACCAGTGCAAGCCGCCGCCCACGTGCCACTCCATCGCCGGATTCGCCGTATCTCAGTGTTCGGCGCACCAGGCCACCGGAACGACGCCGCCGCAGCCGTGCCGGGCGCAGCCGCAGGCCTGCCCCCGGGCCGGCGTACGCCACCCCGTGCCGGGCGGCACGAGCGGCGGAGTCCGGGCTGCACCGCACCGATACTGGCTCGCGCGCTTGGCACCGCGACTGCGGGCCGAGCTGGACCCCGACAGACTGCTGCGCGCGGGAACCCGTCCCCGCCGTCTGCCGGGGCCTGCCCCAGACTTCAGAGCTTGAAAGAGCCCAGCAGGTCGGAAGGTATGTACTGCCACAGGAGAAGCAGCACAACCGCATTCAACAGTGTGCCGACCACCAGCAGACCGCTGATGTTGTGCCGGAAGGCGGCCAGGCCGCGGACGAGGCCGATGAGGGCCATGATGATCGACGCCAGCAGGAGGAGCAGGTACGGGGCCGCCGTCTGATATTCCGTGCCGTCATTCACGGTGTCGAGCCCCAGCCGGATCACGAAGAAGAGCAGGAACTGGGGCAGCCCCAGTAGGAACACCCACCAAGCGGTCGTCCTTCTCGGCCCTGAAGCGGGCGGAACCGAAGGAGCCGGCGGCACGACGATGAACGTCGATCCGTTCTGCGCAGTGGCTGACGGCACCGAACCGTACACACCAAGGGCCTCAGGCCCCAAGAGCTGCAGCAGCCTATCCAGCAACAGCGCGCTGAACCCGCCGTCCCGGGCAAGTTCGTCTTCGAGCACGGACTGCGCGATACTCATCGACGCAGCACCTGGGTCCTGCCGTAACTTCGCGAGCGCCGCCGCTCCCAGCGCAGTCACCCGCAGCCGGTCCTCGACCAGGACACAAACCTGCGCCTCTGCCTCTGCCCTTGCCGATGTTGCAGCACCAGCCCCTGTGAGCACTCGTAAGGCGGCAGCTGCCAACCCTGACGCTTCCATCCCAACCCCCCTGCTGTTGGCCGCCGATCATAAGGCTCGCAACGCGCGATGCACAGAACCTGTAGCCGTGCGTAAGCCGCACCGCTCCGTCTTCGCCCCTGCAGAGGCATATCCGATTCGGCAGCTTCCCCCACCGTGCGTGTGTCCAAGCCGGCTGCGAACCAGATCGCGGCAGCGCCGGGCACGCCGAACGAGCCCGGCCAGCCGCCGGCGGTGTCCTCCTGCGCGGTGGAGCGCCTGATCGCGCTCGGCCTCCTGCTCGATCTCAGCGGCCACCGCCGGTACGGCTCCCTCAACCCCGACCAGGTCCCCGCCCGCCAGGGCCTGGCTGAGCTGCTGGCCCGTGAGACGCCGCTCGGACCGGAGCAGGCCGCGGCCCGACTTGGCGTACGCCGGTTCGATTTTGAGTGGATGCGCCGCCGGGGCTGGATCGCTCCGGTCTCCTTCGGCTGCATCCAGTTCGGCGCGAGCAAGGCCGGCGCCGTCGACGTGCTTCGCCGTCGGGCACGTCGACGACCTGCCCGGGACACACCTCGAGGTCGACTGGGCACAGCTGCGCACGGTCGGCAAGGGCCGGCGCTCTCCCCTCGCCGGACTCCAGGCGCAGCCGGCCTGAGCTCCGCAGCCCGGCCCTGGTGGACAGCCGCACAGACGCCTCCGGCCGCGGAGTAGGTTCGAAAGTGCCGGGTGCGGCCCTGGCCACCGGGGCCGCGACGGGGGCCACACCCCGACAGCAGAAGGGCTTCCTGCCGGGCGATGCCCGCAGCCAGGCGCCGGATCTCTCGTGGGGGGGGTGGAGCCGAGGCCGCCGCCGAACCGTCTCGCTTCCACCACCGTCACAGCCGTCATGAAACCGACCGACGACCAGCACATCGCGGAGCCCGGCCTGGTCGTGCTCGACATCACCGGCGGGGACGAGGACACCGTCCGCGCCGTCATGACCGCACTGGAAGAAGGCTGGGCGACCTCCGGCATCGGCTCGGTGCGACGGGACCCTGGCGAGCCCGGTGTCCGGGCCCGGATCTACGCCGACGTCCTACGCCCGGGACGGGAGGCCCCACAGCCATAGACCCTGGGCAAGCCCTCCTCGCGGAGGGCTTGCCCAGGGTCGTCTTGAGGCTTGCCCAGGGGCTCAGGCTTGCCAGGCCGCCGACGCCCACAGGGGGTGAGCACGCCCGGTGCCGTGGCAGTGGGAGCACAGTCCGCCGCCGGGCGTGCTGTGCGCGTCGATGGTGTGACGGCGTCGCGCAGGAGGTGGGTGAGGCCGTCCACGTGGTGGGCGAGCTGGTGGCGCTTGCCGAGCAGGATCTCCAGCGCGGTGCCCGGCGCGGCGGTGCCCAGTTCGTAGGTGATGCCGCGGGTGACCGTGGTGATCAGATCGTGGACGTGGCCCATCGTCTCCCCGCCGGACAGCTCCGCTCGCGCGGTGAAGGCGATGTCACCGGGCCGGGTGAGGGAGAGCAGCGCGTCGGCGCGCTCGAAGGGGGCGAGGCGCCCGACGGGTTCGGAGTGGGTCTGGCGGCGAGCGGCGAGGGCGTGCCACAGGTCCCCCGCATCGCTCGGTGAGGGCCCGGGGTTGTTCTGCTGGTTTCGTCTCATGGCTCCGGTGTACGAACGGCGAGGAGGTGGCTTTGTTCATGGGTTCCGGCTCTGGCTCAGCTTCTGTGGAGCCAGCCCGAGGAGGCCGGCCCAGCTACCACGAGCGTCGGAATCAAGCAGGTCAGGGAATAGTGCCGAGGTAGTTCCGAACCCGCACGGTGCAGCTCCACAGAAGCTGTGCCAGAACCCCTAGAAGTGAACGAAGCCACCCGCTCCAACTCGCGTGCCGACGCCCGCCAGCCCGCCCGCGCCTGGCCCGTGAGCGAGCGTTCTCCCGGCGCCCGCCCGGCCTGCTCGAAAGCGTCCGCCGCCGCTACGATCCGGTCGCGAACAGCCGCCGGGGTGTGCGCGGCGGCGGCCACCAAGAGGTCGTTGAGCGCGACCACATCACCCGCTCCTGGGAGGAGTGCACCCCGTTCCTCCGGTTCGCCACCGAGATCCGCCGCATCGTCTGCACCACCAACGCGATCGAGTCCGTGAACGCCAGGATCCGGCGGGCGGTCAAGGCCCGCGGGCACTTCCCGAACGAGACCGCAGCCTTGAAGTGCGTCTACATGGCGATCATGTCGCTCGACCCCACCGGGAAGGGTCAGGCCTGCTGGACCATGCGCTGGGAGACCGCACTGAACGCCTTCGACATCACCTTCGACGGCCGACTCTCCGCAGCCCGCCAATAACCCCAACCACCCTCGTTACACCGTTCGATTGACCCGATGCCAGGCAGCGTCACCGTCAGTCGTTGACGCCGAGGATCGCGCGGGACTGGTCGATGAACGCGTCCATCGCCTCGCTGTGGGCCTGCTTGCGCCGTTCCAGGACCGGGCCGAGCTCCTCCCTCACGCAGTCGTGCATGAGGGCCCCCTGTTCGTCCAAGGTCAGGCCGGAGACTTGGAAGAGCGCCCGGCTCGCCTCGGTGTAGCGCTCTGCCGTGTCGTCGGCGCCCGCCCGACAGGCTTCACGAAAGGCCGCCAGAGCCTCCACCGCCGGGCGGATGCCCATGTACCCGGGCATGGTGCTCTCCAGGTAGGAGAGGTGGTTGCGGGCCAGTTCGGCTTCGGCCCGGGCGCGGGCAAGGTTCGCCAGGTGCTGCGCGCTCTCCACGACCTGCTTCATCGCGGGGAGGAGCGCGGTGGGCGCACACAGCTCGACCGCGCCACGGGCGTGGAAGAAGTCGTTGTAGAAGGGGTCGACTGGGTCGGCGTTCGGGTCGGTGTAGAGCCTGTCCAGGGCGCGGGTGAACTCACGGGTAGTGCGGAGCAGGTCGGCTATCGCGGCGGTGCGCCGGTCGCGTACAGCGGCGGCGTGGGCGGCGGCCGCCGCGCGGTCGGTCTGTTCCCGGACCGCCTGCAGTGTCGCGGCGGCGGCGGTCTCGGCTGCCTCCTTGGCTGCCTTGGCCTGAGCGAGCCCGCCCTTTGCCTGGATGTGGGAGCCGAGCCAGGTACCGGCGAACGCGGCCACGACGGTGAGAAGGGCGAGCAGGGTCGTGGAGTGCTCTTGCAGGAAGTCCACCATGGGCTGATCCTGCCGTGTCGTTGGGCCGGGTGGGTGATGGTCCGCAATGGTCGCTGGCGTCGGGTTCGTTGTCCGGTCATGCATACCGACGTCGACGGACTCCTCGCCGTCCACGACGAGCACGGCAACCCGCTCGTCCTGGGCGCCGATCCGCCTGTCTGGTCCCACCCCCGGCCCGTCGCCCGCCTCCTCCTCTTCAGATGAAGCCCCGGGCCAGCGGGCGTCCTGTGAGACTCCGCATCGGCCCAGCAGTCCACCCCAGCCCCCGCCGCCGGCCCACGCCCCGACGCGCGAGAATGTGGCCGTGTACGCCCACCACGGCTCCTCCGCCCGCCGCCTTCTGGTCGCCGCCCTGATCCCGTTGGCCGCCGATGCGGCTTCGCAGCAGGCCTGGCTGGAGTCGTTCCCCATCGCCACCGACGACCTGATGTACGACTTCGACAACGCTCTGCCGGTCTTCGCTCACGAAGAGGCAGACGAGATCGACGCCGCAGCCGTGATGGGGGACCTCCGCATGATCGGGGATCACTTCCGAGAGATGTGCGGCGACCGGCCGTCTGACCCTTGGACGTATGAGGCCCTGGCCACCGATCCGGCCTGGGCTGCGGTACGGGATCTGGCGCGCGATCCTCTTCGTCCTCACCGGCGACCGCACCCTCCCCATGCCCGAAATCGACGTCATCCCCGCAACCTCCGACACGGCCGCCCCGCTGCCGGTCGACCGCCTCGCCCCGTAGGCGGGTCTGTCAATCGAACGGTGTAACGAGGATGGTTGGGGTTACTGACGGGCTGCGGAGAGTCGGCCGTCGAAGGTGATGTCGAAGGCGTTCAGTGCGGTCTTCCAGCACATGATCCAGCGGGCCTGACCTCGGCCTGCGGGATCCAGGGACATGATCGCCGTGTAGACGCACTTCAGCGCCGCGGTCTCGTTCGGGAAGTGCCCGCGGGCCTTGACCGCCCGCAGGATCCTGGCGTTCACGGACTCGATCGCGTTGGTCGTGCAGACGATGCGGCGGATCTCGGTATCGAACCGGAGGAACGGGGTGAACTCCTCCCAGGCGTTTTCCCACAGGCGCACGATCGCCGGATACTTCCGGCCCCAGGCGTCAGCGAACTCGGCGAACCGCTCCAGTGCGGCTTCTTCGGTCGCCGCAGTGTAGACGGGCTTGAGGAGCTTGGCGATCTTGTCCCAGTCCTGGCCGGCGGCATAGCGGAAGGAGTTCCGCAGCAGGAGGATCACACAGGTCTGCACGGTCGTACGGGGCCAGATCGTTTCGACCGCGTCGGGCAGGCCTTTCAGGCCGTCGCAGACGAGCATGAGGACGTCGTTCACGCCGCGGTTCTTGATCTCGGTGAGGATGTGCACGGCGCCGTCGCGGATCTTCACGTGGATCGCGTCGATGAAGACCACCGGATAGACCGGGTCGAGGGGCCGGTTCTGCCACTCGGCCATGCCGTCCATGACCTCGTCGGTGATAGTGGAGATCGTCTGCCGGGAGACCTCGGCGCCATAGACCTCCGAGAGATGGGCCTGGATCTCGCCGGTCGTGAGCCCCTTCGCTGACAGCGAGATGACCATCTCGTCCACCCCGGACAGGCGCTTCTGCCGCTTCCTGACGATCTTGGCTCGAAGGAGCCGTCGCGGTCGCGGGGCACGGATATCTCCACCGGGCCGACGTCCGTCAGCACGGTCTTGGCGCGGGTCCCGTTGCGGCTGTTGCCGCCATTCTTCCAGGCCGGGTCGTGCTTGTCATAGTCGAGGTGGTCGGTGATCTCGCCCTCCAGGGCGGACTCCAGCAGCCGCTTCGTCAGCTGCTGCAGCAGCCCGCCCTCACCAGCTGCAGGCCCTCGGCCTGAGCCCGGGACACCAGCTCGTCGATCAGCCGGTCGTCCACAGGCTTCGCCGGCCGCGGTTCGCACTGCTCGACGGTCTCTGCCTCGGTCACGTTCTCACTGGTCATCAGTGCATCTTCCTTGATCGGGAGTTACACCGAACGATTTGCAGTCCCGCAGGGTTGTTGGAGTGACAGGCAGTTGGGCGCTGCGGCCGCACCCCGACGGCGCCCAGGAGGACAACGAGCCCGTTGCCGAGCAAGCCGGGCCAGGGAGCGGCTGTCACCAGTAGCAGCGGTCCGGGTCGTCGTGGTCCATTGGCACGCAGGGTGGGATCGGCGGGCGGGCGTTTGCCGGTGCGCTGCCTTCGATGAGGAAGGCGACGCTCTCCAGGTAGGGCAGAGGCGCCGCGATGGTGCTGGAGTCCTTCACACATCCCATCTACTGCGACGTCACCCTGACGTGCTGTCAGGCAACGGCCCGGCTGTGCCCAGCCATGCGCCCCCACCGGTCTCGTCGCAGGTGGGAGTGGATGCTCCTCCAGCTCACGCACCGACACCAGGCGCTCGGACCGCGGGGGTAGGCCGTGCGAGTCTCGCGCATTCGGGGTCGCGTTCTTGACTCACCCTGTTGGTTCATCAGTAAGGTAGTAAACCAATCGAGTAATGGAGGCGTGATGTCACTGCTTGATGACGGCGGCCCGATCTTCGCCCAGATTGCCGCCGAACTGGCGAACCAGATCGCCGACGGAACGGTGAGCGAGGGGGAGCGGGTCGCGTCCAGTAACGAGATCTCGGCGTTCTACCGGGTCAACCCGGCCACGGCGGCGCGCAGCCTCACGGTGCTCGCGGAGCAGGGGCTGGTGGAGAAGCGGCGGGGTGTCGGAATGTTCGTCGCGGAAGGCGCGCGGGAGCGGCTGGTGCAGGAGCGGCGGCGCGGTTTCGCCGACCGGTACCTGCGGCCGCTGGTGGTCGAGGCGGCACGGCTTGGGATCGGTCTCGACGAACTGCTCGGGCTGGTGCGCGAGGAACTGACCTCGGTCGAGGTCACGACGGGGGTGAAGGCGTGACTCCGGCGATATCGGCGGCCGGCCTGGAGCGCCGCTACCGCGACCACCGGGCGCTGACCGACGTCACCTTCGAGGTCGGCACGCCGTGCATCACCGGGCTGCTGGGCCGCAATGGTGCCGGGAAGAGCACGCTGCTGCGCATCCTGGCAGGTCAGGAGTTCGCCACCACCGGATGCGTGCGGGTGTTCGGGGCCGAGCCGCTGGAGAACGGCGCGGTGCTGCGCCGGATGATCCTCATACGGGAAGACCAGACGTACCCGGACCTGCGGGTTCGGCACGCTGTCACGGCGGCGTCGCTGCTGTACCCGAACTGGGACGCCGACCTGGCCGGCACGCTGCTGGACGCCTACGAGCTGCCGCCGGCCCGGCCGATCAAGAAGCTGTCGCGCGGTATGCGGACGGCTCTCGGCCTCACCATCGGGCTGGCGGCCCGCGCCGAACTCACCCTGTTCGACGAGCCGTGCGCGGGCCTGGACGGGGTCGCACGCGCCCTCTTCTACGACCAGTTGCTCGCCGACTACGCCGCCCATCCGCGGTGCATCGTGCTCTCGACCCACCTCATCGACGAGGCCGCGGAGCTCCTGGACCGCGTCCTGGTCCTCGACCGCGGCCGGCTCGTCCTCGACGCGCCCGCCGACGACCTGCGCGGCACCATGACGAGCGTCACCGGCCAGGCCGGCAGCGTGGAACGGCTCATCGCCGGCCGCACGACACTGAACGGGCGCACGTTGGGCACCCAGACCACGGCGGTGATAGTCGGCCGGCTCGACGACCGCGACCGCGAACTCGCCGACCACCTGCGCGTGCGCCTGGAGCGGGTGACGCTCCAGCAGCTCGCGGGCTACGCGGCCGAGCACCACGATCGGACCGACCTCACGGCAGTGAGGACACCCTGATGCGTTCCGCCCCTATCGTCACCGTCGTCCGCTACCTGCTTCTCGACCGCGTGACCTATCTCGTACTGCCCTGGGCCTGGGCGGCCTTCGGCTTCGTCCTCGACGTGGTGGTCCTTCAGCTGATCCCGGCCGGTCACGGCGACGACCGCTGGGTCGGTGGTCTGGTCGCGGTCCCACTCGTCATGCTCGTCGTGGGCGCGCAGTCGATCGCCCGCGCGATGCCGTTCGCCCTCACCCTCGGGGTGAGCCGGCGCACCTACTTCCTCGCCGCCACCGCACTGGCCCTCGCCCTGTCCACGGGCTTCGGGCTCGTCGTCGCGATCGGCCGGACAGTCGAACACGCGACGGGCGGATGGGGCATCGGCATGGCCTACTTCCGCGTCCCCCACCTCCTCGACGGCCCCTGGTACCTGTCGTGGCTCACGGCAACGACCGTCCTGGTCCTCATGTTCGTCTACGGGATGTGGTACGGACTGGTCTACCGCCGCGCCGGACTGCCCGGCACCACGGCCTTCGCCGCGGCACAACTCGGCGTGCTGGCCCTCACCGCGCTCGTCGCGACGTGGGCACACGGCTGGACGGCCATCGGCCACTATCTCGGCACCCTCACCGCCACCGGCCTCACGGACGCCCTCACAGTCGCCGTGGCCGTCCTGCTCACCGGCGGCTTCGCCACGATCCGACGGATGACCATATGAGCACGACAGAGACGGCGAAGACGGGGCGTACG
The DNA here is from genome assembly GCF_044763325.1 of Streptomyces sp. NPDC096136. Taxonomy (NCBI): domain Bacteria; kingdom Bacillati; phylum Actinomycetota; class Actinomycetes; order Kitasatosporales; family Streptomycetaceae; genus Streptomyces; species Streptomyces sp. NPDC096136. The sequence goes on along the minus strand of NZ_JBIWFZ010000006.1, from coordinate 419,193 downwards.
GCGCAGGCCGAGCAGGGAGGCGGGCGGATCGCGCCGCTCGACCGGCGGGTCTTCGCCGTCGCGGGGGTGGTCTTCGCCGCGCTGATGGCGCTGGCCCAGCGTTACGGCTTCCACCGTGACGAGCTGTACTTCCTCGAGTGCGCCCGGCACATCCAGGCGAGTTACGTGGACCAGCCGGTGCTCGCGCCCCTGCTGGCCCGGGCCTCGCTGTCGCTCTTCGGGGTTTCGGCGGCGGGCCTACGGCTGTGGCCGGCGCTGGCCGCCGCAGGCACGGTGATCGTGGGCGCCCTGACCGCACGCGAGTTCGGTGGCGCGCGGCGGACGCAGCTGCTCGCGGCGATAGCGACGGGCACCATGCCCGTGCTGCTGGGCAGCGCGCATATTGCCAACACGACGTCCTACGAACTGCTGGCCTGGGCGGCGATCGCGTTCGTGGTCGTGCGGATCGGCCGCACCGGCGACACTCGATGGTGGATCGTCGCAGGGGTGCTGGTGGGCCTTGGCGCGGAGTTCAACCACCTCGCGGCGGTCTTCGCAGCCGTCCTGCTGGTCGTGGTGCTCCTCGGCCCGGCCCGCCGGACCGTGGTCGACCGCCGGCTGCTCGCGGGCGGGGTGATCGCCGCGCTGCTCGTGCTGCCCGACCTGTGGTGGCAGGCCCACCACGGCTGGGCCATGTTCGAGATGACGCGGGCGCTGAACGGCGAGCACGGCGGCCCTGGCAACATCCTCACCTGGATCGTGGGGCAGCTCGGCATGTCCTGCCTGGCGATGGCGCTGCTGTGGATGGCAGGCCTGCGTTTCTTGTGGCGCTCCGGTCGGCCGCTGTGGCGTGCCCTGGTGATCGCGTACGCGGCTCTGTTCATCCTGTTCGCCGCGACGACCGGAGCACAGGTGTACTACCTGGCCGGGCTGTACGTGTGTCTGCTGGCGGCCGGCTCTGTCGACCTCGACGGGTGGCTGCACGCCCGACCGCAGCGGCTGCGCGGCCTGGTGATCTCAACCGCCGTCTCGACCGCGCTGTCCGCCGTGGTCGTACTGCCGGTGCTGCCGGCCTCCGACGTGGCCTGGACGTACGGCATCAGCCCGATCTCGGGGGAGACCCTGGGCTGGCCCCAACTGGTCGGCAGCGTGCGGCAGGTGTGGACCGGTCTGCCGGTCGGGCAGCGCGCGAACGCGGTGATCTTCGCCGCGGACTACAGCGAGGCCGGCGCCATCAACGAGCTCGGCCGCACCGCTGGGCTGCCCACCGTCGTGAGCAGCCACAACAGCGCCTGGTGGTGGGGCCCCGGCAACCCGAACGCCACCACCGTGGTGGCCATCGCCCCTGGCCCCGACTACGCCCCCGGGTACGAGGCCCACCTACGCCAGTACTTCGGGCACGTCCGCGTGGCCGCCACCCTCACCAGCCCCGACGGCGTGCACAACATCGAATCGGGCGGCCACGTCTACATCTGCACCGACCCCGTCCGCCCCTGGGGCACGATCTGGCCCGAACTGCGCAACTACGCGTGACACCGACAGCGCCATGTCGGCGTCGCGCCACGCCGACGCGGCCCGACATGCCGGCGGAGGTTCAAGCACGGTCTACGCCGCCTTCCGGCCTTCCCCGCCGCCGCCTCAACCCGGTGGCGGCTCGAGCGCGCGGCAGCAGCCGCCTTCTCGGCGGCCTCCAGGCGCAGCTGTACCGCGTGGAGCTCTTCTCGTACGGCTGCGGCTTCGCCCTGGGCCTGCTCCAGGGCGGCGGCGGCCCGGCGAGCTCCGCCAGGGCCCGCCGTGCGCGGCCCTGGCTTCGGCGTCGGCGTGGCGGGCGGCTTCAAGGCGGCGCTCGTGCTCCCGTGCGCGCCGCCCGGCTGCCGTATCCCGCCGGGGGGCGTCGGCGGGGTGGAGGGTGCGGGTGGCGTGCGGGAGGCTGCGGCCGGGGAAGGCGGCGCGGCTCCAGGCTCGGGCGCTACGTCCTCGAACCCGACCGGCGCCGTCGGGGTGCTCGTCAGCCGGCCCGCGCGCCACTGCCGGCCGGCTTCCTCGTCGACGAGGAGGGCGTGGAAGATCTGCTCGATCTCCCGCAGGACGCTCGCACTGATCCGCTCCCCCGCCTCGCCGGCGAGCTGCACCGCCTCGCGCGCGAGCGCGCCGATCACCCGGTGCTGCTCGTGCGAGAGCGCGCGCAGCTGCGCCCCGTCCAGTTCCCGGTGCGCGGTCCGCAGCTGGGCGCCGAGACGTAGCAGGGCCTGCGCGTCGGCGGGGCGGGCGCGGGCGAACAGGCCCGCCGACCACAGTGCGAGGGTGGGTTTGCGCAGGGCGGCGATCCGGCGGGCGGCTGCTGGGTTCTTCTCCTGCCGGGCCCGGGCGGCGTATCCGTCGCGTGCCGCGGTGAACTCGGCCGGACGCAGTCCGTACAGGTCGGTGACCACCTGCTCCACATCCACACCACCACCCTGACGCCTACCGCCTCGCGCGGCGCTCGGAGTGGCCGGGTGGCGCCGGAAGGATGCGGAGCTCGGCTGGTCCGCCGAGCCGGGCTGGGGCGTCTTCGGTCACCGCTACTACCACCGCGGCGCCGTCTCCGACGGTCCCGGATGCACCCCGAGCCGATGGCGGCGCTTGCCCGTGTGCATCGGTGGCTGCTGCGCCTGGCCTCCGTCGTAGAGCTGCGGGCAGGCTTCATGCCTGGGCTCGTCGGCGGGACCTGATGACCCGGCTTGTCCTGCCGTCCGTCCTTAACCACTCGACTGGGTGATTCAGGGGATGGTCGAGGGAGAAGTGGGGTGGGTCGGCTGTCTGGGATGCGTGGGCCCGATCCGCACTGGACCTCGGAGTCGGTGCGGACCGCCGTGCGCGAGGCCGACGACATCGCGTACGGCGGGCGGCTGGTCCAGGCTCTGGAGGGCGGATGCGCCGACATCGCCCATGCGCCCGGCCCCGCGTCTTCACCTGGCCACGCCGTCCTCCTTCGGGCCCTCGTGCGGAAGGTCGCGCCCGCGCACCGTCCGGCGGCCGCCGGACGGGCGGTCGCAGAACGGCGCGGCGCTAGCTGCGGGACCCGGCGTAGCCGGCGTCGATGGGCTCCAGGGTGACGACGTCGTCCTCCCGTCCGGCGACGACGTCGCTCCAGTCGACGGTGGGCTCATCCGGCGCGGGCCCGGCCGCCTGCGCCTGCTGGGCCGGCAGGCCGCCCTCCCGGGTCTGCCGGGAGGGCGAGCCGTGCTGGAGAAGCAGCGGCTCGACCCGCAGAACATCGTGCGGTGGGACGACCGCGATCTCGCGCTGCACCGTGTGGGGGCTCCATTGGAGGGTTCCCGGCCAGGAGCAGGGACAGCAGCTGGGCACCGAGCCACTCGTCCGTCAGCTGCAGGGGCGCCCCTGCCCGGGCGCACGGTGAGTCGACGGAGTCGGCCAGGACGTCGGGCGGCTCCCGCCCGGAGGACCCGACCTGGGCGCCGGCGGACTCCTACGCGTCCGGCCGCTGAGCGTTACCGACCCGGTCTCTGCCCGCCAGGTTGGGCGGTACGCCCCACGCCGTTGGTGAGACGCGCCGATGCCCCCGCCCCACCCGAGCCCGGACTGAAAGCGGAGCAGGAGGGGTAAAGCTGCGCGCGGGTCGCGTCACACGGAACCTTGAGGGCGACACCGGACTTGGGGGCAGGCATCATGTTCTGTGCCGAACACTCTGAATGGGGACGAATACAGTCGTACCTGTCTGACCTGGGATGCGGCCGATCGTGGGACGACGTCTACCGGGTGAAGCCGTCACGGCTCACGTGCGAGGGCTGCGACTGGCCGATGAACGCCCGGGTCTCACCCCTTCAGGTGCCGCACTTTGCGCACCAGCCCGGGGCGCCGGACGACTGCCAGGCGGGGGCCAGTCGCCCGATCACCTGTACCTGAAGTGGTGCTTGCTGACGTCGGCGCAGGAGCTGGCGCGGACGCGGCCGACGAGGTGGAGGGCCCGGACGGCGCGTGGCGGGCGGACGTCCTGGCGAGCGATCCGGGCGGCCGGTGGCGCATCGCCCTGGAAGCACAGTTGTCCAGGATCACGCCCAACGACATCCAGGACCGCTCGGACCGGATACTCGGGGACGGGGTGCCCTCGGTGTGGTTCTGCTACCGGCGGGCGCCCTGGCTCGGCGTGGTGCCCTCAGTGCGCGTGGGCGAGGTCGCGAAAACGGCCGTCGTGGTGGAGGGCCTGGCCCGGTTCGACGAGGGACAGTGGGTCAAGGCCGACCGGATGACGCTGACCGAATTCCTCCGGCGAGTTTTCGGCCGTCAGATGACGGCCTACCGCCCGGAGCGTCGAACCGAGGACCTCGTCCTCGACGTGCTGTGGGTCGATGAGCTGTGCCTGCGCGTGGAGGCCGACTACCAAGAAACGGTGGAGTCGGCGCGAGCATGGGCGGAGGCAGAGCGCCGCTGCGAAGAGGAGGACCTCCGCCTCCTCGACTCCCGACAACGCCAAGAGGACTGCCTGCTGGAATCACGCCTACGAGGAGAAGGAAGCGCCGTCCGTCGTGGCGACTGACCGACGCGGAGGAACGCCGCTTGCGGCTCCAGCAAATCACCCGACGCATGGTCCGCCGCGTCCTCGCCGTCGTCGAGCGCAAGCACCGGGCCGCAGGCATGCCGCTGCCCCAACTCGGCGAGGCCGGTGAGGACACTGCGGGGTGGGCGATGGACGCGCTCCAGACGAGAGGGTTCCGCGCGGACCACGTCGGACGAACCCTCGGCGACGACCGGTACGCGGGCGGTGTCCCACTGATGGGCGCGGCGGCCCACCCGGTCGCGGTCATCGACCCCGATCCGTCCCGGGCCGGCTCCCGGGTCCTGGCCGCGTGCGTGCTCGTGTTCACCACCTGGGAGTTACGTTCCCGGTTCCTGGCGGAGGCCCCGCCGCCGCCATGGGACGTCGCGGACCACTACGTGACGCTCACCCCGGATTTCAACCCGCCGACCCCGATCGCGGTCACCGTGCCAGTGTCGGCCCCGTCGCACGTGTCGATTCCGCAGCAGCCGACCGACAGCACCCGCACGGCCGCCTCCTGTATTCGCCCGACTCCGCGCCTGCACGCCGTGTTCCCCGAGGGGCCCGAGGCGGTCGAGCCTTGCGAGGAGGCCACCCCCGCGTCGGCGTTCCTGATCGCCCGCTGCGAGCTATGCGGCGGCCGGTACGACGGCCCCTGGCGCAGAATCCCGGCCGGCCTTGCGGGGCGGTAGCCGGCCGGTCCCGCACCGCTACGTTAGTTAGCTCTTCTGGGGCCCTGCTTCCACGAACTCCGCGAGGATGACCTCGGTGACCGGGTCAGAGCGTAGGCCGCGGTACAGCGTCCCACCCCTGCTCGGACGGCAGCGGCGAAACGGGTACCCGGGGTGGTGATCGTTCTCCCGAGGAGACGCCTGTCCGACCGCCGGTTTGGACGCTTCGACTTTTGCTGAACCGCGGGTCCGGGGAAGGGCTAGACCCGTTAGCCCCAACAGGGCTAACCGCTGCTGAGCAGCGTTCTCCGGGCCTGTGATCAGGCCCCGGGACCGACTCCGACGGTGCGTCGGGCAGGCACGGACCCGGGCTCCGCAGGCGGAGCGGACCGCTGCTGGAGAGTCTCCTCAGCGGCCCGCTCAGCGGCGGTGCTGGAGGGTTGAGCGTGGACCGGTGGGTCAGCAGGGGCTGACGTACCAGACCCAGCGCCAGTCGGCCGACTCGTCCCAGCTGAGACCACCATCCGAGGTCCAGCGGGGGACCTGGTCCCGGGAGTAGAACGTCGCGTACAGGTCCGCACGCTGGTTGTTGATCCACGAGCCGGTCGTGTTCCACGTGATGCGGAACAGGTGGTTGCAGGTGAACATGTCGAACCGGTCACCGTTGAAGCTCTCGTACATGTAGGCACACACGTACGAGTAGCGGCAGCCGTTCACCGTGTCGCCCGGGACCGCCGCCGCGTCGAGGTCGCGGGCCTTCTGCTCGCCGGGCAGCGCGAGCAGCAGCTCGCCGCCGGGCAGGGCGATCTTGTTGGCGCCGATCTGGGTGCCGTTGGTGCTCGCCAGGTAGCCGTCGACCCGCTTCTGCAGGCTCCTGGCCTGGGCGGCGTTCAGGCCGGCGCTCTTGGCCTGCGCCGTGAAGTCCGCGCGCGCGCCGTCGGCGGCTCCGGCGGCGCCCGGTGCGGCCATGAGTACCAGGAGGGCCACGACGAGGGCGGCGAGGAGCTTGCCCAGCCCGTCGGACCGTAAGATTCCTTGCTTCGTCACTGCGTTGCCTCTCTGCTTCACACTTCGGCACGGTGCCGACTGCCACTGTGTGGGGAGGAGTCGGCCGGCGTCGATGGCACTGCGCGCAGACGCGTTGCGCACTGAGCGCAGACAGGCCGCGGGTGACCGGGAGTTGGCCGACACCCAGCTATCCCGGCAGCCCGCCGACCGCCAACCATGGGCGTGTACACATCACCGTGCAGCGGGGGGCCTCGTGGCGGGTGCACAGCCGCGTGCACAGACGGTCAGCGTCCACGCGCGGGACGGTTTCGAGTCGTGGGCGGGCATGGTCGGCGACCTCGTGATGCCGGTCTCCATCACCAGCCCGCACATCGAGCACTTCCGTGGCACGGCTACCACGCTCGACCTCACCCACACCGATCTGTCCGGGTTCGCCTCCTCACCGACGTCCGCCCGGCGCGGTGCGGGGCACATCCGGCGGGCGGACCCGGAGGACTACTTCCTCTTCCTCGTCCACGGCAGCGCGGTGGGCCTGGAGCAGAACCGCAGCAACGCCCTGCTCCGCGCGGGTGACATGACGCTCTTCGACTCCTCCCACCCCTTGAGCTGCGAGTTCCTCGACGAGGGCCGACTCTCCCGCGTCTCTTTGCTGCGGGTGCGCCGCAACGTCCTGCCGCTGCCCCAGGACCGCGCCGACCGGCTCCTCGGCACCCGGCTCGCCGCGGGGACCGCTTCGGGGACGCTGCTCGCCTCGTACCTGACCGGGCTGCGCACCCACGCCGAGCGCGCCGACCCCACCGAGTTGTCCCGCCTCGGCTCCGTCGGCCTCGATCTGTGCGCCGCCTACCTCGCGGTGCAGTCCGGCGGCCCCGGCGCGCTGCCCGCCGAGACCCGCCGCCAGGTCCTGCTGGCCCGGATCCGGGCCTTCATCGACCACAACCTGCCCGACCTGCGGCTCGGCCCGGACACCATCGCCGCCCACCACCACATCTCCGTCCGGCTGCTCCATTCGCTGTTCCGCCAGGAGCCGGAGACCGTCACCGCCACGATCCGCAGGCTCCGCCTCGAACGCGGCCGGGCCGACCTCGCCGACCCGCGGCTCGGCCACTCCAAGGTCGGCGAGATCGCGGCGCGCTGGGGCTTCCGCCACCCGGCGGACTTCAGCCGGGCCTTCCGCCGCGCGTACGGCATGCCGCCCAGCGACTACCGCCGCCTGGCGCTGCTGAGCGGTGCGGAACAGACCGAGGGCCCGGTATCGACACATCTCCGATGCCGGACCGTCGTACCGTCCGTACGACCATCAGCCTGACTCTTTCGGCCGACAGCAAGGGTGTGGTCATGCGGCCCGAAGCCCTCCGGGGAGCGACCTGCCGCGCGACCGTCAAGACCGTCGCCCAAGGGCGATCGGCGAGTGGTCGCACTCGGCGTTGCAGGAGAGTTGTCGGCGTACTGCTGCGCGTGCGGGCACGTCGGTGTTGTAATCGCGCAGGGCATAGCGAGCGGAAACGCGCAGTATGAGGGGAGGGCCTGGTGGACGCGTTACAGCCGGGCGATCCGCGGCAGGTGGGGCGCTACCGGATAACCGGGCGCCTGGGCGCCGGTGGGATGGGCCAGGTCTATCTGGGGCATTCGCCCAGTGGGCGGCTCGTGGCGGTGAAGGTGGTACGGCCCGAGCTCGCGCAGGATCGCGGATTCCGCCGCCGGTTCGCCCGCGAAGTGGCCGCCGCCCGCAAAGTCACCGGCTTCTTCACGGCCGCTTTGGTCGATGCCGACCCTGACAGCCCAAGCCCTTGGCTTGCCACGGCCTACGTTCCCGGAATGGCCCTGGACGAAGCCGTTGCTTCGCACGGCCCCTGGCCAGTGGAGTCGGTCCGCGTCCTCGGCGCGGGACTCGCGGAGGCACTGGAGGCCATTCACGCAGCCGGCTTGGTTCACCGGGACCTCAAGCCCTCGAACGTCCTGATCGCGCCGGACGGCCCTCGGGTGGTCGACTTCGGGATCTCCGTGGCCCTGGAGGCCACAGCGCTCACCCACACCGGCATGATCGTGGGCACCCCTGGTTTCATGGCCCCCGAACAGCTCACGGGCAAGCCCGTGACACCGGCCACCGACGTGTTCGCCCTCGGAGCCGTGCTGACTCATGCGGCCACCGGCATCGGGCCCTTCGGCACAGGCTCTGCGCAGATACTCAACTTCCGTATCGCGTACGAAGAACCAGATCTTGGCCGCTTGCCGTCGCATGGCCTGGAGATCATTGCCCGCTGCCTGGCCAAGGACCCCGAACTCCGCCCGTCCGTGGCCGCGCTCATCGAGGAACTGGCCGTGGTCAGGACCGAGAACGATCCACTGACCGAGGTAGCCGCTCCGGCCCGATACGCCATGTGGTTGCCAGCGCCCCTCGTCGAGGCGCTGCCCACCGCCACCGCCGTGCTCACCTCGGCGCCGTCGGTCGTCCCTCCCCAGCCAGCGCCCAAGCCAGCCGCCCGGCCGGCAAAACCAGTTGCATCGCCCCGGTCACACCGCCTCGCCACCGCCCCCTTCTGGGCGGCCATCGTGACGCTGGCGCTCGCCATGCTCCTGCCCCCTTACGTTTGGACGGGTTCTGTCCTGGCTGCCACGGATGACGCCGGAGCCTGGCTGCTCATCGCGCCTGCCATGTTCGGCATCGGCAGCTCTGTGACGGCGATCGCCGTCACGCGCCGTGACCTGGGGCTTGCCTGGCAGCACTGGGCCCGGGCCCTGCACATCGTCGCGGCCGTCATCAGTACCGCAGTGTGCTTCTTCGGCCTGTTCAACGGGATGTCCCAGGGGGGCCTCGGAGTCGTGGGATCCGGCGGATACATGTACGCCGCCGCGTGCACGATGCTGATCTACGGTGCGTTCCGGTTCCCTTCCCCGAAGTCTGAGCCGTAGCTCATCGCGCGGGCAGTGCACGCACAGCACCTTGCCGTGCGGGTCCGCCGACCACCATCCACGGACTGGGCGCCGCCGGCGCGTCCGCGTCACCGTCGGACGGCGCTGGCCCTCCCAGCCAGAGCGGCACAGGCCCCGGGCCTACGGCTCCTCGAGAAGCCGGTGTGCCGTTCGAGTGTGGGGAACGGTGCATGGGCGGCCTTCCAGGTCGCCGTACGGTCGAGTTGTCGGCGATGGTGGCGGGATGTGTCCGCGGAAATCCGGTCGACAGGCGGGGCCGGGACAGGGTGGGATGGTCTGGACCATATAGGGAGCCCGTCGTCGTGCGGGCCGGAGTCCGGAGCCGCGTGTGGGGATCGTCGACAGCAGGCCCGCCATCGATACCGCACTGGTGCGCAGGCTCGTAGACGCGCAGTTCCCGCAGTGGGCGGGGCTGCCGCTGGAGCGGGTCGAGCCGGCCGGGTCCGATCATGTGGTCCACCGCCTCGGGCGGGAGCTGGCGGTGCGGCTTCCGCGTCACCGGGATGCCGTCGGCCAGGCGGCCAAGGAGCTGCGCTGGCTGCCCCGGCTGGCCCCGCGGCTGCCGTTGGCGGTGCCGGTGCCGGTCGTGGTGGGCGGGCCCGGGTGCGGGTACCCGTGGCCGTGGGCGGTGTCGCGCTGGATCGAGGGGGAGACGGCGACGGCGGAGGTGCTCGGTGATTCGGTGGCGGCCGCCCGGGCCCTCGCGGGGTTCCTGACGGCGCTGTCGGCCTGCCCGACGGATGGCCGGGGCGAGGTGCGAGCGCCGCTGGCGGAGCGGGACGCCGCGACGCGGGCGGCCATCGCCGCGCTGGCCGGTGTCTTCGACGCCGGGGCCATGACCGCGCTGTGGGACGCCGCCCTCGCCGCTCCGGTGTGGGGGCGGGCAGCGGTGTGGTGCCACGGCGACCTGCACACCGGGAACCTGCTCACGGCCGGGGGCGAGCTGAGCGCGGTCATCGACTTCGGCGAGCTCGGTCTCGGCGATCCGGCGTGCGACCTGACGATCGCCTTCACCCTGATGTCGGCCCGCAGCCGGGCCGCCTTCCGCACGACGTTGGGGGTGGACCAGGACACCTGGGCGCGGGGGCGGGGCTGGGCGCTGGCGACGGGGCTGAACGCCCATGTCGCGTACGCCGCCACCAGTCCTCGTGTCGCCGCGCAGACCACCCGCCAGATCACCGCGGCACTCGCGGGCTGAGGGGTGGGCAGCCGTCTCCGGACGGGACGAGGATGCCGTCGGGGCCGACAGGACCGTACTGGATGGGCGCCGGGCCGTTGCGGGTTGCTGCTCGCACTCCGATCACCGGTCACGGAGCCGTTCGTGGGGGCGGCCGCCTCGGCCGTCCGGTGGTGCGGCCTCCGTCTCCGCCTTCTCCATGCGCCGGGGCCTGTGCGGGGCGCCGAGGTAGGCGAGAACGGCGAGGACGCGCCGGTGGCCGCTGTCCTCGGGTGGGAGGTCGAGCTTCATGAAGATGTTGCCGACGTGCTTGTGGACGGCCCGCTCCGTGACGACGAGGCGGTCGGCGATCTCGGAGTTGCCGTGACCCTGGGCCATCATCGCGAGTACCTCGCGTTCACGTTGGGTCAGGCGCGTCAGCGGGTCGGCGCCCGTCGCGAAGAGTTGGCGGACCGCTTCCGGGTCGAGCGCGGTGCCGCCGGCCGCGACCCGGTGGAGGGCGTCGAGGAAGTCGTCGACGCGGGCGACGCGGTCCTTGAGGAGGTAGCCGACGCCCGTGCCGTCGGCGATGAGCTCCCGGGCGTAGGTGTCCTCGACGTACTGGGAGAGCACGAGGACGGGGAGGCCGGGGAGGTGTTCCCTGGCGCGGAGTGCGGCTTTGATGCCCTCGTCGGTGAAGGTCGGGGGGAGCCGGACGTCGACCACGGCGACGTCCGGACGGTGGGCGAGCGCCGCCGTCACGAAGGAGTCGGCGTCCTCGGTGATGGCGAGCACCTCGTTCCCCAGGGCTTCCAGCATCGCCGAAAGCCCCTGTGCGAGAAGGGGGTTGTCCTCGGCGATCACGATGCGCACGGGCACTCCACGGTGATGACGGTGGGGCCGCCGGGCGGGCTCTGCACCCGCAGGAGCCCGTCGACCGCCTCGACACGGCGGCGCATGCCGCGCAGCCCGGTGCCGTGGCCCTCGGCCGCCCCGCCCCGGCCGTCGTCGGTGATCTCCGCGCGGAGCGTGTCGTCGGCCCGGGTGAGGGTGACGGACGCGGAGCGGGCGTGGCTGTGCTTGGCCGCGTTGGTGAGCGCCTCGGTGACGGCGAAGTACACGGCGACCTCGACCTGCGCCGGTACCGGGCCCGGCTCGTCGAGGTGCGCGGTGGCGGGCACCTGGCAGCGGGCGACGACGGCGGAGAGCGCGCCGGTCAGGCCCCGGTCGGCGAGGACCGGCGGGTAGACCGAGCGCAGCAGGTCGCGCAGTTCGGCCATCGCCTCCTCAGCGCCTTCCCGCGCCCGGGTCAGCAGGGGGCCCACGGCCGCGGGGTCGGATCCGAGGGTCCGTTCGGCGAGGCCGAGCTGCATGGCGAGGGACACCAGCCGGGCCTGGGTGCCGTCGTGCAGGTCGCGTTCGATGCGGCGCAGCTCGTCGCCGTGTGCCTTGAGCGCCCCGGTGCGGGTGCGGTCCAGGGCCGCCACGCGCTCGGCGAGTACCGCTGCGGGCGAGGGGGCGAGCAGTCGCCGGTTCGACGCCGCCGCCAGCCTGGCCGTCAGGGGCGGGCCGAACAGCGCGAGCAGCAGGCTGAGCAGGAGCTGGGGCACTCCGGCGTAGAGCGCGGATCCCCAGCTGTCGACCGGGACGTTCAGCAGGGGCCGGATCGGGTCGTCGGCGGGGAACAGCCACCAGAGGCAGATCAGGACGAGGACGGCCGCCGGGAACACGAACAGCGCCGCGCCGGTGAACCCGAGCAGGGTTCCGGCGACCGCCATGCAAGGCGCCCAGCGCAGGTCGCGGCCCGTCGCGGGGTCGGACAGCACTGCCATCAGAGTGTTTCGGGCGTGCGGTCCGGCCGGTGTGGTGGGGGTCGCCGCCCAGCGGCCCAGGCGGGTGCGTTCGGCGTCGGCGAGGCGGCGCAGCAGCCGCAGTTCGAACGGCAAGGCGAGCAGGCCCACGCCGATGAGGCAGAGCGCGGCCGAATACACCAGGACGGGTACCAGCAGGATGAGGGCCAGTCCTCGGGCGGCTACGGTCGCGCAGTACCTGGCGGCACGGGCGGAGCGCAGCGTGTGGGTACGTGCCGTTGCAAGGTCCATCACGCGGCCCAGTCTTCCTCCTTCGCCCTCCGGGCACAGTGGAGCCAGCTACACCATGTGCAGGGGAGCGTGCGCGATCGCCCTGGTCACGCTGTGCTTCGTAGCGTCGCCCTCATGAAACGAGCGAACTTACGAGAACGTCCGGGCCCCGGGCTCGGCCCCTTCCTGGTGGTCAGCTTCGTCGGGGCGTGGCTGACCATGGTCCCGCTGTGGGTCGGAGGCTGGCGTCGGACGAGCGCCGCGCAGGAGACGCCGCCGCTGGCGGCGTTGTGCATGATGCTGATGATGCTGGTACCGGCGCTGACCGCCTTCGGCCTCACCGCGCGCCGGAGGGGGGCGCGTGAGGCCGTGCGCGTCCTAGGACTCCTGCGGTCCACACCGTGGCGGCACGAACTGCGCTGCGTGGCGGCGGCGCTCACGGTCCCCCTCGGCCTCACCGCCGCCGGGCTGGCCGTCTCCACACTGGCCGGCTGGTACGAACCGGCGCACCTGCCCGGGCCCGGCGCGGTCGTGTCTCTGGTGCTGAGCGCGGTGGTGTCCGTACCGCTGTACTTCGGGGAGGAACTCGGCTGGCAGGGGTACATGCTGCCCCGGCTGGTGCAACGCGGCAGGATGCGCGGCCTGCTGCTCGGCGGGGCGATCTGGGGGGCGTGGCACGCACCCATGACCGCGCTCGGCGGAAGCTACCCCGGCCATGCGGTGCTGCTCGGGATACCGGTCGCGGTGGTGACCGCGATGCTGCTCGGAACAGTGATCGCGGCCGTCCGGCTCGCCACCGGCTCGGTGTGGGCGGCCGTGGCCGCGCACGTGTCACTCAACGAGTTCGCGCTGCCGCTGACCCGCCACGTCTCCGGAACGCTCGTCGACCCGCTGCTCGCCGGGCCGTTGAGCATCGCGACGTGGCCGGCGACCGCCCTCGCAGTGGCGGGTGTCTGGCTGGCGTACCGACGCCGCGGCGGCGGGGACGGCTGGGTGGACGGGTTCGGCGGGGAGGCCGGCTCCGGGGCGGCCGGGAGCATCTCGCCGTAGGGCGCAGCGGGAGGGGTGCACGCAGGTCCACCCCGGCCTGGTTGCAGGTGCAGTGGCCTGCCGGGCGCTGGGCGCCATCGTGGTGGGCGTACTGGTTCACCGCCCTGGACCCGCAGGTGATCGGACGGCTGCTGTCGCGCGGCGCGGCCCGCGCCACCCTCGCCGCCCTCACCCCGCGCGAACGCGACGTCCTGGAGCTGATGGCGGAGGGCCGCTCCAACGCCGCCATCGCGGGGGCCCTCCACTTCAGCGAGAGCGCCGTCGCCAAGCACACCCCGAGCATCTTCGCGAAACTCGGCATAGCCCCCTCGGCCGAGGACAACCGGCGCGTCCTCGCCGTCCTCGCCTGCCTGAGGCGCTGAACGCTTCGCCAGCGTCCAGGACGGTGCACGCCGGCGGACGCGCCCGGCCGTGTCTACCGGTTCCGTTCCCACCCTGCCCGCGTGAGCTCGTACTCGACCTCACCGTGTTCGGAGCCCTCGATGGCCTCCGGCCAGTCTCCGGTGAAATGCCGGAGGAACGACAGACCGGACTTCTCCATCACACGCCGGGAAGCGGTGTTGACGGCCATCGTGTTCGCAGTGACCCGCTCGACGCCCAGCTCGGCGAACCCCTTGCCGATCAGGGCCCGCGCCCCCTCGGTGGCGTAGCCGCGCCCCCACGCCGCCCGGTTCAGCCGGTAGCCGAGTTCGACCACGGCAGGGCTGTCTCCTTCCAGCGGCCGGAACTCGAACCAGCCCAGGAAGGTGCCGGTGGCTTCCTCGTACGCGGCCCAGTACCCCTGTGTGTTCCAGCAGTCATATAGGTCCATGAGCCGCGGCAGGATGCGGGTACGGATCGTCTCGGGGCTGGTGGGGCGGCCGCCGTTGATGAACCGCATGACTTCGGGGTCGCTGTCCAGGGCGCACAGGTGATCGGCGTCGGCGACCTCGAACGCACGCAGAACGAGCCGGTCGGTCTTCAGAAAGTAGGTCATGCCGCCATGTTCACCACCAGCTACCCCGAACGGCCACCCTATTTCGGCGTCGCCCATTCAGGGCGCAAAGCACCGGTGCTCGCTCGGTCCACAGCTCCCGCGGCTGATCCCATCCGCCGTGTCGGCGCCGCACCGGCCCCGGCGCGGCGCAAATCCCGCCACAGGCGTCCATCGGCGCTCCTGGAAGTAGCCATGCTCCCTACATCCTCGTCGGCCAGAGGAGCTTGGGGTTCAAGGGCGGGCTGGCCTTGCCTCGTATTGATGAGTCCGGCAGACGATGGGGTTCACGCGCACAACGGAGCGGTGTGCGTGTCCGATGGGGTGAACGGATCCCTGGGAGCTGTGTCTGGCGGAGGACGGCGCCGACGCAGCGGCGGTGTCGGCCCTGCTGCACTTCTCCACGCCCCGGGACGCCGCCACCATCGCCGCGTTCCTGCGCACCCGCGTTCACCGGCCTCCACGCCATCCCGTACGACACCGAGACCGAGGTCGGGGTCACCAAGGCGTTCCCGCTGGGGCGGTGGGTGCACCAGCAGCTCAAGACCCTGCGCACCGGGGAGCTCGAGGTGAGGCGCAAGGAACTGCTGGACGCCCCCAGAGGCCGGCATGGTCTGGGAGCCGGGCGAAGAGGCGTGGGAGGCAAAGCTCGCGCCAACCTCCGCCGCAAAGGCACCAAGAAAGGCCTCGGGAAGAACAAGGACACCGCCACGACCCGGGCCGCGCAGCTCGCCGCGATCGACAGGACTGGAACTGCCCCTGGCCGCTGGACTGGCAGCGCCACCAGCGCGTCCTGGCGGACCTGGTCGACGCCGACGGCCAGCTGCCCGACATCGCCCCCGGCGTGCTGTGGGACGGCGACGACATCGGACGCTGGCTCCAGCAGCAGAAGCAGCCGGCTACCTGGGCGCGGCTGCTGCCCGAGCAGCAGGAGCGGCTGACCGCGCTGGGAGTGCAGCCCGGCCAGGCGCCGTCTCCCGCTCCTGCGGCCAGTCGCGGGGGAAGGGGCCGAGCAAGGCGCAGCAGGCGTTCCAGCGGGGACTTGCGGCGCTCACGCAGTGGGTCGAGCGGGAGGGCGCCCACCGGCCGGTACCACGCGCCCACAGCGAGGAGATCGCGGTCGAGGGCGAGGCGGCACCGGTGATCGTGAAGCTCGGCGTGCGGATTTCCAACCCCAAGAGCCGGCGCAACAAGCTGACCGCCGACCAGCTCGCCACCCTTGCGCAGCTGGGGGTGGACCGGGCGTGACAGGGTGCCCGGCTGGTCGTTGAGCGGGTAGGTCAGCGAAGTGGAGGCCCCGGGACGTCGTGACCCCCGGGGCCCTCGTCTCGCCCAGCCATGAGACCCACTGACACTCTCACCCCGCTGAGCGGCGCACGAGGGCGCAGCAGTAGGTCCTCCTACTGGCTGTTCCTCACCGTGATCGCCGCCATCGCCTACGGCGGCGATCCGTACTTCGGCCGGCCTACCCCGACGGGCAGGCCCAGTGTGCCCGTGGCGCGGTGGCGGGGCGACAAGAGGTCCACGCAGAGCGGGGCCCGGCCGGTCGGATAGCCACCCCGGCCGGGCCCCGCCGCGGACGCCCAGGCCCCGGACACCACCCGGCCGACGGCACGTTCACCGCGGGTAGGCCGAGGTCCGACCGGGTGACCTGCGTCCCGACGCGCGGCACGCCCCGCCGGGGCCGGACGGCGCACAGGGTGAGGATGCCCGAATCCCTTCGACACCTTCGTGATGAGATTCCTTGGTGGAACGCAAGCAGCTCAAGGAGCGGACCCAGGTCACCTTCGTTCTGCCCGAGGACACCCCCGAAGGGCCGGTCGGTGTGGTCGGGGACTTCAACCACTGGAACCCCGCCGCCCACCCCCTTCAAGCCCAAGGTGACGGCACCCGCTCCGCCACCGGACGGACGCCGTGGACTGGGCCGAGTCGGTACTCGCCATGGCGAGGAACACGTCCCGGGACACCATCAGCTACCACGGGGCCGACGTCTCCGTCTCGCTGTGGCTTCGGCCGCCGCCCACCTCACGCCTTCCGCAGGCACCCCTCAAACTGGTCTCAAGAACGGCGGCTCCGGGGAGTACCCGTTCTCGTCTGTACGGTCGGACTGGGCTTTCGCTTGGTCGGCTTGCTGTTCGGCGGCGCGTTGCTCGGCCACGGTGGGGTGGGCCGCGATTGTCCGGGGTGCTTCCCCTTGCTTGACCAAGATCTCGAACATGGTCTCGCGAGCTTGGATCGTGCCGAGGTCCTGTAGTTCAGCGGCGGCTCCGGCGAGGTGGCCGGCTGCGCTGAGGAGGTCGGCTCTGGCGATGCGGGGGTCGGTCCACGGGTCCGGGTGGGCCTCGACCACGGCTATCGCCTCCTCGACACGGCCGAGTCCGGCGAGGGCGACGGCCCGCCACGAGTGCCGGAACTCCTCGTGGGCATGGTGGGGCACGGTGAGGGGATGGTCCAGGAGGTGGAGCAGCTCCTCGGGTCGGTCGAGAAGGGGGTAGACGAGCGGTGCCAGCAGGTTGGAGCAGTCGTACCAGCTGAAGCCGGGTTCGGCCACCGCGATCGCATCGTCGAGCCTGCCGTCCTCCAGCAGCATGGCCGCGGAGCAGGTGGACACCTCCACCGGGGAGATCACCGCGCCGAAGGTGGCGACGCTGGCGGCGATGTGGGAGCGATCGAGGCGGTCGTGCCGCGGGGCGAGCTCGCCGCGGCGGTGGCGGCGATGGTCGAGCTGGCGCCGCCCTTGGACTCGGACGCGGACGAGGCCAGGCGGCGGATGCTGGTCTCCCGGTTCTCCACGGTGCGGCCGTTCCTCAAGCTGCTGCTGGAGGTTGTCGACTTCGACGCGACCGCGGAGGGGGCGCAGGTGCTGCGGGCCTTCCTGTCGCTGCCGGAACTGATGGGCCGCAAGAAGGTGGTGGAGGCCGAGATCGACACTGCCCTGCTGTCAGGGTCGTGGAAGCGGCTGGTGCTCGCGGCGCCGCATCTGGAACTGGGCGAGGTGGACTGGAAGGCGTACAGCTTCTTCGTGCTGGAGCAGGTGCACCGGCTGCTGCGGCGCAAGGAGGTCTTCGCCGTGAACTCCTCGAAGTGGAGCGACCCGCGGGCGAGCTGCTGGCCGGAGCGGCGTGGGGGCAGGCCCGGTCCACCGTGCTGGCCTCGCTCGGCCTGCCGGCCGACGCGGCCGAGCACCTGGCGGCGCGTGCCGCGCTGCTGGACGGCACCTACCGGGATGTCGCCGGGAGGCTCCCGGCGAACGCGCAGATCACCGCCGACAGCGACGGGCGGCTGCACTTCGCGGCGCTGGAGCCGGAGGCCGAACCCGCGTCGCCGGCGGCGCTTCGGGCGGCGGTGAACGCGATGCTGCCCCGGGTGGACCTGCCGGGGGTGCTGCTGGAGGTGTTCTCCTGGACCGGCGCGGACCAGGCGTTCACCTCGGTGACTGGCGAGGCCCGCCTCAAGGACCTGCCGGTGACGATCGCAGCGCTGCTGGTCGCACACGGCTGCAACGTCGGCTTCACCCCGGTGGTCGGCGGCGCGGACGCGCTCAAGTACGGGCGGCTGTCCCACGTCGACCAGACCTACCTGCGGATGGAGACCTACCGGCAGGCCAACCATGCGCTCATCTCGGCACGGCGGCTCTCCCAGCCTCGCCTCGGCTGCGTAGGAGCTGCCCGGCGGGCTGCACCTCGCGCCGGCGGAGCTGGCTCCGCTGGTTCATCGAGAAAGTGCCTTCCTGCGGGACGCCTTCGAGAGCTGGGCCCGGGCCCAGGGTTTCAACCTGCTCTACGATGGGCCGTTACGGATGGACTGCGCAGATGCTCGGCGACCTGGCCCGGGAGGCTACAGCGACCGCGTGGTGCTGAGCGTCGAAGTGCCGATGCAGACCTCCGTGGAACAGAACGCCCTCCGCTGGCAGAAGGGCCGGATCGACTTCGACCAGGGCCAGGATGGGTACGGCGGGTGTATGGCCCCCGAGACGCTCATCCGCGCCCTGCACCCGGATGAGTCCGGGCACTCCCTGTCCCGGACCAACGCGCACCGGCTGCATGCCGAGGGCGCCATCACCACTCTGATCGAGCTCGACCGAGGGCCGTGGGCCACGCAGCCGGCTCGGGGAGCTCAGGCCCCTGTGCTGGATCACCGAAGCCGTGTGGCCGACATGCAGGTGGGCACGGCCACCCGGCGGCCTTCCAGTGCGGCGGCACGACCCAAGTCCGCCACCGTCCGCAAACGCCCCGCTTCCCAGCCACCGGCAGCGCCTCCCGGGCAGGCCGGCAAGCCCTGGGTGGGCTCCACCCGCCGACCGGGGCGAAGCCTGTAACCCGGATCCCTCAGGAGTCCCACGGTCCACGCATGGAAGGAATTCTTCATGGTCTTGATGCCTACGAGCTCGCTGGCCGCACTGTGGGCGATCCGGCACGGGCAGAGCACCGCCAACCTCGCCTTCGCGGAGGCCGAGCGGAGCGGAGCCACCGCGCTACCCGTAGCCGGGCGCGATCGTGACGTACCCCTGTCCGAGCACGGCCGCACTCAGGCTCTCGCCCTGGGGCCCTGGCTCAGCACCCTCCCCCAGATCCCCGCCCTGATCGTCTGCTCGCCCTACACCCGCGCCCGGCAGACCTGGCAGGCGATGGCCGACCACGCCGCCGCAGTAGGCCACGCCGTGCCGGCTGTTCTGGTCGACGAGCGGCTACGGGACCGGGAGATGGGCGTCTTCGAGCTCCACCCGCCGGCCGCTCTCCGGGCCCGCGCGCCCGAGGAGGCGGAGCGGCGTGCACTGCTGGGCGAGTGGTTCTACCGCCCGCCGGGCGGCGAGGCGCTCGCTGACGTAGCCCTGCGCGTAAGGGACTTCACCGCCGAACTCGACCGGGCGGCCCCCGGGCAACGCGTACTCGTCGTCGCGCACGACGCAGTCATCCTGACCCTGCGCTTCGTCCTCGCCGGCCTGGGTGCCCCCTCCCCCGAGCACCTGCCGCCCGTACCGAACGCCTCGGTCTCCTCCTGGCACCGCGAGGGCCAGCACCTGGTCCTCCGGCACTGGGGCGACACCGCCCACCTCGACCAGACCTCACGGGACCTCCCGTGACCGACCAGCAGCCCGAGCCGATCCTCTCCCAGATCAGCCCCCTCCCCGGCGGCCCCGCCGCCGGGGAGGCCTACGAACTCGCCCTGGGCGACATCCAGCTCACCGTCGCGTCCGTCTCGGGGGCCCTCCCCCACGCGGATGAGACCACCGCCGCCCGCCTGACCGCTCTGCGCCGCAGACTCAACCGGCTCCAGCTAGTGCTGTGACCGCATAGGTTCACCGGGTTGCTCGTTGTGCTGGTTGGAAGCGATGTCGCTTCCAACCAGCAGGGGAGGCGGGATGGCACCACCGGTCAGGGTCCGGAGGCTGGCGGAGCAGGAGGGGCAGAAGCTCCAGCAGATCGTTCGGCGGGGCAGCACGAGCTCGGTGCGGTTTCGGCGGGCGATGATGCTGCTGGCCTCGGCCGGCGGCAGCACGGTCCCGATGATCGCGCGGCTGGTCCAGGCGGACGAGGACACCGTCCGAGACGTGATCCACCGCTTCAACGAGATCGGGCTCGCATGCCTGAACCCTCAGTGGGCGGGAGGCCGTCCCCGCCTGCTGAGCAGTGACGACGAGGACTTCGTCATCCAGACGGCCACCACCCGCCCCACCGTGCTGGGCAAACCCTTCACCCGCTGGTCGGTCCGCAAACTGGTCGATCACCTGCGCAGGAACATAGCCCGGCCCGTCCGGATCGGCCGGGAGGCCCTGCGGTGCTTACCGGCCCGCCGCGGGATCACCTTCCAGCGGACGAAAACCTGGAAGGAATCCCCGGACCCGGCCTTCGACGCCAAACTGGAGCGGATCGAGTACGCGCTCAACGAGCGGCCGGACCGCACGTTCGCCTTCGACGAGTTCGGGCCGCTGGGCATCCGCCCCACCGCCGGCTCCTGCTGGGCCGAACAGAGCCACCCCGACAGGCTGCCGGCCACCTACCGACGCACCCACGGCATCACCTACTTCCACGGCTGCTACTCGGTCGGCGACGACAAACTGTGGGGTGTCAACCGGCGCCGCAAGGGCACCGACCACACCTGGTCCGCCCTGCGGTCCATCCGCACCGCCCGTCCGGACGGCGCCCCGATCCACGTGATCCTCGACAACCTCTCCGCCCACCTGAACTGGAAGATCCGCAGGTGGGCGACGAAGAACAAGGTCGAGCTGTGCTTCACACCCACCTACGCGTCCTGGGCCAACCCCATCGAGGCCCACTTCGGGCCGCTGCGGCAGTTCACCCTCGCCAACTCCCACCACCCCAACCACACCGTCCAGACCCGGGCCGTGCACGCCTACCTGCGCTGGCGCAACCAGAACGCCCGCCACCCCGACGTCCTGGCCGCCCAACGACGCGAACGCGCACGCATCCGCAGCGAACGAGGCATCCGCTGGGGCGGCAGACCGCTACCAGCCGCGGCCTGACGTCATCGCCCTGCCCACAGGAACTGCTCGTCCGGTTCCTCACGCCGCTCCAGTACACCCGCGGCGACCAGCTGAAGAAGCACCTCATGAAGCGCGTCACCCAACGGGTTGTCCGTCCAGAACACCCACTTGACCTGCGTGAACGTCACAGACTCGCCGAAGA
This sequence comes from Streptomyces sp. NPDC096136, assembly GCF_044763325.1. Classification (NCBI taxonomy): domain Bacteria; kingdom Bacillati; phylum Actinomycetota; class Actinomycetes; order Kitasatosporales; family Streptomycetaceae; genus Streptomyces; species Streptomyces sp. NPDC096136. The sequence continues at coordinate 398,157 of NZ_JBIWFZ010000006.1, read as the reverse complement.
TCCCCAACGAGCGGCCCACCATGAAGGCCGCACCATCCCAATCAGTCCAGCCAGACAGGCCCCCAGAAAGATCCACGAACCGATCGTGCCAGCAGCCGATCGAACCCGGTGAACCTTTCCGGTCACAGCACTAGCTCAGGTGGTGATCAGTTCGGCGATCTCATGGGCGAGCTCCGGCCCGAGCGAGCCCCAGCCATCCTTGTAGCCGTACACACTCCCCAGGGTGCGGGCGTCGTAGTCGCCGTTCAGGATGTCTATGTCGGTGGGGGTGATGAGCGACGGGTGGGGGACACCGACGGCGCCCGAGACCCTCAGCAACTCCCTGCGCAGGGTGCGCAGGTACATCGCTGCCCGGATGCCCTTCGAGGGCGCGTCGATGCCGCGCGCCAGCCACGGGTTCTGGGTGGCGATGCCGGTGGGGCACTTGTCGGTGTGGCACTTCTGGGCCTGGATGCAGCCGATGGACAGCATCGCCTCACGGCCCACGTTGATCATGTCGACGCCGAGGGCGAACGCGACGACGGCGTTCTCGGGCAGGCCGAGCTTGCCGGAGCCGATGAAGGTGATGTCGTCGGTCAGGCCCCGCTCGGCGAACACGCCGTAGACGCGGGAGAAGCCCACGCGGAACGGCAGGGACACCGAGTCGGCGAAGATCAGGGGAGCCGCCCCAGTGCCGCCCTCGCCACCATCGACGGTCACGAAGTCCACCCCTCGCTCACCCCGCTCCATCAGCGTGGCGAGTTCCTCCCAGAAGTCCATCTCCCCGATGGCGCTCTTGATCCCGACCGGCAATCCGGTCTCCGTGGCCAACAGTTCCACGAAGTCGAGCATCGAGTCCACGTCGTGGAACGCGGTGTGCCGCGACGGCGAAGCGCAGTCCTTGCCCGCAGGAATGCCGCGGATCCCGGCAATCTCGTCGGTCACCTTCGCGCCCGGCAGCATGCCCCCGAGCCCCGGCTTCGCACCCTGCGAGAGCTTGATCTCGATCGCCTTGACGGGCGCGCCCGCGACCATGGACTTGAGCCTGTCGAGGTTGAACGTCCCATCCTCGTTGCGGCAGCCGAAGTACGACGTACCGATCTGGAGGACAAGGTCCCCGCCGTTGAGGTGGTACGGCGACAGGCCGCCCTCGCCAGTGTTCTGCATCGTCCCGGCCAGCGCCGCGCCCTTGTTGAGCGCCGTGACGGCCGCGCCGGACAGCGAGCCGAAGCTCATCGCCGAGATGTTGATGACGCTCGCCGGGCGGAACGCCTTCGCGCGGCCGCGCGGTCCGCCGAGCACCTTGGCCGAGGGCAACGCCGCTTGCGGGTCGCTCAAATCGGGCAGCGCACCGGCGAACGTACGCTGCTTCACGTATGCATGACCCTGCACGTGCTCGACGTCGTTGTCGGTGCCGAACCCGAAGTAGTTGTTCTCCCCCTTCGCCGACGCGTAGATCCAGCTGCGCTGGTCACGGCTGAAGGGACGCTCCTCGTCGTTGGACGTCACGATGTACTGCCGGAGCTCGGGGCCGATCGCCTCCAGCACATACCTGGCGTGTCCCACCAGGGGGAAGTTCCTCAGCAGCGCGTGCTTCTTCTGCACGAGGTCGCGGGCGGCCACCAGCGCCAACCCCGTGGCGGCTGCCGCACCTATGCTCCGAGCACGCATCACAATCGTTCCTCTCCTCGACCGGCCGAACCTCACGCTGACCATCTACCCCGCGACGCGGAAATGCCACGCGATGCCGAAGACCTGAGGGCACCGCCCCCTGCGGGAGGGCCGCCGCGCGGCCCGTACGGAAGTCGGGCCGCGCGACGGGCGGGTCAGAGCGCCGAGTCGAGGTGCCCGAGGTGCTTGATGAGGTGCATGTTCTCGGCGTAGTCCACCGGGCAGTTGATGATCGACACGCCCGGGTCCGCCAGTGCCTCACGGAGCGTCGGCAGCAGGTCCCCAGCGGACTCGATGTGGTAGCCCTTCGCGCCGAAGCTGCGGGCGTACTGGACAATGTCCGGATTGCCGAAGTCGGTGTTGGAGTTTTCCCCGACCTCCAGGTCCATCTTCCACTTGATGAGCCCGTAGCCGTTGTCCTCCCAGATCAGCACGGTCAGTGGAATGTTCTCGCGGACCGCCGTCTCAATCTCCTGGGAGTGCATGAGGAACGAGCCGTCGCCGACCGCCGCCAGCACCTTCGTCTGCGGCCTGGCGAGCTGAACCGCGAGCGCGCCGGGCAGCGAGAAACCCATGGTGGACAAGCCATTGGAGATGAGGCAGGTGTTCGGCGCGTACGTCGGGTAGAGCCGGGCCATCCACATCTTCAGCGCGCCGGTGTCGACCAGCACGATATCGTCGCGACCGAGCGCGGCGCGGGTGTCGGCGATGACGCGCTGCGGGGCGAGCGGGTAGCGCTCGTCCGTGGCGCCCTGCTCGAGTTCCTTGGCCAGCAGCGCGCGGGTGGCCATGGTGTCCTCGTCGTCGATGGTCCAGCGCAGGCCGTCGAGTTCAGTGGCGAGGGCATCGAGGGAGGCCGAAATGTCGCCGATGATGCCGACGTCGACCGAGTAGCTGTCGTCCACCTCCGCCGGGACGCGGTGGATGTGGATGATCTTCTTGTCACCGTCCGGGTTTATCCGGGACGGGTCGAACTCCTGCAGCTCGTAGCCGACGGCGATGACGACGTCGGCCTCCTCGAACCCGAAGTTGGTGTAGTCGCGCCGCATGAAGCCGAACGTGCCGGTCGCGCACGGGTGGTCGTCGGGCAGGACGCCCTTGCCGTGAAAGGTGGTCGCCGTCGACACGTCGAGTGCGGTGGCGAACGCCGTCAGCGACTCTGCGGCGCCGCCGCGCGCCGCGCCGTGTCCGGCGAGGATCACCGGCCGACGGGCCTCCCGCAGCAGCTCCACCGCTCGCTTGATCTGCTTCGGAGACGGTGCCTCTGGTTGCACGACGTTCCTGCGCAGCGGGCGCAGGTCCGAGCCGTCCGTCGCCGCGTCGACGTCCTCGGGCACGGCGAGATAGACGGCGCCGGGCCGCTCGGACTCCGCGGTCTTGAACGCGCGCCGCACCATCTCGGGGATGGCCTGGGTGGCCGGGACCTCCGCCGACCACTTCGTGACCGGGGCGAACATGCTCACCAGATCCACGAACTGGTGGGACTCCTTATAGTTGCGCTCCTTGCCGACCTGCGCGGTGATTGCGACGACGGGCGTGCTGTTCGTCATAGCGTCGGCGACGCCCAGCATCAGGTTGATCGCGCCGGGCCCCAGCGTCGCGGACATCACACCCGCCGAGCCGGTGAGCCGGCCATGCATCTCCGCCATGAAAGACGCGGCCTGCTCGTGCCGGGTGAGGACGTAGCGGATCTTCTCCGAGCGGGCGAGGGCGTTGGTGAAACGGATGTTCTCCTCGCCGGGCACGCCGAACACCACCTCGACGCCCTCGTTCTCCAGGCAGCGAACCAGGAGTTCGGCCGCTCCGTCGGGGGTCTGCTTCTGGCGCTCGGCGTCGCTCACGCTGATCGTGTCCTCTCCTGAGATTTGGCCGCGCCGATGGGCGGGCCGGTCAGCCGTCTACCCCGGCCAGCCGGCCGCACTCACAAGCTCACCCCGGACCAGAAGGAAGCCAACCGCGTCCCCGCGATCGGACGGGCACCGGTCAAGCACGGCTTCGCCCATCTCAAGAACTGGTGGATCCTCATCAAGCTCCGCACCGACCCCACCCGCGCCACCTGCCTCCTGCGTGCTCTGCTCGTCCTGACGAACATCGAAATCAACCGCTGACAGGTGACCTTCTTCGCGGACTCCCGTCCATGACCAGCGTGAGCATGTGGAGAATCGGTCACAGCAGCCCTTTGAACCACGATTTCAAGTTGACAGAGGCTCAGTGGAGCCCACTCGATGGGATCCACTCAGTGTCGACTCCGGGGCGGTCCACTCGGTGGACGGTGCTCGGCCTCGTCACCACAGCCAGGCGTTCGAGTGCCGCATCCAGGACAGGGCGCGGGTGTCGCGGCGGGCGGCGGCGCTGCCGATGCGGTTCTGCCGGGGCCGACGCGATTGTGCGTCGTAGAACCGGCGGACACCGGCAGCCTTGAGCCGCTTGCGCTGCTTGGCCAGCTCCTCCTTCTTCGCCTTGATGGACTTCGGCTTCCGGGGCCGCTTCCAGGTCGGCTGCCAGGCCGTCGGCGGCGCGTACGCCTCCGCGCGCTTCTGGGCGGCCTCCTTCAGCCGGGCGGCGACGGCTTCGATCCTCGGGTCCGCGGGCGGCGTGGTGGTCATGCGATTCCTCCGGTGGGTGTGGTCCGGCCCGGCGCGGGTTGGACAGACTGCTGGGCGCTCGGCGGCGGGGCCGCCACGGACTTGAGAGAGGAACTGCGGGCGGCGGCTCGTTCCTGGATCCCGGCCTGGAGCAGGGCGGCCATCTCGGCCGCGGCGGCCTCCAGCGTCCGGCTGGTCTGCTCCACCGCGGCGACGTCCGTCGTCGGCTCCAGTTCCCAGTCGGCCCTCCGCCCGGGGCGAGGGTTGAAGACGGTCGGCACGGTGACGGAGTGCAGCCGGGGCCGGGAGTTCAGGCGGTCCGCGCGGCGCAGCGCGTGGACGCGGGCGGTCAGCGCCCCGGCGGCGAGATGGGCCCGCTCGTACGGTGCGGCGGAGCGCTTGCGGGTCAGCGCGCGCAGCACGGCCTGGTCCTCGGTGTCGTGCGGGTACAGGGCGCGCAGGTCGGCGGTCATCATCCGGCCCCGGCCGACGGGGCGGGTGTAGTCGTCGATGACCGCCTGCACGATCTGCCCGTCCAGGCCGGGCCGGTGCCGGCGGCCGCGCAGGACGTAGGCGAGGTGGCGGCGGGCTTCGGCGAGGAGGTGGCGGGCTTCGGCGAGGAGGTGGTGGTACTTGAACGCGCCGCGCATCACGAACACCACGGCGGTGACGTGGACGGCCGCCAAGGCGACGTCGACGACCGGACGCACCCGCGCCCAGATCGCTTCGGCGGCGGCTCGGGCCCGCTCGGCGAGCCGGTAGACGGTGCAGGCGCCGAACGCGGCAACGGCTGAGGCCCGCCACCGCATCCGCAGCTCGGTCAGCGACAGCAGTGCCGTGCGCTTAAGTGAGCGGGTCTGGTCGGCGGCTGGCAGGCCAGTGCGTAGGCGGCCCGCTCCCCCGGGGCGTGCCCCTGCCGTTCCTCGTACTTGGCCACCAGGACGGGGAGGGCGTCCTCGATCTGCTGGCGGCGGGTGGACTGCCAGCCGATGAGCCGCCGGTCGATCCCGGCGATCTCCATGACCGGGCGGCGGCCGGGCGTCACCTCGCGCGGCTCCCACGCCCACCCGAGCCGGGCGGTGACCTCCTCCATGAAGCGGAGGGTGTAGAGGGTGTCGGCCGCGACGATGTTGGCGAGCATCGAGTCGGCCGACAGGTTGCCACACGTCCCTGCTGTGGCCGGGCGCCGGGCGCGGATCGAGATGACCGCGTGGGCGTGCACGAGCGGCCGCGTCTGGGCCGCCCGGGACTCGTAGTGCCGGAACACCGCGACGATCAGCCCGTCCCGGACCGGCTTGCGCTGCTTGCCACCGCTCTTCCACCGGATCTGTGCGACCGCTTCCTCGAGCCACGCCAGCGTCTTGTCCCGGGCGATGTCCTGGCACAGCTCCAGCACCCGGCGGTCTCGGAGTCGGCGAGCGCCCACGCGATGTGCACGGTCGACGGGGGTCGGAACACCAAGTCCATCGCCAGCCAGGGCGTCCGTTCTTTCGCCTTCTCGGTCTCGGACGACTGGTTGTGCTCGATCGGGCGGCCCAGCACCGTTGCCCGCCGTGCCTTCGCCAGGGTGTCGCCCGCCTCCAGGCGCTCCCGCTCGATCCGGTCGGCGCCGGGGTGCCGCCTTCCCCGAGGAGGAGTTCGGCCTGCCGCTCGGTCACCACCTCCCCGGCGGTGAGGCCGACCGCGGGCAGGCCCCGGCCCCTCCAGACGCCGGGTGGGACACCGGCCTTGTCCTGGGCGGCTCGCAGCGGCGTACCGGCCGGGCGGTGGCCGTCGCCGACCATCACACCGCGAAGGAGGTAGCGTCATCCGTCCCCCGGGCCGACCTTCGACATGCTCATCACCGGGGCAGGGAACCCCGCCCATGTCCTGCGAGAAAGGGCGATCCGGCCCCCGTCCCGCCGGGCGGGAAGCCATCACCAACTCTTTGCCCGCAGCGCTCGCCGGGCGGGACGCCCCGGCAGCCCGAGACGGTAGCCCCCGCGTGTGTGCACGGTCCGCCGCATGACCGACGAAGTGATCTACGCAGACTCCTGCCCGCTGTGCCTCCGGCCCCTCCGCCCCGAGTTCGGCCGCTCCCGCGAGTCAGGCCTGGATGGCCCGGCCCGCGTCTGGTTCAAGGGGTACCGGTGCGACGGCTGCGAGGCCACCCAGCCCGAGCAGTTCTGGGCCGCGATACGCGACCGCTACAAGACCTGACACCGGCCGTGCGATTACTGCGCCACGTCCAACGCCCCACCCACGAAGACCCACTCCAACTCAATCGAGCCTCATCGAGCACACCCCCAGCGCACTGCAGCCCAAACCAACCGTCACCGCTGAGCAGACCACGTCACCGACGCCCTTCAACACAGACAGCCACCCTCGCCCCCGGACGCCGGCCGGGGGCTTTGTGCTTCCTGGAGGAGTTCACCGTGCCCACGTACGAGGCCCTGCCCCGCTTCGCCGCCGACCTGGACCGTCTTACCCCCGAGCAGCGCCGCCGCTTCCGCCAGACCGTGGCCGCCTTCGTCGAGTACCTGCGCACCGGCCGCTTCCGCGACGGCCTCCGCGAAACGCGCGAGTTCCCCGATTCCTGCGCCTGCTTGCAGCGGAACCCTTCTGGACATCGGACTACCGTCCCCGGGAACCGCCAGGTTCCCCAGATCAGTGCTGGCTCGATCTATGGGCCGCTGGGTGGTCATCTAGGTCCAGTTGCGGCTTGGCCTGGCTAGGCTCGGCCCCCGACGACGCTGCATCTTCGTCGCTGGGGCGGGGCAAGCACATCCCTGATGCCAGGCCCGGACATGGATGGGGGCCGCGCGGCGAAAGCTGCGCGGCCCCCATCTCGTTCTTCCTGCCTCCGCCCGCCGGCGGCGTCTGGCGCCTCGAGCGCCGCGAATCTGCGGGCGGTGGTGAAGAGGGTCAGGCCAGGTTGATGTTCTCCGCCTGCGGGCCCTTCTGGCCCTGGGTGACGTCGAACGTGACGGCCTGGCCCTCCTGGAGCTCACGGAAGCCGGTGGAGTTGATCGCCGAGTAGTGGGCGAAGACGTCCGGACCGCCACCGTCCTGCGCGATGAAGCCGAAGCCCTTCTCCGCGTTGAACCACTTCACAGTGCCCGTAGCCATGGCCATACCTTCCAGTGGATGTACGCCTGTCCGCGACATGCGGGAGGCGGAGGTGATCGCCCTGGTTCCTGCGACACGGCACAGCACAATGCCCACGCCCTCGGCGTGGGCACAACGGCAACATCCGAACCACGACAGCTGACCCAGACGGTACACGCACACACACGCTGTCACCAGGCCAGAGCGGTCGCATCATGGCAGCGCCCCCGCGCTGGCTCTGGCGGCAGCAGGTCCTTCAGGAGGCGGCCGGTCGACTCGTGTCCTCGGCTGCGCGGCGGTATTCGGCGTTGAGTCGTTGAGCCTCTTCGAGCTGGTCCTCGAGGATGATGATCCGGCAGGCGGCCTCGATCGGGGTGCCCTGGTCGACGAGCTCCCGGGCCCGGGCGGCGATCCGCAGCTGGTAGCGGGAGTAGCGGCGGTGTCCGCCGGCGGAGCGGAGCGGGGTGATGAGGCGGGCTTCGCCGATGGCGCGGAGGAAGCCCTGGGTGGTGCCGAGCATCTCGGCGGCCCGGCCCATGGTGTAGGCGGGGTAGTCGTCGTCGTCCAGGTGGCCGTCGAGCGGGCCCTTCGGATCGGGTGCTGTCATGGAACCTCTCTCGTGGAACGCGTTGAGGGGCCCTGGCGCCTATGGCACCAGGGCCCCGAAGGAACTGCTACACCATCTGCCGACCCTGATCCTGCGTCGGCCTTCTGTGTCCGCCGGCCCGACCGGACTGCTGTCGGGGCTGCGGGGATCGCGGTTGCTTGACCGGAGACCACCTCACTATCGATGTCCTGCGGTACCCGGGCTCCAACTTCCGCCCGGGCGATCCTGATGGCGCCTCGTTCCTCCGTTCTTCCCTCGGTGATCAACTGCTTTACCAGCGGGTACTGCGTACAGCTTGTGGCCTTTCCCAGCGCCACATTCCGGCAGCAAGCCCCGTCGCCCATCCTGCGTCTGCTCTGGCTTAGAACCCCACTGCCGGACCTCCCGGTGCGCGCGCCCGCAGCCGACGCCTTCACCGAGGTACCACCAACCGACTGCACTGCTGAGTACTGCGAACTACACATACTGCGGGTACTGCCACTGCGTTAACTGCGGTACTGCCTGCGGCGGCCCCTGATCACTGCGGGCCACCCGGTCCGGTCACCAGCCCCGTCGCCGTCCTGCAACCAACCTGGCTTCGAAACTCCGCCACCGGACCGTCGTGCGCATTGCAACTGCGGGTACTGCGGTCATGCCGCCCGGCAGTTCGTCTCTGCCGGGCCCTTCGATCTCTTCGGGCTACGAGAGAAACCATACCGACACCACACCTCAATGTCTACTCCGGCCAACATAGATTTTTGTGGATTCGAAGATGAGGTAATCGTCCTCGGACAGCGACACCGAAGGACGCAGAGGCGACCGATGCCGGGTCGCCCGCCCCGGGCCGGGGCACAAGCCCCGCACGGAGCGCCCCAGGAGCCCGAGGTGAAGTTGATGGACACGACGAGCGTCCGCGTCGCGGCGGCCTCTTCAACCCCCGCCATCGCCGGCGCCCGCGAGGAAGCCCGGAGCTTCCTCAAGGCCCTGGCACCCCCGCTCGGAGCCGAGGCCGTCAACACCGTGGTCCTGGTCGTCTCGGAACTCGTCACCAACGCCCTGCGCCACGTCGGCGGCACCTGCACCCTGGAGCTGACCGCCCACACGGATGGCATCGAAGTGGCCGTCCACGACCCGAGCCCGCAGACACCGCGCATGCGTACCCCCGCCCTGAACCACGGCACCGGCGGCTTCGGCTGGCTCATGGTCAACCGCCTCGCCCACATCACCCACGTGACCGAGGCCCCCGACGGCGGCAAGACCATACGCGCCTTCCTGCCCCGGTGAGATCCACTGCAGCACGTGGCTCACCCGGCGGCATGACCACGATGAACCGAGCCGTTGAAGCCCAGGAGACCGTCCCCCAGCCGGTCCCGGCTCAGGTGGTCATTTCAGAGGGACAGCACGCCCACAGCCTCCTCGTACCTGCCCCGCCCACCCACCCCGACGACGCTTGTGTGCCCCGCAGAGGACCCGAAGGACGCTCGTCGACACGTGGGCAACAGCGCGACCGGCACACCGAAGGGCAGGCGCGGGTCGAAGAGAGGCCACGAAGATCGATCTGCCGCCCCTTGAGCGGTCGATGCGGTGGCCTGCAGCGAAAGAGCCGCTCCCCTTTACCTCCGGCCTTGTCCAGGAAGCAGGAAGATCCTCTGCGTGCCCCGCACCGCGGTGTCCGCAGAGCAGAAGAATCGTTTTGATGACGTGAGGCCGATCATGGAGCGCGCGCCGAGTCGGCACCGACCGGAAGGACCCTCTCGTGATCCACGCTTCGCTGATCTGCCAAGGCTGCTCCGGCACCCTCTACGCCGTCTCCACCCAGGGCGGTGGCGCATCCCTGCCCGCCTGGACGGTCGACCACGACCACACCCCGGCCGCCTGCCCCGTGCGCCCACTTCTGCCGCTGGAAGGAGCAGCCGCCCACATCCACGAACTGCCCCACGTCGACTACGTGCTGACGCAGCCGGCCTGACACCGTCGGGGCTGCCGGCCACGTGCGTGGGGCTCGTGATGGCGAGCCCCTTCGTTTAGGAAGGGGCCGAGCGGTCATACGCGGCACCGTAAGACCTTTCCACGGAGCAGGGAGTGATCAGCTGTGTCTGGTGAGCAGAAGGCCGAAGCGAAGGTCGAGCAGGGCAAGGGCAAGCTCAAGGAGACCGCCGGCCGCCTGACGGGCAACGAGCGGCTGACCGCCGAGGGCCGCGCGGAGCAGGCCACAGGCGACGCCCGCCAGGCCAAGGAGAAGATCAAGGACACCTTCAAGCACTTCAAGCACTGAGACTCCGCCTCACGCGACGGGTCCGGGACCGCAGTAGCGGTCCCGGACCCGTTTCATTTGTTCCCGAGGCCGGAGTGGCCGAGGGCGACGATCAGGTGGCGGCGGGCTCAGGCCGGCGTAGCTGTGCCTGGCCGAAGAGGAGGGCGTAGTCGTCGGGGAGCTGGCCGAGGATGCCGGCGAGGAGGTCGGGGCCCGTCAGTCGGGTGACGACGGCGAGGACGGCGCCGGTGTCCCATCGGGCGACGGCCGGGCTCACACCGGTGCGGGCGGCCAGGTCCTTGACGAAGCCCCAGCCGGTGAGGTGTTCGGTCTCGGGGATCTGGGCGGTCAGCGTGACGGCGGCTTCGACGGGTAGCACCTGGGCGAGGTCGACGCGTTCGTCGCCGGTGAGCTGGCGGCCGAGAGCGGACAGGACCTGGTGGACGGCTTCGGCGGCGCGTTCGCGGGTGGGATAGGCGCCCTCGTAGCGCACGCGTTCCAGCATCTGGTCGAACGTCATGGCCGGCTGGGAGGCGTTCGCTCGAGGCTGGTCGTACACGGCTGTGGTTGCCTTTCTGTGCGGGGTCCGGCCATGGGCCGGTGGACTTGCCGGTCAGGCGGGCTGGGGGTGGCCGAAGAGGAGGTCGTAGCCGGGCGGGAGCTGGAGCAGGACCTCGCGGATGAGGACGTCGCCCGCGGCAGCGGCCGCGGTGGACAGGACCGCGCCGATGTCCCACAGGGCGGTTTCCTCGGTGGCGCCCTCGATCCAGGCCGCGGTCGCCCGCACGAACCGTTCGGGGGAGAGCGGTTCGGCGGCCTGCAGCGGGTTGAGGAGGATCAGGGCGTAGGCCTCGGGTAGCCGGGCGGCGAGGTCGGCCCGGACCGTGCCGGCCAGGTGGGCACCAAGCAGGGCCAGGACGACGCGGGCGACGCGGTCGGCTTCCTCAGAGGTTTCGTACTCGCCGCGTTCCTGCACGTGGGCCAGGAACGACTCCCTGCGCATCGACATCGACATCACCTCCGGAAAGAGGGGTGAAGCAGGTCAAAGAAGGGGGCGGAGGGCGGGTGCCGGAGGGGGATCGGCGCTTCCCCGCCCTCCGCTGGCTACAGGTGTGCTTCAGGCGGAGATCTGCTTGAGGCCGGCGTCGGCCGCGGTACCGATGCTGATCTTGCGGGGCTTGGCGCGCTCGGCGATCGGGATCCGCAGGGTCAGGACACCCGCGTCGTAGTCCGCCTGGATGTGCTCGGTGTCGAGGGTGTCGGCCAGCATGATCTGGCGGGAGAAGACACCGAGCGGCCGCTCGGAGAGCTCCATCTTCACGGAGTCGGCCTTCGGGGCCGGGCGGCGCTCCGCCTTCACGGTCAGCATGTTCCGCTCGACGTCGATGTCGATCGCCTCGGTGCTCACACCCGGCAGGTCGAAGGCGATCACGTAGGCGTCGCCGTCGCGGTAGGCGTCCATCGGCATGACCGACGGCTTCGACCACGTACCGGACGTACCCGACAGCTGCTGGACGATCCGGTCCATCTCGCGGAACGGGTCGGTGCGCATCAACATCGCGAAACACCTCCAGTTGGTTCAGGCAGAAACTGCCAATGCGCTTCAACGTGCCCCCGTTGTAACATGTCATCCAAACGATGACAAGCACAGAGTCATCTGGAGGATGACGCGACACGGAGAGCTCCATGAACGAAGCCCCCACACCGGCCGCGCCGGTCTCCTTCCTCGCCGCCGCCGCGGCGCTGGAAGCGATCAACCAGTCCTTGAAAGACGCACAGCGATCCGCCGCCCGGAGACCGAACGCGGAGCCACCCCCGGCCGACGCGGGCCCGCGCCCGGCCTTGGCGGCCCTGCTGACGCTCCGCGAGGTCCGCGAACAGCTCGCCGGCTGGGAGAGCGGACTGATCGAAACCGCCCGTGGGCAGGGAGCCAGCTGGGCCGACCTCGCCAGCCCTCTCGGCGTCGCCAGCCGGCAGGCCGCCGAACGCCGCTACCTGCGACTGCGCCCCGGCACGCCTGGCTCCACCGGGGAGGAGCGTGTCCAGGCCACCCGTAGCTCACGTGCCGCAGACCGCACCGTCACCGCATGGGCCCGCGACAACGCAGCGGACCTGCGCCGCCTCGCCGGACAGATCACCGCCCTCACCGACCTGCCCGAAACTGCCCAGGACGCGGTCGGCGAGCTGAACCTGGCACTCGCCGATGACGACCCTGCCCGCCTCGTCCGCCCGCTGACCGCCACACGCGCCTACCTACGGCCCGAAGACGCCGGCCTCGCCGAACGCATCGACACCCTCACGCGGCACACCGAACAGCTCCGCCAGGACACGCACGACCAACGCAGCACATGAGCCTGGGACACCCGAGAACGCCGCTTCACGCGGCGAAGCTTCTTCGGCCGGTGGAGGGGCGCCCGCAAACTTGCGGACGCCGATCTCGCCAGCGCATGACGACCCGACGTGCACCCGCCCCGCCGCCCCATGATGCCGCCCAGAGCAGATGGCCCGGGTGGTTTCCTGAAGCGCGGGGACATGGTCCACCTGGCAGCGGTCACGGTCGCACCGTTTGTTCCGGCGCTCCGAGCGGAAGGCCGGAACAGACGGGTTCCTCCGTGCAGGGCTGCTTCTGTGGTTACAGGGTGCGGGTCAGGTGGTCGGTGAGCAGCCGGGTGAAGCGGGCCGGGTCAGGCAGGTCACCTCCTTCGGCGAGCAGCGCGCTGCCGTAGATCAGCTCGGCGATCTCCGTCAGAGCGGGGGCCTCGGCGTCTGCGTGGTGTGCGGTGCGAAGTGCGGTGATCAGGGGGTGTGTGGGGTTGAGTTCCAGGATCCTTTTGACGGTGGGCATCTGCTGGCCCATGGCCCGGTACATCTTTTCCAGGGTGGGGGTGACGTCGTGGGCGTCGCCGACGATGCAGGCCGCCGAGCTTGTCAGGCGTGATGACAGGCGTACCTGCTTGACGCGGTCGGAGAGGATCGTGGTCAACCAGGGCAGCAGGGCGGCGAAGTCCTGCTCGCGCTGAACCTTGTCGGCATCGGTTTCCGTTTCGCCGTCGGCGGTGTCGTCGAGGTCGACCCGGCCCTTGGCGATGGACTGCAGACGATGGCCGTCGAAGGCCGGGACCTGGTCGACCCACACCTCGTCGATGGGGTCGGTGAGGATGAGCACCTCGTAGCCCTTGGCGGCGAAGGCTTCCATGTGGGGCGAGTTCTCGACCAGGGCTCGGGTCTCGCCGGTCAGGTAGTAGATGGTGTCCTGACCGTCCTTCATGCGTCCGACGTACTCGCGCAGTGTGGTGGTCTTCTCCGGATCGTGGGTGGAGGCGGCCGACACGAGCTCCAGCAGGGCTTCGGTGTTGCCCGTGTCCTCGAGCAGGCCCTCCTTCAGTGCCCGGCCGAACTGGGCCCATACCTTCGTGTAGCGCTCGGTGTCCTTGGCCTGCATGTCCTTGAGTGCGCCGAGTACCTTCTTGACCAGGCGTCGGCGTACGCCCTGGATCTGGCGGTCGTGCTGGAGGAGCTCGCGCGAGACGTTCAGCGACAAGTCGTGGGCGTCCACGACACCCTTGACGAAGCGCAGGTAGTTGGGCATGAGCGCTTCGCAGTCGTCCATGATGAACACCCGCTTGACGTACAGCTGCACGCCGGACTTGGACTCGCGGGAGTACAGGTCGAAGGGGGCCTGCTCGGGGATGAAGAGCAGCGCCTCGTACTCGAAGGTGCCTTCGGCGCGCATGTGGATCGTCTCGGCCGGGGGCAGCCAGTCGTGGCTGATCTGCTGGTAGAACTCGTTGTACTCGTCCTCGGTCACCTCGCTACGGGGCCGGGCCCACAGTGCCTTCATCGAGTTGAGCGTGTCGAGGTCGGAGGTGGCTTCGCCGTCGGCATCGGTCCGGTCGGTGGCCATGCGGATCGGCCAGCGGATGAAGTCCGAGTAGCGCTTGACGATCTGTCGGATCTTCGGTTCGGAGAGGTAGTCGGCGAGTCCGTCCTCGCTGTCGGCGGGCTTGAGGTGCAGGGTGACCGACGTGCCGACGGGGAGGTCGTCGGCGGCCTGGATGGTGTAGGAGCCCTCGCCGTCGGACTCCCACTGGGTACCGGAGTCGGTGCCGGCCCGCCGGGTGTGCACGGTGACCTTGTCGGCGACCATGAACGCCGAGTAGAAGCCGACGCCGAACTGCCCGATCAGACTCTCCGTGGTGGCGGCGTCCTTGGACTCCCTGATCTTCTCCAGGAGGGCGGCGGTGCCGGACTTGGCGATCGTGCCGATCAGCTCCACGAGATCGTCGCGGGTCATGCCGATGCCGTTGTCGCGGACGGTCAAGGTGCGGGCGTCCCCGTCGACCTCCAGCGAGATGTGCAGGTCGCTGGTGTCGACTTCGGCGAGGCTGCCGGTCAACGATTCCAGCCGCAGCTTGTCCAGGGCGTCGGAAGCGTTCGAGATCAGCTCGCGCAGGAAGATGTCCTTGTTCGAGTAGATCGAGTGGATCACCAGCCGGAGCAACTGGCGGGTCTCGGCCTGGAATTCCAGCGTCTCGACGCTGCTGGGCATGCGGGGTCCTTTCAGCGGAAGGTCAGATACGGATGGGACTGGGGCAGGGGCCTCGTCGGCGTGACGCGCAGGTGGGGCGCACCGCGGACGGAGGATGGCTCTGCGTGTGCGGGTCAGTCTTCGTCAGAGGCTGTCGTCGTGCGGTGGGCTTCGAGGGCGTCCAGGGAGTCGACGAGAGCGGTGTGGCGGGCGTCGAGGTGGGGACGCATGCCGGCCAGGGGCGCGATGAGCTCGGCGGCGTCCGCGGCGCCGAGAGCGGTGTGCAGGGCAACCTGTGCCGAGCGCGCTTCGGGCGTGAGGTGGGCGAGCCCGGTGATCTGTCCGGCGAGGCGACGCAGGTCGGCTGCGTTGGCGCGGGCCCAGGTGGCGGCGGTGCGGTCAGCGGCACGGCGCTCGCGGGTGGCCTGCACACGCTGCTCAGCGGTAGTGCCGGCGGGGCCCGGCCGGCCACGCAGGTAGCGGCGTTCAGCAGCTTGGCGGCTGGCGACGCCGAGGGGATGGGCAAGCTCTGCCCAGCTGGCGCCTGCATCGCGGGCGGTTTCGATCAGACCGGTCTCCCAGCTGGCGAGCTGCTCACGCACCTGCCGCAGCAGCATCAGGGATGCCAGAGCCTGCTCGGGGCCGGGCCCGAGGGCGTCGGAAGTGTCGTTCTGGGCGTCGCGCAACGCGTCGTCCATGGCCACCAGGGCTGCCGCGGCAGCCATGAAGGACGCCGGACTGCGGGCCTCGGCACCGAGCGCGGGCGGGTGATGGGCTGCGGTCACGGGCACCTCCCTCGGAATGTCATCAGGTTGACGACTACATGTTTGTCATCGACTAGATGACATGATACAGCAGGGTCCGTGCAGCGCATTGGCAGCAACCGTTCGAACCTGCTGGAGGTGTTTCACGATGTTGATGCGCCCTGACCCCTTCCGTGAGCTGGACCGGATGGCGCAGCAGCTGGTGGGTCCGGGTACCTGGTCGAAGCCTTCGGTGATGCCGATGGACGCCTACCGCGAGGGTGACGAGTACGTGGTGTCCTTCGATGTCCCGGCGTGGCCGCGGACGCGATCGACATCGACGTCGAGCGGAACAGGTTGACCGTCAAGGCCGAGCGACGGCCGACGGCCAAGGCCGGCGACGTGAAGATGGAGCTGTCCGAGCGGCCGCTGGGCGTCTTCTCCCGCCAGATCATGCTCGCCGACACCCTCGACACCGAGTGCATCCAGGCCGACTACGACGCCGGCGTTCTCACCCTGCGCATCCCGATCGCGGAGCGCGCCAAGCCCCGCAAGGTCTCCATCGGTGCCGGCTCCGGCCGCAAGGAGATCTCCGGCTGACCAGTCCGGAACCGGTGCGGAGGACGGTCACCTGATCTCCCCCTCCCCGCCCTGCGCACCCCCGTGGAACCGACAACACCAAGGGGTGGCGGCCTGCGAGTTACTGCGGAGATCTCACGCCATCGAGTGAACGAGCCCAGCACCCCGATCTACCAGCTGAAATAGGGCTTCAACGCATCACGTGGCCGCGATCGAACCCGTACGTACTCCACCAGTCAAGCGCGTCCAGCGCGCCTCCGGCATCTACGAACTCACCTGGTCCATGGGCGCCGACCCGGCAGGACGAGCGACGTGGGACTATGGGCCGGAGCTGCGTCCCGGCACCCCGCACGTGATGCGCGCTCCACGACGAGGGGCCACCGGATCCGTTCACGAGCCATACCGGTACATGTACCCCTGCGGCGCCGCCAACCCCCGGACACGGGGCAGACCTCTTCGTCCGGCTATCGCGGACAAGGCGCTGAGAATCCGGTGCGCACCCCAAGCCGAACGCCACCGGCGGTGACAACTATCGCTGCGAGGCACAGCAGGGCTTGCCCAGGCGGGCCGGGGGGGAAGGCCGGCCCGGCGGCGTACCTGGGGTGCCGGGTGACCGGTTGGGGGTGGAGCGGACCGACCGGCCCGTTCACGAGGTCACGTCTGCGAGGCAGGGCATGGGACGTCACAAGCAGCACAAGCCGCGCCGCGAGAACAGCGTCCGGCCGTCCACGGAGTGGTTCGGCACCGCGTTCCACTCCGTCCTGGGGATGGTGCACCTGGACGTCCGCCAGTCCGGCAACGGCATCGTGATCACCTCCTCCCCGCCGAGATCGACGGCGCCCCGGCGTCGTGGCAGCTGCGGCTGCGCAACGACGACGAGGGCCAGGGCCTGACCGAGATGGGCACGGCCATGAAGGCCGGCCGCGGGCACCTCTACAGCGTCACCGAGGAGCCCGGCACCAGGACCGTCCTGGCGTTCCTCCCGAACCACCCCGAGCAAGGCGTCGGCACCCTGGCCCGCGTCCGCACCAGCGACGGCCCGGACGGCGACGACGTCGTCTTCGAGCGGTCCGCCGAGCGGCCGATGGCGCTGTGGGCCGAGGCCGGGGAGAACCTTCTGCGGATCGTGCCGCTGCTCGGCCCGGACTCCGCGCCCGGGGACGAAGTAGATGACTGCCTGCCGTGCCCCGGCTGCTACCGGCCCGTCTACGACAGCTCCTCCTCGCACACCCTCATCGGCGCCACCCCGTTCCCTCTGACCGGGCTGTGCAGGCTGTGCGCCGACGGGACCACGCTCCGCTCGCTGCGCCAGGCCGACGGCGTCCCCGTCGACCCGGAGCAGCTCGTCGTCCTGGAGACCGTGGCCGCCGCGATGGCGTAACCGGCCTCTGGGCAAGCCTCTTCGCGAGGGGGCTTGCCCAGGGTCACCTCAGGCTTGCCCGGCCGCCGGCTCCCACAGCGGGCGGGTGCGGCCGGTGCCGTCGCAGTGGAAGCACCGGCTGCCGCCGGGCGTGGTGCGGGCCCCACAACAGCCGTGCACACCAGCCCTTTGACCTGCGATTTCAGGTTGGTGGAGGCTCAGTGCAGACCGCTGCCCACATGCCACTCGCTCACCGGGCCCGTGTGCATGGAGATCAACGACGCAATCAACGGAGCCCTGACGCGTCCGACCATCGGTGGCGTGCACGCAACGTGACCACCCGCCGATACCAGCGCCAGCCAATCGCCAAGGTATTGACCCTGGCCCCGGTCGAGGAACCCTTCACGCCGTACCGCTCCCGGCCCTCCAGGATGAACTGCGCTGCGACGCGGTCGGATGTGACCCGCAGGCTCGGCACCGTCCCGACGCCACCCAGCCTGACCGCCCACGGGCGGCCAGAAGGAGATGTGCTAGCAGGTGATCACAGCCCACCGGTCGCTTCCGGTCCCGCCCATCCGTCAGGCGCCCCGCAGAAGCCGATCACCTCCCCCTCCCCAACCACTCCCTCCCCCACTCAAATAAAGTCTGGCCGGTCACCGCCACCGAGAAGGGGGCCTGACCAGTGCAAATGCAAGGTGCGGAATCAGGTCGGCGTCCCGGGCAGTTTCCCCCTCTTGCGTCCCCCTCAATATCCCCCTCCTAGCTCCCCCGCTGCTTCCCCCTCAGTCGCGCAAGGCGTGCAGGGGATGTGTCAGAGCCCTGGCGCGGCCTGGCCACTCGCTACGACAAGACCGCCACCATCTACCTCGCCGGACTCCACCTCGCCGCCATCTTCATCTGCGCCGTACTCCTTCGACGGCACGAAGCACACCGGCTGACGAGCTCCTCCCGCGCCGTCCCTGCCCCCGTCCCCGTCGATCGGGAGGGACGGCGCGGAACGGCCTCCTCCGGCTCGGGCCTACCGGAGTGAGGCGGTCGGGTTCTTGCCGCTCCCGGACTGCTTGAGGCGGTCCACGACCATGGTGGCGAGGTCCATCGCCCGGTTCGGCACCTCGTACCCCGGAGCCCAGGCGTACTCGATCTTCGCGATGACCGCGCCCTGCCGGACCCTGATGCCCTTCCCCTTCCAGCCCCCGGCCCCGTCCGGCAGCTCGTAGCCGTCGATGGCGTCACCGGGCGGGTTGGCCCCCACCTCGTCGGGTGTGCCCCGGCCGGTGAAGTGGGCCTTGGACGTGGCTTCGTCGTTGAAGGACATCAACCGGATGACGATCCGCTCGTTCCTGCCGGACAGGCCGCTCGTGCCCAGGGCGAGGGCGTCGGCGCACTCGTCGTCCAGCCAGGTTTCCGACTGGCAGATCGCCGGATTCGACATGTCCCAGGCGTGGACCGCGGCGCCGCCGTTCCCTGTGAGCTGGGGCAGGTTGATGCCCTGGGGGAGAGCGGCCTCCAGCACCGGCTGCACCATCACCCGGCCCGCGGGCCGGGTCTTCTCCGGCCCCTGCAGCCCGGCGTTGCCGGGATGGTCCTCGACGGTGGGCGTCCCGCCGCAGCCTGCCAGCGAGGCACAAGTGATGACCGCCGCGGCCAACAGCCCGATCCTGGGCAGTCGTTCGATGGGCACGTGGTGTACCGCTCCCCTCTCCGATGAAGTGTGACCGGCCGATCTTACGCGCGGGTGTACGCCCGCGACGTGACCAGGTGGAGCCTGCCAGGCGCGGATCCGAGCCGACCGGCTGGTGGCCGTGGAGCCCGATTCCGGCGGCCTCGCCCTGCACTTCACCGGCATGCGCCAGCCTCTCCACCTCGACCTGCCCGGGCCCGACTCCGGGGGTACGCAGGTGTCCGGCCGCGCCGACCAGCTGCTGTCCGCCATCGCGTACGCCGCCGACTACCCCGCCGCCACCCTCATCACCTATCAGGACGGCGACGAGTACTTCGCGGGCTCCTTCACCGCCCGCACCCTCACCGGCCAGGAGACCGTCGTCGCCCGGCGGCCGCGGAGGTCGGCGCCCACCCTCGCCGAACTCACCGCCGGCCTTCCTGGTCCACCCCTGAACGGACCTTCGCAGGGCCCCCGCGCCCGAAGGTTTGTTCAGGGGTGAACGAACCTTGCCTGGGGCGGGTAGGTGAAGGGGGTGAGCCAGACCCCTTACGGCTTCGGTCCGGCCCGCTTCCGCGCCGCCCGGAACGCCGTAGGCGCGACGGTGCCCCACATCGCGCGCACCGCCCAGGTGAGTGAGCGTGCCGTGAGCCTCTACCTGGCCGGGGCCCGCATCCCCCGGCCCGGCGTGCTGGTACTGCTGGCCCAGGCCGTCGGCGTGAACCCGGCCGACCTGTGCACCGTCGAGCGGGAGACGCTGCGGCACCTGCAGATCTTCACCGGGCGCAGCAGGGCTCAGATGGGGCGCCAGCTGGGGATGTCAGAGGCGACGTACCGGGAGCTGGAGAACACCGGGGCCCTGGGCCGGCTGGCCGGCAGCTGGTACAGCCCGCGTGAGGGGCGCTGGCTGGCCTGGGAAGAATGGGCAGCGGCGAAGTTCGCCACCACCCCCGACCGGCTCGCCGCCGACGAGGACAACACCCGCGCCGGCTACCAGGCCGAGCGGGAACGACGCTGGCAGCAGCTGAGCGAGGACGACCCCGCTTTCGAGGCCCGGGTTGAAGGGCTCGTGCGCCTGGGGCGGGCCCTGCGGGACCGGTGACCAGGGTGGCCGGCACCGGTCGGGGCGGCCCGGCGGTGGGACTGCTCCCAACATCCCTGGGCAGCAGGTCTCACCCGGGCACGCCGTATCGGCACGGGCTGCCGGCACCCTCACCAGGAAGGGCCGGGAGCACAGGGTTAGGGGACATCGCCCCTCCACCCGAACCGGGTGGGGTAGATGCCATCGGCTTCGTCCGGCTCGTACGCGCAGCGGCCCCCCGGTCCGAACTGCCCGCACTCCGACAGCAACAAGGCGTCGTCCGCCCGCCAGGGCGGGGAAGTCTGGGTGCCGGCGGCGCCAGGCCACCACCGCGGGGCCTGCCACGACGAGGGCGCACCGACGCCTCTCGGTCAGGAGAACCGGCGACTTCCCCCGATGAGCCGGCACCACGACCTGGTCGGTGCGCTGTGCGACTCCCTCTCAGAAGGGCGGCTCGTCCGGGTATGCCGAGGTGTGGGTCGGGGTCGGCCTAAGCGGTTCGTCCTCGGCCGGGGAGCCGGCGAACGCTGGGGGGACGGTACAAGTTGAGCACTCGTCGTGGTCGGGCAGGGCTCCGCAGGTGCACATGGGTCCTCCACTTCGGGGTGCGGTCAGTCGACGCGGGCCGGGGTGGCGCGCAGTGGCCGAGTCGGCACTGCCAAGGTATCCGCCGTCCGGCACGACGCCCTGGGGGATGAAGAAGGTCCGGTGATCGGCCGCACCGTTACCCGCTTCGGCCGCACGCGCGCCGGATCGGCTCCCGGCCGGCCCGCGGTGGTGGGAGCGGTGAGGTGGTTGGTGAGGTCACCGGGACCGGGTTCGTCACCGGTGAAGTCCTGTCGGCAGGGCTCTGACCTGCGGTGGGGAGGTTTCACTGGATGGCGCGAGCTCACCGGTGTCTCACCGGCAGCACTGTTTCCTTCCCGTGACGCCGGGGGGCTGGCAGTGGTGAGCCAGGCGGTGAGAAGACCGCCGTTTCGTGGGGTGCAAGAACGAGCACCTCCACGGAAGGCATTCTCATGAGCCCTGTCCCCCGGCCCTCGCGCCGCCTACGGCGAGCGCCGCAGGCCGCAACCGCGCAGCCGCTGCGCCGTTCCCGTCCGGAGACCGTCCCGGACGGCAGGACCGTCTCGACGAGCGGTCCGCGTCTTGCCCGGATCGGGGCCTGGGCGGCGCTCGCCGCCGGGCCGCTGGCCCTGGCTGTCGCCCTCCGCCGTGGCCGGCCCGCCGCACGGCTCGAGGAGGGGATGATGGCGGACCCCTCCAAACGACACTGCCCGTGCGAAGGCAGCGGAGCGGCGGCCCGCGCCCGCGGGCACCGGGCGCCGCCGGCCGTGCAGGACGCGGCGCTGGTCCTCGTCAACGAGCTCGTGGCCAACGCACAACGCCACACCTGCGGGCCCTGCACGCTCGATGTGGGCTGGGCCGCGGGGTGGTATCGACATCGACGTCACCGACACCATCCCCCACCAGCCGTGACCGTGCGCCCCGGATCCAGACGGAAAGGCGGGGATAGGGAGATGGGGCTGGCCGCTGGTCCGCCATCTATCTGGCCTCGCGGGTGGAGGTCCGACCCACGGCGGACGGCGGCCAACCCTCCACGCCCACCCGTGACCACCGACACTTGACGAGACGACCGCGCCCACGGGTGGCCGGGCCGCCGAGGCAGGGAGAAGGGGCGGGTCTGCGGCACGCCGGGGCTGGCTACCACCCGGCTTCACGTCCTTCCTGCACAGCTCGCCGGGCCTGCGGGCACGCTGCCCACCCTTGACGCTCCTGGGGGCGTCGAGGTCGTAAGGCCGGCGCTGCCGTGACCTTCCGTGTGGGGAATCGTTCCTCCTGGTGTCGCACGGCATGCATACCGCTCCCCCGCGGTACAGCGGCACCGGCCCGGGAAGCCGTCCCCCGACTTCCCGGGCCCCTCGACCCGTTCACCCCGAGCACACCCACTCCGCGGCCGCTGAGCCGGCCGGTGCCCGGCGGTCAGCGGCGGGACGGACTCGATCAGGAAAAGGCGGGTGGTGCAGGTCAGTTCCGGCAGGCGTAGCACCTGGTCCCTGGGTGCGGCCACGTCCCAGCCGAGCCGGCGCCTGCGGGCGCGTTTCCCGGATGAAGTCCGACCTCGGCGACGCCCTGCTCCCAGCGGACATCCTCCGCACGGACAACGACCCACCCGCTGCTTCCCGGTCCGCTGGTCCCCGGACCCGGACCTGAGCGACCCGCCGCTGCGGTGCGCGCGCCGCGACCGACAGCCACACGATCCGCTTCCATCAGCTCCAGCGCGGCACCGCAGACCGAATCCGCAAGGGGGGATCAACGTGCGCGCCGGCGCCGAGGTCGACCCCGGCGAGATCGTCAGGGGTTTCGACACCGGGTCCGCGTCCGAGGGCCGTGACCTCGTGTCCGCCCGTGGCGGATCTGCCAGGGGCAGAGGAACGGCATCCGGGGGGTTCCCGGGGGCGAGAGTGGAGTCGACGGCACCCCGCCTCGACAAGGAGAAGAGATGACTCCCCTCACCATGCTCGCGCCCCGCGCGGAGGAGGGCGGCACACCGCCCGGCCACTTCGACGACCACCTCGCGGCAAGGCTGCTCGACCACCGGATCGTCCTCCTCGGCACCCAGGTCGACGAGGTGTCGGCCAACCGGGTGTGCACGCAGCTGCTGCTGCTGTCGGCGCAGGACCCGCGCTCCGACATCAGCCTGTACGTCAACAGCCCCGGCGGGTCGGTCACCGCGGGTCTCGCCATCTACGACACGATGCGGCTCATCCCGAACGACGTCTCGACGCTGGCGATGGGCTTCGCCGCCAGCATGGGCCAGTTCCTGCTCACCGTGGGGACGCCCGGCAAGCGGTTCGCGCTGCCGAACGCGCGGATCATGATGCACCAGCCCTCGGCGGGAATCGGAGGCACCGCCGCGGACATCGAGATCCAGGCGGAGAACCTCCAGTTCACCAAGAAGGCCGTCGAGCGGATCACCGCCCGGCACACCGGGCAGAGCGAGGAGACGATCGCGCGGGACGGCGACCGGGACCGCTGGTTCACGGCCGAACAGGCCAGGGAGTACGGGATGGTGGACCGGGTGGTGGAGTCGCTCGCCGACATCCGCCCGGCCACGCCGCGCCGACGGGCGGGGCTGTGACATGGGGTCGTACACGGTTCCCTACGTGATCGAGCGGACCGCACAGGGCGAACGGTCCTACGACGTCTTCAGCCGGCTGCTCAACGAGCGGATCATCTTCCTCGGCACGGAGATCGACGACGGGGTCGCCAACGTGGTCATCGCGCAGCTCCTTCATCTGGAGTCGGCGAACCCGGAGCAGGAGATCTCGATCTATCTCAACTCACCGGGCGGATCGTTCACTTCGCTGATGGCGATCTACGACACGATGACGTTCGTCCAGGCGCCGATCTCCACCTTCTGCGTCGGTCAGGCGGCGTCGACGGCGGCGGTGCTGCTGGCGGGCGGAGATCCCGGGCGACGGTTCGTGCTCCGGCACGCGCGGGTGCTGCTCGGCCAGCCGGCCAGCGGCGGCCGGCAGGGGACCGTCTCCGACCTCAGCCTCGCGGCCAAGGAGATGGCCCGCATCCGCTCGCAAGTGGAGGAGGTCCTGTCCCGGCACACACAGCACGACGTGGCGACGCTGCGCGCGGACATGGACCGGGAGAAGGTCTTCACCGCCGAGGAGGCCGTGGCCTACGGGCTCGCCGACGAGGTGCTGAGCCGACGGTTCGCGTTCGTCTGAGCGCGCGCGGCCGTGGCCGGGGGCCGGCGAGCCCGCCGGTAGGACGGGGGGGGGGCACGCCCCGTCCTACCGGCCGTGGGCCCGGTCCGGTCCGGTCCGGTCAGGCGGCGAGGCAGAAGCCGTCGTACTGCGCTGTGGGTGACGGGCGGCCCCGGACCACCCTGCCCCGGGCGTGCCGGGCCAGCTCGTCACCGGCGAGCAGCAGCAGGTCGGCGAGGCCGAGCCCGAGGGCTCGGGCGGCGGCCGCGAGGACCTCGGAGGACGCCTCCTTGCGTCCGCGCTCCACCTCCGACAGGTAGGGCATCGAGATCCGGGCCGCCTCCGAGACGTCCTTCAGTGTGCGCTCCTGGGCGATCCGCTCGCGCCTCAGCACGTCGCCGACGAGGTCACGCCACAGAGGCTCCCTCGGAGCACCCCCCGCGGGTCGCCGAGGGGCGGCCGCCGCCCCTCCGGAACCAGGCGACGGGGCCTGCGGGCGCAGGGAGTTGACGCGGGACTCGTTCGGCGTATGAGTGCTCACCCCCTCACCCTAAGGATTCGGGGCGCGGGGCCAAGGGAGTGGCCTTCTGCCCTGGGCGAAGCCGCGCCGGTGCCTGGGCCGACGCGGGTCCTGAATCCAGACGGCTGCGCGCGGCCGACCGCGGCGGCCGTCGTGAGCGCTCCGCTGCGTGGAAGGTCAGGTGGCGTCCCCGCAAGCCCGCCTCGCCCCCGACCCGGGGACCGCGGGGTACTGCTGTTCGGGGGCCCCGACTGCCGTTGTCGCTGGGTGGCCGCACCCGCAGGTAGTTGTTCAAATTCGAAACAGTCGCTATCTTCGAAGTCATTCGGTTCAAGTTTGAACTTTGCAAGGGAGAAGCCCGATGCCGGTACGCCGCCTCAACCACGCGGTGCTCTACGTCCGCGACGTCGCGACCTCGGCCGCGTTCTACACCGAGGTGCTGGGCTTCAAGGTCGACACCGAGTATCCCGGGCGGGCCGCCTTCCTCAGCGCCCAGGAAACGTCCAACGACCACGACCTCGGCCTGTTCGCGATCGGCGCCGACGCACCCGGCCCGCAGCCGGGCCGGGTCGGCCTGTACCACCTGGCCTGGGAGGTCGGCACGCTGGGCGAGCTGGCCGAGATAGGCCGGGTCCTCGGCGAGCGCGGGGCGCTGGTCGGGGCCACCGACCACCACCGCTCCCTGTCCTTCTACGCCAAGGACCCGGACGGCAACGAGTTCGAGGTGATGTGGCGGGTGCCGCGCGAGGGTTGGGCGGCACCCGGCGAGGCTCCGAAGACGGGCCCGCTGGACCTGGAGGCCGCCATCGCCCGCTGGGGCACCGACTTGGCCACCGGCGCCGCCGCCGGCTCCGCCACCTGAGGCCCACCCCGGGAAACGGCGAGCCGATCCCCCTCCGGTGAGACTCGTGGCTCCCCTCAGCCGTAGCACCGGAACGGCCTTGCCCTGGGAGCCCGGCCGGGGGTCCGACTGGGTCGTCGGGGTGACACGGGGAACGGCACCGCACGCCGGGCAGCCCCGCTTCACCCCGGCCGGGGGCCCGGCGAGGGCGGCCCGGCCATCTCCAGCATCCGGGCAGTTGGACCCCGCAAGACTACGGGCGCGGGATGCGCGGGTCAGGCGCCTGCCGCGGACCGCCAGGACTCTCTGATCACCGGTGCCGGCACGGACCCGGCGCTGCCGCCTGAGTCAGCGGGGTGGTGACCGCACCGTGACCGGGACGACGTGGGCCGCTGCGCCCGTGCCGCCCACCCAGCCGTAACCGCCGTGTATGTTCCTCGGATTGGTCCTCGTCAGGTCCTCCTGGGCTCGACGCGGGACGTCCGGCTGACGCGTACGAAGACACCTCATGCGGCTGAGCCGTCAAGCGGAGGCCGGACGCCGACGGAAATCGGGTAGTCGCCGCGGCCACGGCCGACCAGGCTGTGGGGGTGACTGAGACGACCCCGTATGACGCCGATCGTGCCCGATTCACCCGCCAGGCGCTGGCCCGCCTCGTCCTGTGCGATCACGCCGTGGATGTCGCCGATGGCGCCGCCGCTCTGGTGGCCACCGAGAACGACCCTGACACCGGACCCGGAGGCCGGGTCAGCCAGGCAAACCAGCTCATCGAACTCGCGGAACGCGCTCTGGCCTCAGCCGTGATCTACGAACGCGAGCGAGGCGCCTCCTGGAGGGAGATCGCCCAGTACCTGGGCATCGATCCATCAGAAGCGGAAGGCCGTTTTGCCGCGAATCTGGGAGGCTGGCACGCGGCCTTCGACGTCCCCTATCGACTCGACGAGACCGGCCACAAGCGCATACCGCAGTTGCCCACGGCGGCGTACGACCCTGCCTGGGCCTGCGAACATCTCGACCGGTGGGCCCATCTCCAACGCATCGGCAACGAAACCGTGAGCTCCGGCTTGGTCATGGCTGCGCCGCAGGAGGATCCCCGTCAGTGACCCCGTAGCGGCGGGGCGTTCTCGTCGCCCATGTCCAGGAAGGGGCGCGCGGACTGCGACAGCCGGCGGCCCGGACCCTCGACGCCGCAGAGGCGGCCGGTGGAGGAGACGAGTTCGTCGGCCTTCGGGTCCCCCCGACCTTGCTGGCCGCTTCCAGCTCGGCGGCGATCGTCGCAGTCGTCATGGGGGCACGCCCGGGTACAGCGGCATCTACAGGTGTGGCGGGTGCGGCAGGGCGGGTGCGACGGGGCGGGTGCGACTGGGCGGGTGCGACTGGGTCGTCAGGTGCTTCGACAGCGCAGAGGGCCCGCCCATGGTGGTGGGAGCGCTGGGCGGGCTCAGTCGGTGGTGTACGCAAGGGGCGCGTCCGGTTGCGGCGGTTCGACGGGAGCCGGTGCGGGGCCCGCTCGGTCAGGCGCCCCAGCCGTAGGCGTCCTGGGTCGAGAGCTCGCGCCAGAACTTCGGTTCGATCTGCGCCGTCACCCCTGCGGCCTCGAACACCGGGCGGACCGCGGCGTCCTGCTCCTGGAAGAACGACTCGAAGCTCTGCCGGTCCGGCCACTCGTCCAGCACCATCAGACGGCTGCCGTCCTCGGAGCCGTAGAAGCGGTGCGCGATGAGACCGTGGCGCTTCGCCGCTTCGAGGACGTCCCGGAACTGCTCGTTGTTGGCCCGGGCGTACTGCTCCAGTGCCTTGGGGTCGCCGCCGGCCTCCAGCGTCAAGATCACGGACATGGCTCCTCCTGAGCACTCGCGGATCGTACGGAGATCGTCGCAGCACAGCGTGCCCGGCCCGGGCCAACACGCCTCGAGACCTCAGCCGAGGACCGCGGTCACCTCACGGCGGGTCTCCTCCGACAGGAGGATGGTCTCCGCCCCACGTCCTTCAGCAGGGCTGTCGCCGGCGAATCGGCGTGCTGGTCGTCGTCGCTGCGCGTCATGGGTCCATCATGGCGAGGGTCCCGTGCCCGCGTACGTGGGGACCGGCGTGCGGACACCAGCCGGATCCGCCGGGCGGGGCCCGGGCGGCCCCAGAGGGCTCGGCGGCCCCGGAGGGGCGGGCTGCGGAGCGTCTGCAGGCCCAGGGGCCGTCGGCTTCCGCCTACCTCCGGGTCGTCGCCGTGGGGCTGGCGCTCGTCGTCGTCGGGGTGAGGACACGGAAGGCGGCCGCGCGGCAGGAGGCCGCCTGAGCCGAGGCGGCCTCCGGGGGATCACGGGATCTGGATCCGGCCGAGCTGTCGTAGTTGGGCGAGGACGTCGACGACCCCCCAGATCTCGGCGATCCTGCCGCCGGTGAAGCGGAAGACGAAGATCTCGGCGTACCTGACCGGCCTGCCGGTCGGCGGGAGGCCCCGGTAGTCACCCCGGTGGGTCCCGGTGACCGTGTTCCTGAAAACGAGCTTGTCGCCTTCGGCGATCGCGTCCTCGACCGCGACGTGGAGGTCGGGGAAGGCGCGCAGGAGGACCGTCCACACCTGTTTGAGCGCCTGTACCCCCGTCGCGCCGTTCGGCACCGGAGCGTGGAACAGCACGTCGGGGGTGAAGACCTCGTCGATGGTGTGCGCGATGAGCTCGGTGTCGCCCGTGTTCACGGCGTCGTGGAAGCGGCCGAACGCCGCCTTGTTGGCTGCCGCCTGCGTCGCTGACATGTGCGGGACTCCTTTCTTCAGGCGCCGGTGCCCGTGCGGGCGGCGTACTTGCCGGCGCGGGACGCCAATTCCTTGAGCGCGGCCGCGGAGCGCCCGGTGAAGTGGGCCCGGCGGAGGCTGTCGTCGGGGCGGGTGAACTGGCCCACCGCGTTCTTCCGGCCGAGGGTGACGGCTCGGGCGACGTAGCGCGGCGCGTACGGCCCGGGCCTGCGGCCCTCGATCAGGAGGGCCAGTGCGTCGGCCGCGTGGGCGGCCTGCGGCGCGGCGAGTGCGCAGGCGAAGCGGGCGCCCGGTACGGCCGCGCAGTCGCCCACGGCGAAGATCCGTTCGTCGTCGACGCTGCGGAGGTACCGGTCCACGAGCGCGCGGCCTTCGGGATCCACGCGCAGACCGCTGCGGGCCGCGAGGTCGGGGACGCCCGACACGATCGCCCACAGGGTCAGGTCGGAGGCGAGCGCCGCTCCCGAGCGGAGGTGCACGACGCCGTCGGTGACCTCCGTGACGCGGTCGTCCACGATGTCGACCTCCAGCCCCGCCAGTCCGGACCGGACCCGCTCGTGCGCGCGGCCGGAGAAGCCCCCGGAGACCGAGGACCCGACGATGCGCACCCGGAGGTCCGGCCTGGCCTCGGCCACCTCGGCCGCCGTCTCGATGCCCGTCGCGCCGCCGCCGATCACCGTGACCGTGCTGCCCGCGGGCAGTGCGGCGAGGCCCGCGCGGGCCTGCTCCGCTCCCTCCCAGGTGCCGACGGGGACGCTTCCCGGCATCGGCCGGGCGGTACTGCCCACGGCGAGGAAGGCGTAGTCGAAGTCGATGCCCGTACCGTCTTCGAGGGTGAGGGTGCCGTCGCCGATCCTGTCGGCGGTACCGATGCGGGAGGTGATCCCCGGGCGGAGCATCGAGGTGAGGGGGGCCGCCGCGGCGGCGGTCCCCGCGAGCCGCTGGTGCAGCCGTACGCGCTCCACGAATTCGGGGCGCGGGTTGACCACGGTGATCTCGGCGGTCCGCACCTTCCTCGCGAGCCGGTTCGCCGCGAACGTGCCCGCGTATCCGGCGCCCACCACTACTGCCTTCATCTCGCCCTCCCGCTTCGGTGACCGGTCGGGCATGAGATGCCGGCGGACCGGTTCCCGTGACAGCTCTCCGCTGTGACGGTGGTCACAGGGCGGGTGGCGGTGTTGTCAGTGGCGGGTGACAGCATCCCGGTCATGAGTGACGAATCGTTCGACTGGCACGCGTTCCTGGGACGGTGGCAGGAGGAGTGGGTTCCGCGCGCGGACCCGGACGACGGCCCCGACGAGGACGGCTCGGCCGGCCCCTTCCGGCTGGGCCCGCCCGCGGCGGACGAGGCGGCGATCCGGGCGGCCGAAGTGCGGCTGGGGCGTCGGCTGCCGCCCTCGTACCGGCAGTTCCTTTCGGTGAGCGACGGCTGGTACGTGGAGCAGCTGGCCGGGGTCTA
Source organism: Streptomyces sp. NPDC096136 (assembly GCF_044763325.1). Classification (NCBI taxonomy): domain Bacteria; kingdom Bacillati; phylum Actinomycetota; class Actinomycetes; order Kitasatosporales; family Streptomycetaceae; genus Streptomyces; species Streptomyces sp. NPDC096136. The sequence continues at coordinate 368,747 of NZ_JBIWFZ010000006.1, read as the reverse complement.
CCGGCTCGGCGGCACCGCGGACATCGACTGGTTCCGGGACCCGTTCGGCATGACCCCGCGGTACGAGGAGGACCTGGGCGATGGCGCGACCGAGGAGGACGTCCTGCTGGCCGGTATGTGGCGGCGCGCGCTGCGGCTGGAGACGGAGTCCGACATGTCGTACGCCCTGCTCGACCCGGGCGACAGGGACGAGGACGGCGAGTGGGCGCTCTACGTGTACCAGGGGTGGGGCGGTGAGCTGCCGGTCCGCCATCCGTCGTTCCGCGCCTACATGGAGGCCATGTACCGCGGCTTCCACTCCACCCGGGCGGCTGACCCCGGGTTCGTGAACGCGACCACCCGCGCCCAGGACGCCCGGGTGGAGGAGGCCCGACTGCTGGCGCTGCGGGGGCGCCACGAGGAGGCGGTGTCTCTACTGGAGGAGGCTTCGTCCTTCGGGCGGCCGCACAGCCGCTTCCTGTTGCAGCAGGTCCGGCAGCTGCTGGGCCGGTACGGGTGCGAGGACTACGGCCATCTCGCGGCCGACGCGCGCCTCCAGCCCGAGGTCCTGCCGGTGCAGGCCATGGCGCCGGCGCGCGACGGGCGGCCGGGCGGTGACGACCACTGGCTCGGGATGATGGCCGCGCGGGGCGTCGACCGGGAGGCTGCCCGGACGGTGCTGGACGCGGTGCGGGACGGCACCCACCGCTACGCGCCTCCCGGCCCGTGGGGGGAGGCCGTCGCGCGGGCCCGGGAGGAGGCCCGCTGGGGAGCGGCCGACGCGGCGTGGCGGATCCTGCGGGGCGCCCTCCCTCTGTGGGAGGCGCCCGGGCCCTCGCTCATCGCTCCGATCGGGCTGCTCGCCGATCCGGTCCTGGGCCCCCTGGTCACCCCGGAGCGTGGGCGGGAGATCCTCGCGACACCGCGTTCGGGGGAGACCGGGTCCGTCCCCGAGCCGGTCGCCGATCTCGATCCGCCGGGGCTCGGCTGGCTGGTGGAGCCCGCGGCCGGGCGCGAGAAGGTCGACGGGTTCCGGTGCGTGTGGACCGAGGGCCTCGACCCGGCCGGTCTTCCCGCCCTGATCGGTGCGGACGGGGCCGGATTCGGCGTGCTCACGGACCGGCTCGGGTACTGGCGGACGCGGGGGCGGCAAGGGCACGAGGACGCGGAGCCCTGGGAGGACCGGGCCGCCGTCGCCGTCGGCCGTACCGCCGAGGGGTGGGCGTTCGCCTTCGACGGCCACGCGCGTCACCTGGACGACGCCCGGTTCGTGTCCCCGGCGGTCGCCGCCTCCGCGCACGGCCGCGCGGTGGTGGTCTGGCGCGAGCCGAGGAGCTCGTTCCCGGGCGACCGGCCGCCCGCCTTCCACCTGTCCGTGGCCGAACGGGGCAAGGAGGTGTACGCGTTCACCGTGCGCGGTGGTGACGTCAAGCGCTCCGGAACCGTGCCCGCTGCCCTGGAGCCCGCCCGGCTGTTCCGGCCGGACGGCACCCTCGTGGACGGCGAGCTGAGGGTACTGGAGGTCCTCCACGCCGAGCTGGGTCTGTCGCTTCCCCGCTTCGCCCTGACCGAGGGCGCGCTCCCCACCCTCACCACCCGTTCCTGGACCCGGGCGCCCCGCGAGGGCGAGAGCTTCGCCTACCTCCGCTTCACCTGGCACCGGGCCTGACGGAGGATCACCCGGTGGCGTGGCGGGCCGGGCGTGGTGCGGGTGCGGGCGGGGTGAGGAAGGCGAGGACCTCGTCGCGTACCCGGAAGCGGGGGGTGGCCCGCCTCGTCGACCAGACGGGCGGGGACGACGCTGTGCGGCGTCCCGACCCGGCCGGCGAACCACCGCCCCGTGCACCATCGGTCGCCCTCGGAGCGGTGGGCGAGGGCGGTGAGTCCGTCGCGGGGGAAGCGGTCGCGCACCGCTCGGACGTCGGCCCCGGGGAGTGGGCCCGCTGGCCTGCATGTCCCGCCGCGTCCCCGCTCGACCCCGTGGTCGGCGGCCCCGGAGGCAGGCAGGACCGGAACGAGGACAGGAACAGGGCGGGGCGGGGCGGCCCCGTGATGGCTCCGTCAGCACGTCCTGCCCGGGCGCGCCGCAGTGGCCTTGAGCAGGTCCCGCAACAGAACGAGGTCGACGCTCTCGGGCTTGTGGAACCGCAGGCAGCCCTTGCCCGTGTCCTGGCCGGACAGCCGTTCCTCGAACGCCTCGCGGACGTCACTGCGCATCAGGTAGAACGAGATGTACCGCTTCTGGCTGGCGAAGGCGACCTCGCAGACACCGTCCCGCTCGTACGCGGGCATCCCGTACGCCATGACCTCGTCGAAGCCCGCCAGCTCGGCGCGGCACAGCCGCCGGACCTCGGCCAGGACGGCCCTGCGGTCCTCGGGGAGCTCGGTCAGGTAGCCGTCGACGTCAGCGGCCTCGCTCCGCACCATGCGGTGATGATAGGCGAGCCGCCTTCCGGCGAGGGGCCTCAGGCGGATCTCAGCGGGTCTCGTGCCCGAGATCGGCTACAGCCCCCTCTTCCCTCAGCCGATCGACAACGAGGTCGGGACCAACGAACTGGGCGGGAGCCCTCGGCGGGGCCGGACGGGTAGGTCATGACCGCGGGACGGCCGGGGGCGTCCTGGAGAAGTGGGCCGGCCGGGTGGTGGAAGGTGGGCGGCAGAACCAGGCCGCGCCCGTCGAGGCGGACGTCGCGGGCCGGCGCCGCGCCGGGCCATTCCCACACGCCCTCGTGGTACCGGCTGCCCGGGGCCAGGCCGGTCAGGGTGGCGGCCAGGCCGTGCTCGGCGATCGTCAGCGCGTAGCGGGTGAACTCCTCGCGGTGGAGGTCCTGCACGACGGACCAGACGGGGGGTGAGGACCGTCTGGTATGCGGCCCGCTGGGCGCGGCGCAGGGTGTGCCAGGCCGTCTCCCGGCCCGCGTGCAGGTCGCGGATCCGGCGCGGGGCGGGCATCGCCGCGTGGAGCCGGTCCAGTTCGGAGCGGACGAGACCGGCGCTGGTGGCACGGATTCGTCCGAAGCCTTCGGCGACGGCGTCGCCGAGGACGTCGAGGAACGAGGCCGGGTGGCCTGTAGGAGCCAGGTCGGCGAGCGGACTGCTCGAGGCCGGGAGGGAGCGCAGGATGCGACCCCGCCCACGGTGCGAACAGTGGGCCGCCGCTTCGTTCCATGGTTGTGGTCAGGGCCGCGTGCAGCTCCTGGAGGGGTGTCGGACGGGCTGCGAACCGGGTACGGGCGAGGTCGTCCGGAGTGAAGTGGACTCGCAGCACTCTCACAACTCCTCGTCGGAGGACAGCCCTTCGGCCACGGCCCGAACCTTCGCGTCGTGACGGCCCCGCACCAAGGATGTTCGTATGACTTCACGACGCACTCTGTTGAAAGGCACCCTTCGCCGGTGCCGCCGCCATGCCGCCCACGGCCGCGTCCGCCTCCGGTCGCGGCTCGGTCCTGCGCCTGCCCGCGCCCACCGGCCCGTACCCCGTGGGCATGGAGGTGGCCCATCTGAGGGATCCGGCACGATCGGTGCACGGGCTGTCCCGGGCGCCGCAGCTCACTCCGGCCGAGACCAGGGAATTCGCCGACCTTGCGCCCCGCGTTCATCCGGGCCCGCCCGGCCCGGGGGCCGTGGACTGGGGTGCGCTCCTCACCCACGGACACGTGGGTGCGCGGCCTCTGCCCGGCCGTCGGCCGGCGCTGGTGTACTGCACGGGCCGGGCTCATCGGCACCGGCGACCCGGGCGTGACCCTCGCTGAGGTACGGCGCCGGATGGGTGCCTTCTTCGCCGGCCTCTGAGGCGACGGCCAGGTGCTCCCGTTGCGGCCGTACGGGGCGCCGTCAGCGTGGAAGGCCCAGGGTTGCGCCGGCGAAAGCCGGGCGTCCCGGCACACGCGAAGGGTGTGCCGGGCCTGTCGCCCGTCGACGGATTCACGGATGGGGTCGGCGTGACCGGCGTGGCGGGCGTACTCCTCGATGAGGTCGAGGAGAATTCGGCGGAGGTTGGGGCGTTCCCCGCTACGGGTGGTGTCGGCGCCGAGTTGGTCCAGCCCGCCCGTTCTGAGCGCCGCGTCGACGAGGGCACGGGAGCGGGCGACTGATTCCTGCCAGAGAGCGCGCAGTCGTGCGGGGGCGTCCTGCGCGGCGGCCGAACCTCGCCGCGCAGGTCACCGGGTCACCACCCCGCAGCCGGATCAGCCCGCCGGGCGGGTCAGGATGCAGTGGGGCTGATCGTTGTCCGGATCGCCCACGGCGACCCAGAGCTTCAGGGCCTTGCCTTGCCTCAGCGCCGTGTAGGGGTCGGGCCGCCGCTCGGTGTTCTCAGGGTGGTAGGCGTCGACGGAGTGGTCCGCATCGAAGGTCAGTCCGACAAGGCTTCGTCTGCCGTTGGCGCCCTGCGTCCAGGTGCCGGTACCGGACCAGGCCAGCCCCTCGTACCAGCGGACGGCCACGCAGACTCTGTCGGCGGTGAACGTCCCGTCCTGCCGCAGCGTGAGAGTGCCGCCGTCGGCATCGGTCCACGTGGCCACCAGGTCGGTCACCTTCGGCACGACAGCTTCGCCCTCGGGCGGCGGCATGACCGTGAACCTCCCGCAGGCCGTGAGGGCAACGGCCGCGGCAGCCAGGATCAGCGAAGCACGACGGAAAGGCACCACACACCATCCCCAGCGGGTTCCACGGATCACATGCGCGACTGGCGGGCTCAAGAGCACACGCCGTACCCTGACACACGACTTGAACATGTTCAAGTCGACTGCCGGTGGGCGCCTCCCCGATCCCCCCGATCCCCCCGGCCCCGACCGCCCCGACCGCCCCGACCGCCCCGCGCAGACGAGCCTGACCAGGCCATGGAGACGGTCGGCGCGTCGCTCAGGTCGTCTCCACGATGGAGGGTCCGACCAGGTTCCCCCTCTGAGGGCACGGACGTGCGACCCGTCTTCGGAGGTCGTCAAGTTCCAACAGGCCGGCTTGACGAGGCTCGGTCAGCAGAACGGCGTGCAGGCGCGGCCAGACGCCGGCCTCGGCGGGGCCGTGAGGCCAGGCCACGTCGCTCCGCAGCACGTACACGACGCCCGCGAGGGCCGTTCGAGCCGGAACGCGCAACCGGGCCGATGAACCGAGACGTCGTCGCTGCCGGCATCGGATCCGACACCCCGTACACCGACGTCGTCCTCATGGGCTATCACCACTAGCGGGGCACCCGTCCCGCCGTCTGCACCGGCCCGTAGCACCTCCACGTCGGCAGGGCCCGGGAGCACGGTCGCGGTCCTGTGCTCACGGCATCGACGGACGTTGCCACACCCGTCCGAACGGCGGGGCCGACCCAGCGGCCGGGCGGCGCCGTCGGACCGTCGAGCCGTCGAGCCGTCGAGCCGTCGGACCGTCGAGCGCACCTTCTCCTGGCTCGCCGGCGGACACGAGGCCGAGCGCTTCCTTGCCTTCGCCGGTACGGCTGATCGCCACCAAGCACGGGCAGCCCGTCATCTCCGCCTGGAACGTCCAGTAGGAGGCGCCCGCCGCGTCACCTCCGACGTGCGAGGCGCCGGAGGCAGATCAGCGCCGGCGACTCGATCACCTGGTTCACGAAAGCCGGCGCGCGCGGCGAGCCCCGGCCGGAGAACGACGGCGGCGCGACGACCGAACACGGCCGGATGCCACTGCCGAATGGCGACCAAGCCACCGCCGCTGTCGCAGGTCCAGGACGAGCTGTGCGACGTGCTCGGCTGCGACCCACAGGCCCGAAACCGCCGACGCGCGCAGCCTGACCGGGCCGACCGAGCGGCGCGGCCGCTCCAGCTGTGGATCACCGCGCGCGTCGGGGCGTACGGCGCGCCCATCGTCCAGGCGGTGCTACCCGTCCTCCGGCCGAGTGGACGGCGGCACGGAGCGTGTGGCGTCCACCGGCCGCGGGCCGGATTCTCCACTGGCCGGTTCCAGGGCGTGCTGACCGGCGCGACCGGACCGTTCCGGGCGACCGGGCCGCCTGATCACGCGCAGCGGGGGCAGACGGGCTGGTGGGCGGAAGGAGGTGGTGGGGCCGTGCCGGTCACCCGCAGCTGGGTCGGTCGTCTCAGGGGCGGCGCCGCCGCGTTCGGCGAGCGCCGGGCGCGTGCCCTGGCACGTCACGACGCGAAGGTGGGGGCCGAACGGGGCCGGGAGGGGCGAGCCGAGCAGCAGGCCCGGCCGAGGTCCGCGGCCCCTGCGCAGGCAGTGCCCTGGGGCATACGGGTCGTGGCCGAGGTGGGCTGGCGCTTCGTGGTGATCGCCGCCGCCCTGTGGATCCTGATGCGGGTGATCGGGTCCGTCCGGCTGGTCGCGCTGGCGTTCGTCGCGGCGCTGCTGGTCACCGCACTGCTCGAGCCGACCGTCGCCCGCCTGGAGCGCGGTGGCCTGTCCCGGGGACTGGCCACCGCGGTCACGGCGATCTTCGGTTTCGTCATCCTCGGCCTGGCCGGCTGGTTCGTCGTGTGGCAAGTGCTCGACAACCTCGGCAATCTGTCCGACCGCCTCCAGGAAGGCATCGAGAAGCTGAAGCACGGGCTCCTGAACAGCCCGTTCCATGTGACCGAGGAGCAGATCAACGACCTCGCGGGCCGCCTGAGCCATGCGATCGGCACGGGCGCCGACAGCATCGCCTCGACCGGCCTCCACGGGGTGACGCTCCTGGTCGAGCTGATCACCGGGGTGCTCCTGACGGTCTTCTGCACGCTGTTCCTGCTGTACGACGGCAGACGCATCTGGGGGTGGACGCTGCGTCTCGTGCCGGTCGCGGCCCGGCCGGCGGTGGCCGGGGCGGGCCCGCCGGCCTGGCACACCCTGACCGCGTACGTGCGCGGAACGATGATCGTCGCGATGATCGACGCGGTCTTCATCGGTGTCGGCATCTACTTCCTCGGCGTGCCCCTCGCTGTGCCCATCGCCGTGGTGATCTTCCTGGCCTCGTTCGTGCCTCTGGTCGGCGCCGTCGCCTCGGGTGCGCTGGCCGTGATCGTCGCCATGGTCACCCAGGGCCTGTTCACGGCGGTGATGACCCTGATGGTGGTGCTGATCGTCCAGCAGATCGAGGGCCACGTCCTCCAGCCGTTCATCCTGGGACGCGCGGTCCGGGTCCATCCCCTTGCGGTGGTCCTGGCCGTCGCCACGGGTGGGCTGGTCGCCGGCATCGGCGGAGCCGTCGTCGCGGTCCCACTGGTCGCCGTCACCAACACGGTCGTCGGCCACCTCCGTGCCCACGCGGGCGAGGAGCGGGGCGGGGAACCGGTCGGGGGCGGGGTGGACGCACAGCCCAGGGGTGGGAGCGTGAGCGATGAGGCGACCGGGAACACGGCCCAGCCCGAGGAACGGGAGGAGGACCGGGCCGAGGGCCGGCCGGCGGCCCCGCACGAGGAAAGCCCTCCCGCGCAGGAGACTTTTGACCACCAGGAGGACCCGCCGTAGCGGCCGCTAGCCACACCAGCCAACCGGCCGTACCGGTCAGACGCTGCCGCGCCGGGCACCGGTGGCGTTGCCGCGCTCCTCGAGCCGGCCAGACCTGCGCACGCTACGACGCCCCGGCTCCGCACCATCACCCACCTGCGCGGGGCGCGGCCGCGCGGAAGCCGCCCTCGCCGCCGCCGAGGAGCGCGAAGCCGCCGCCACCCGAGCCTCCACCGTGGTTGGTGAAGCGCGGGACAGGTGGTGGCCGTCTCCCGGGCCGCCTCCACACCGGGTACTGCCGGAACTCCGGCCAGCGCTGCGCCCCGGGCGGCGCCCGAGCAGGTTCACCGTCTCCTGGCCGAGGGCGGGCTGGCCACCATGCGGCGTGGATACCGAACAACCCGGCTGTGGGTGTGTAGCGTCCGACGCCGGCCAGGGCTACCCGCCCGGGGACATGTGATCGTGGCCGATGGTGGTGAGGAGGCTACGTGGTAGGTGGTCGGATTTCGCTGGCCGACGTGCTCGCGGCGGCTGAGAACGCCGCGCCGGTGAACTCGCTGAACGTCGTGGCGCAGAATCTGCGGGACCGGTTCGACGCACGGTACGTGTCGTTCCTGTTCACCGATGTCGTCGGCCGCCGGCTCCTGCGGGTCCACGACACGGCAGCCAGCCGCCGCGAGGAGCGCGCAGCCCAGGTTCCGCTCTCCGGGCAGAGCGACTACGACGAGGTTCTGCGCGACCAGCGGCTGGTGGCGACGCCGTCCGACGGGCAGGGATACCGGGTCCTGGCCCCGGTGACCAACCGCGGCGACACCATCGGCGTGCTGGAGCTGTTCCTCGCCCGGTCGACGCCGGACGTGCTGGAGCAGGTCGAGGAAGCCGCGCACGCGCTGGCGTACATCATCGTCACCGACAGGCGCTTCACCGACCTCTACCACTGGGGCAACCGCACCACGAACGTCAGCCTGTCCGCGGAGATCCAGCACCAGCTGCTGCCGTCGGCCACCTGCTGCGAAGCACCCCAGTTCACCGTCGCCTGCGCCCTGGTGCCGGCCGACGACATCGCCGGCGACACCTACGACTACAGCCTCGACACCGACACCCTGCACCTGTCCATCACCGACGCCATGGGCCACGACATCAGCGCCTCCCTCATGGCCACCCTCCTGGTCAACGCCTCCCGAGGCGCCCGCCGCGCCGGCGAAGACCTGGCCGAACAGGCCCGCCAGACCCACCAGGCCCTCCTCGAACACGGCGCACTGTCCATCGCCACCGGCCAACTCCTGCGCATCGCCCTGGACGGCACCCACGCCCGCCTCATCAACGCCGGCCACCCCTGGCCCCTGCGCGTGCGCAACGGCACCGTCGACGAACTGCAGCTGGCCATCGACATGCCCTTCGGAATGACCGAGCAAGGCTCCTACCGGGTCCAGGAACTCGACCTGCGCCCCGGAGACCGTCTGCTCCTGTACACCGACGGCATGCAGGAACGCGACGCGGAAACCGTCGACCTTCCCGCCCTCCTGCGCAAGACCGCACCCGCACACCCCCGCGAAGTCGTCCACACCCTGGTCGGCGCCGTCTCCGACGCTTACAAAGGCCACCCGCCCAAAGACGACGCCACCGTCATCTGCCTCGACTGGCACGGCCCCCACTCCCACCACCAGCAGGCATAGCCGCACCGCGCACCCACACCCCTGCGGGCCCACACGTTGAAAGCATCCGCCCCCTGGCAGGCATTGCCGCCCCAGCACCGGCCGGAACTGGACCGGCTCCGGGGCTCACAGCGTCGCGCAGCGCAGACCGGATCCGGGCCGCCCGGCACGAGCGGCGGGAGGGCCGGAACAGGGCTCATCGCCCTTGCCTGGGCGACCCCGGCGGCAGCCGCGGGCGACGGTCCGCAAGCCCGACCGGCCGCGTCCGCGAAGACGCCGGCCGGCTGTTCCGTGGCTCACCACCGGCATCAAGCGCAGGCCCCCGAAGGAACTGACCCCCACCGAGAAGACCCGCAACCGTGCCCTGGCCGCCACACGGGCACCCGTCGAACGTGGAGTCGCCCGCCTGAAGTCCTGGCGGATCTTCCGCAGGTCCCGATGCAGTCCCAACCGCATGACGTCAATCGCCAAGGCCGTCCTCACCCTGGAGTTGCAACGATGAAGAAGCTCGATGGACACACTCACGACAGCCAACAGCCTTCGGGAGAGGCGCTTCACGGCAGCAGCCCGGTCACTCCATGACAGCCATGATCAGAACCGATGCACGGGGAGAGCAGGGTCGACACCCTCGACTCGGCTGACGCCCCCTCGCTGCCGCGAGCGCACCCGTTCACACCAGGCCCTGCGTCTGCTGGACCTCACCGGCACCCGGCCCCTGTTCACCCTCACCGCCCGGTAGGGCCGGCTCCCGGGGGCGGGGTGTCGGCGTGGGCGGGGCATGCCGTACGGTCACCGGGTCGTTGGGAGTGCAGTCCCACTGCTGCCGTGGTCTCCTGGAATTGAGTATGCGGCAGCGCAGCGATTTCGGTCGGCCCGATGAAAGCCGCCCATGGCCGGCCGCGTGGAAATCCTGCCGCAGGCCTGTTGCTCGGCTCGCGCCCTCCGGAATGCTTCCGAGCCCCACTTTCGAGGGACGGTGGTGATTCGCCTTGAGCACGCAGGATTGCAGTGGGCTTGAGAGAGTCGCCGCCAGGGCCGATCAGACGCTGCAGCATGATGCCGTAATTCTCGGAAACCTGGAGAACAGGCTGCAGGCCCTCAAGCGCCGGCCAATCACCGATCCGGACCCAGCTGGCGGAGGTGCAGCAGGAGGTGCAGGCGGCGCAGGAAAAGGTGGACACGGACCAGCGCGCCGTCGAGGCGGCAGAACGGGCCCTCTACGACTGCGAGACCGGTATCGACAAGCCCCCGGTTCAGCCGTAGCTCGGCTTTGCCGACGCCGTCTCACCATCGCAGTGCGGGGCGGAAGAAGCCGGAGCGGTGCGCCCGTTGCCTCCGGCCCCGTGCGGCCGACTGAACGGGGCACGGTGCATGGCGTCGTTGGACCGTGAGCGGAAGCCTGGAACCGGCGGAACGGGCGTCAGGAGGCTGCTATGACTCAGAAGCATGCGTGCGGTCCGGGACGGGATGCCGAGTTCTTTCGGGACCTGGCCGCAGTATTCGCAAAGCATTCGAACGTCTCCAGAAGGTACGCCGTAAGGTGCCTGCACCGTGAAAAAGAGGTGCTGAAAGTCGACTTCGCCGAACAGGTGGGACTGTCCCGGGTGGAAGGGAAGCGGATCGTCACCGAGTTCCGCAACCGCGACGAAGTCGAGTCCGGATTCGACCCGGAGGACCTTCCCGTGTGCTGCGAGTGGGCCGGGGAGGCGCCCCACATGGTCTGTGTCCAGCTCTGCGAGCTCTGAAGCCCCGGCGGAGCGGATGCTCCGGCCACACGAACCTGCTCGGCGGCCGGTCTTCGAAGGACAGAGGTGATTCGCCGTGCGCGCGCACGATTGTAGTGAACTGCAGGCAGCCGCCACGGCGGCCTATCAGAAGCTGAAGGCGGACACTGCGGTCCTCAAAATCCTTGAGGGCGAGCTGAACGCCCTCAAGCACCTGCCGCACCCCGATCCGGACCAAGTGGCTGCGCTGCAGAAGAAGGTGGATGCGGCCCGGAGAGTCGTGGACGAGGACGAGAGGGAGTCTGATGACGCAGAACGAGAATTCCATGACTGTCAGCACCCCGACCCGCCGCCGGTAATTTCATAGAATTCCACACGCACACCCTCGACACTCCACCCGCTTCGGGCTCGGCGGAGTGCAGGGTTGCACCATCGCATGGTCCACGTAAAAAGCAGCAAAAAACAGGGAAGCGTGGGAGGATAAAATGACAGATGCATCTTACGCCAAGCTTTTGTGGCTGGAGGCGAAAAGGATTCAGGACCCGGATGGTGCGGACGAGATCCAGATCAGCAGAGGTGACGGCGGCATCTTCGAAAGGATACAAATGCGGCAAGGGGACGTGTATACGTTCGACGAGCGGCTCATACCGTTCGATGGCACGCCGCAGATTGACATCATTCTGCGCGAAGTGAATGAGGCAACTCACCAGGCCAGCGTCATTGGCGGGGCGGGGATCAACCCCTCCGAGATAGGCCTTGGCGAACGAACGCAGAGCATCGGCGCACCGTCTTCGTCTCTGTACGAGCTGTGGTACAAGGTCATTTGACGATCCGCCAGCGGCCATTGTGGTGGTGAAGAGCAGCTTGCGAAGGAGTCGCCAGGACTTCACACGGGTAGATCGCGGGCTCGCGCGGGCCGGCGGCGTTCCCCCGCCCACCCGCCCGCCCGAGCCTCCTGTGCCGACTACCTGGGGATCACCACGCAGGGGAGGGTCGGCGCGATGGGCGGGGGCGGGTTGCCGCCTCTGACGAGGAGGGCGAGCAGGACGGCGATCGCTTGTTGCGCAAGACGGGGCCTTGCGCCAGGTGCGGAGGGTCAGCCGCAGCAGTCGCACCCGGGACGGCAGCCGCACGCGTCGGCCTCGGTGCCACCGGACGGCATCGCTGCGGCGGCGGGGGGCGTGCAGCAGCCCTTGCCCTGCCACGCGTCGCGGCCTTCCTTGGCGGCTACGACGGCAATGACCAGGGCGGCGATCGGGTCGGCCCAGGACCAGCCGAGCGTCGCGTTGAGGACCAGGCCCACCAGCAGCACGGCGGACAGGTAGGTGCACAGCAGCGTCTGCTTGGAGTCGGCGACCGCGCTGGCCGAACCGAGTTCGCGCCCGGCCTTTCGCTGGGCGGCCGACAGGAACGGCATCACAGCCAGGGACAGCGTGGCGATGACGATGCCGGGAACCGATACCTCCGCCTCGCCGCTGCCGGTCAGCGCGCGGACGGAGTCGACGGCGGCGTAGCCGGCGAGCGCGAAGAAGGAGACGGCGATGATCCGCAGGGTGGTCTTCTCCCGGGCCTCGCGCACGGTGTGCTCACGGGTGGAGAACTGCCAGGCGACCGCTGCGGCGGAGGAGACCTCGATGACGGAGTCGAGGCCGAAGCCGATCAGGGCCGTGGAAGAGGCGATCGTCCCCGCGGTGAGGGCGACGAGGGCTTCGATGACGTTGTAGGTGATGGTCGCGCCGACCATCATCCGTATCCGGCGTGCGAGCGCATCGCGCCGGGCCGGGGAGGGGCCCAGGACTACGGGTATCTCTGCGGTCATCAACAGCAGCCCTCCTCGTCGGCGTCGACGCACGTCCGGTCGGCGGCGACGGCGACCACAGCGGCACGCAGGTCGTCGAGCGCGTGGCCCAGTCGCTCGTCGGCCAGCTCGTAGCGGGTGCGCCGGCCGTCGGGGACGGTGGCGACCAAGCCGCAATCCCGCAGGCACGCGAGGTGGTTCGACAGCCGGGTGCGGGAGATCCCCAGGGCAGCGGCAAGGTCGGCCGGGTAGGCCGGGGCCTCGCGCAGGGCGAGCAGGATGCGACAGCGGATCGGTTCGGCCAGGGCCCGGCCGAAGCGGGTCAGGGCAGGCGGCAGGCGGTGGTCGACCCGCGCGGGGTGCGCATGTCGTGGATGGTCCTCGCCGGGCTGTCCGGCAATGCCCTCGTCCCTCGCGGCGTACGCGGCAGGCCGGGTGCTGGGCGAGGCCCGCAGGTGCTGGCGGCCGGGCTGTCGGCTTCGCCGAGTCCGGCGGCGGGTGCAGGTCCTCGCCGAGGCGGCGGGGGCGCGGGTGGTGGACTCCTTCGCCCACCACCCCACCGTGATCGCCGCGGACATCGCGGCCGGGCGGGAGCTGACCGGTAGCCGGGTGGTCGTCGCGTTCGAACCCGGCAGGGCTGCCCGAGTGCAGGTCCTGGGGACGCGGATGGGGGCGGCGCTGGCGGCTGCGAACGAGGTGGTGCTGCCGGTGCGCGATGCGGTGTCTACTGCGGCCGGAGGGGTGTCCGCAACGCGGGCGTCGGGCAAGCCGCAGTCGCCGCCGTGGTCCGCGTCCACACGGCCCGGCCTGGGCGAGGCCGTTGGTGTCCTCGCTGGTCTGGTCCGTACCGGTGATGTGGTCCCGACGATGGTGGCCGGGGAGGTGGCCGGGCTGGGGACGCTGTTACTGGAAGCCTCGGCCCGGCCACTGACCGCGCTCTAGCGGCTGCTCACGGTGTCGGGCCGGGCAAGCCGCTCGGCGGTGTGCTCCAGCCCGACGCTGTGGGAGCCCTTGACCAGGACGACGTCGCCGGGCTCGATCAGCTCGTCGGCCAGCGTCAGGGCGTGGTCGCGGTCGCGGGCGCTGAACACGGTCAGGTTCGGGTTGTTCTCCCGGGCGGCGGCGGCCATCACCTGGGCGTCGGCGGCGCCGACGGCGATCAGCACGTCCACACCGGCGGCGGCGACGAGGCAGCCGACCTGCCGGTGGCCATCACCGCCGTCGGCGCCGAGCTCCTTCATCTCGCCCAGGACCGCGATGGTCCGCCGCCCGCTGCTCATGGCCTCCAAGGCTCCGAGTGCGGCCTTCATCGAATCGGGGTTCGCGTTGAACGCGTCGTTGATGACCCGCACCTCGTCGGGCCGGTCGGTGACCTCCATCCGTCCGGACGCGACCAGCACCGCGCGGGAGAGCGCGTCGGCAGTCTTCTCGACATCGGCGCCCAGCCCGATCGCGACCGCGCCCGCGGCCAGCGCGTTGGACACGTGGTGCGCGCCGTGAAGGGTCAGGCTGACGGGTGCGTCGCTGCCGGCGGCGACGAGGGTGAAGGAGGCCCGGCCCGCCGCATCGAGCCTCACGTCCACCGCCCGTACATCGGCATCCCGCGCGGTGCCGAAAGTCAGGACTTGGGCGCGGGTGCGGGAGGCCATGGCGGCCACCAGCGGGTCGTCGGCGTTGAGGACGGCCAGCCCCTTGGCGGGGAGGGCCTCGACGAGCTCGCCCTTGGCCTGCGCGATCTGCTGCCGGCCGCCGAACTCGCCGACGTGCGCGGTGCCGACGTTCAGGACCAGGCCGACGGTGGGCGGGGCGATGGTCGTCAGGTGGGAGATGTGGCCGATGCCGCGGGCGCCCATCTCCAGCACGATGAAGCGCGCGTCCCGGTCCAGGTGGGTGATGGCCAGCGGCATGCCGATCTCGCCGTTGAACGACTTCACCGTGGCGATCGTCGGTCCCAGCTCGGGAAGCACCTGCGCGATCAGGTCCTTCGTGCTGGTCTTGCCCGCCGACCCGGTCAGCCCGATCACCATCGCGTCGGGCACTTCGGCCAGCACCGTGCGGGCCAGCGCGGCGAGCGCGTCCAGCACGTCGTCGACGACCACGGCCGGAACACCGACCGGTCGGGCCGCGAGGACCGCCACCGCTCCGGCCTTCACCGCATCGGCCGCGTAGGCGTGCCCGTCGAGGTGCTCACCAGCCAGCGCGGCGAAGAGGCCACCCGGCACAACGGCGCGCGAGTCGACGGCCGCCGGCGCGGTCACCAGCACGGCTGCGTCCGGCACATCGCACAGACGGCCGCCGACGGCGGCCGTGACGGCTTCGAGCGAGAGGGGGATCACGTGGCGCACTCCGAATCAGCAGGGCCTGCCCGAGACGGCGGGGGGCCGCCCGGCTCCGTCCACCGACCGTAATGCCGACCCGGTCGAAACCGGACCGACCGACCCACCCACGAAGGCTCTGGGCGCTGGCTGTGGCGGGCGGCGTGGCAGCCATCGCCCTGGAGGGCCGGTGGCGGAGTGCCTGGGAGACCTGGCGCCATTCCCGCTGTACGTGCCGCCGGGCCGGCGGCCTACGGTGGCCGCGCGCGTCCAGCGCCTGCAGCAACCGGACCGTACCGCCCCCGGCTCGGTGCCGCACCGGACCACCCCACCCCGTAGGGTGCCCCGGTGACGACCCACCTCCCGACCTGCTCCTGCTGCGGTGACCCGCTCGACGACGAGCGGCGCATCGACTTCGGCTACAACCTGCCCGACGCCGCCCTCGGCCTGCCCGAGGAGGCCATCCACCGCCTCGGCGTGCGCGCCCTGCTGCGGGTCGACGGGGTCGGCTCCTTCATCCGCTGCCTGCTGCACGTCCGGCTCAGCCACGACACCGAGCTCGTCCTCGGCGCCTGGGTCCAGGTGGACGACGCCACCCTGCGCCGGGCCCACGCGCAGTGGGAGGAGCCGGAGTACGCGGACTTCGCCTTCACGGGCACGTTCGCGAACCGGATCCAGCCCTGGGGCGACGACCTGCTCGGCGCCGAGGTCGCCACGCGGGTCGCCGACCCGGACGAACTGCCCGTAGTCACCGACGTACGCCACCCCGTGGCCGCCCGCGTACTCACCGAGGTCTGGGACCGCGACGAGGTCCTCAGCCGCTTCCCGCACCCGCTGCCGGTGGGCGTGCGCACCGACCTCGGCGACGGCTGGTCGGTGATGCGCGACGCCGGACTCACGGCCGGCTTCGCCGACGGCTACGACCACTTCAACGCCCCCGACCGCACCGCGGCCGTCAGCCTGAAACGCGACGACGTCCCCGGCCGCACCCAGGCCGACTTCCTCACCGCCCTGCTGTCGGGCGCCCCCGACACCCGCCCCGCCCAACGGCTGCGTGAGGAGATGCCCGACGGCGGACTGCGCTACGCGTTCTGGCTGACCCCGCAGAACAACGGCCGCCCGCGCCACGAGTTCTACGGGTTCACCCTGTACCCCTCCGGCACAGGCGCCGGGATCTTCTGCACCCACGAGGCCCCCGACACCCTGGCCTGGGCGCAGCAGATCTGGCGCTCCCTGGAGTGCACCCCACCCATGAACAAGATCAGCTGAGGGCTCGATCGCCCTGGGCTGCGGCCAGCCGCTCCCGCGCGGCGTCGGCTTGCCGCAGCCCGGCCCGGAACGCGGGTACCCACGCCGACAGGTCCGACGGGTCGGGACCGAGTGCCGCCGCCGAGGCCTCGTCGGGGAACAGCGACACCATCCCCTCCAGGCCCGTCGCCTCCGACGCCTCCCGGGCCATCGGCTCCACGACCAAGGCCGTACGCGCGCCTGCGGCGAGATCCAGGTTGGTGCCGGCGCGCAGCGCACCGTCGATGTACTGGCGCCCGCCGATCGCGACGGCAGGCGCCGCGCCGGGAAACGCGCTGGAGGCCGCGATGTCCGGGCCGGTCAGGATCACAGCGGGTCTTCTCAGGTGTGCAACAGGACGGCCGGGGCCGGCAGCCCGGGCGAGGGAACGGTGGCCTCGTCGATCCGGCCGAAGCGGCATGTGTAGGGCGGCCAGCCAGGGCGAGGGGGACGGCTTCGCCGCCCACGCTGACGGAGACGGCGGAGCAGCACCATTCGGCGCCGTATCCGAAGGTGTCGTAGACGGGTGCGCCGGGGCGCAGGCGGCTGAGGCATCTGGTGCGTTCGGTGTAGGCCTCGGGCTTGTAGCGGGAGACGCGGTCGGCGTAGCCGGCGGGGTCGAGCTGGCACCGGAGGGATTTGCCGATGGCGGTGGCGTGGCAGGCGGAGCGGAAGGGGATGTCCTCGCGGACCGGCGGGGTGGTGTCGGTGGTGGAGGCTGGGGATGCGGATGTCGCCGGCGGTGTGGCGGCCGAAGTAGACGGCGGCGCCGACCTCCTGGCGGATGATGGCCAGGGTGTGCTGGAGCCGGGCTGCGGCTCCGGCGCCGCCGGGCAGGGCGAGGCGGTCCAGGGCGAGGCCGGGGGCGAAGACGGTGTCGATGACGGGGTCGGCGAACTCCTCCTCGCAGATGACGGGGTCGGCGAACTCCTCCTCGCAGAGGATGCCCAGGATGCGGGTGGGAATGGTCTCGGGCAGGCCGGTCTCCTGGCTGATCTGCCGGATGTCGATGCCGAGGCGATGGCCCCTGCAGGACGCAGACCACGGCCAGGGCACGACGGCCCTCGCGCAAAGCCTGGCTCGTGGTCGGCGAGTGCGCCGGTGCGGCGGTGGTGACGGGCCCAGCCCCTGCCGGGCAACAGCTGCACCGGCCCAGACGGCCGCGGCGAACTGTGCGGCCACCCCGGCCCGGTACGGCGCAGCCCCCATGCCGAGGACCACCTGAGGGCCTCCCGGCTTGGGGACCTCTCCGAACGGCTCACCGGGGTCCGCTTCGCCCCACCGGCACCGGACCGCCGAAGTGGACGATCGGGGCGTCCCAAGTCCAGTGCCGCGTATGAAGATTTCATGAACGGCCCAACCGTGAAACCGGTTTGATCATCTTCTCGGCCGAGTCCGGCGCCACCCCCGAGGTGACGGCTCGCGATCGAGGAGGTCCGCACCCTCATGAGGCTGCCCCGCAAACACCGCGCGGACGGAGCCGGTAGTACGGATGACACCGGAAGCCCCGAGCTGACGGGAGGCCGCAGGCGCGCACGTCGCCTCGCGGGCCGGGCGAAGAGCCGCAGGAGAGCCGCCCGCAAGGCGCGCCGCCGCCTCATCGACTTCCCCAGGCGCGGCAGACGGGGCTGGCGGCGCTGGACACCCTCGTGGAAGCTGACCTCCGGCTTGTTCCTGCTCTGCGCCGCCTCCCTGGCCGGCCTCTTCACCGCCGTCTACATGCAGGTCGAGATCCCGGACGCGCATGACTCCGCGCGCCGGCAGGGCACCGTCTACTACTGGGCGGACGGCAGCCGGATGGTGAGCGTCGGCGATGTGAACCGGCAGGACGTGAAACTCTCCGAGGTGCCCGAATCCGTCCAGCGGGCCGTCATCGCGGCGGAGAACGCGGACTTCTACACCGACTCGGGCGTCTCGCTGACGGGCATCGGCCGCGCCGCCGTCAACATCGTCAAGGGCGAGGAGACCCAAGGCGGTTCGACGCTCACCCAGCAGTACGTGAAGAACACCTACCTGAGCCAGGACCAGACCGTCGAGCGAAAGATCAAGGAGCTCTTCCTCTCCCTGAAGGTCAGCAACCAGCGGCCCAAGTCGGAGATCCTCGAGGGGTACCTCAACACTTCCTGGTTCGGCCGCGACGCGTACGGCGTCCAGGCGGCCGCGTACGCGTACTACGGCATCCCCGCCAGGGAACTGGACCCCGGGCAGGGCGCCCTGCTGGCCGCGGTCCTCAAAGGCGCGGAGAGCTTCGACCCGTCCCTCAGCGCCGAGAACCGCCAACGGGCCGAGGACCGCTGGAGCTGGATCCTGGACCGCCAGGTGGCCACGGGGTCGATGAGCGCCGAGGAACGCGCCACGTACACCCGGTTCCCCGAGCCGAAGCCCCCCGTCAAACCGACCAGCCAGGCCGGACAGATCGGTTACCTCGTCGACATCGCCAACAAGTACCTCAAGAGCCGCACCGGGATCACGGGCAAGGAGCTGGCAGGTGGCGGCTACGCTGTCCACACCACCTTCGAGAAGGACAAGGTGCTCGCGCTGACCAAGGCCGTCGAGCAGGTGAGCGCGGAGCGACTGGACCCGCAAAGGCGCGCGGAGGACCAGTTCGTGCAGGTCGGCGCCGCCTCGATACGCCCCAAGGACGGGGCGGTCGTCGCGGTCTACGGCGGCTCCGACGCCATCGAGCACTTCACCAACAACGCGGACACCTCGGGGGTGCCTGCGGCCTCGGCCTTCAAGCCCTTCGTCTACGCCGCCGCCATGGAGAACGAGCTCGAAGGGAAGGAACGTTCCGCCGAGGCCGCGGCCCTGGAGCCCCCGCAGCCCACGCCGAGCGGGCCCGCACCGTCGGGCCCGACGCCGGCCTCGGTGAGCCTCCACGGGGCTCTGGTGAACTCCGACCACACGCCCTTCGTGGAGAGCGGCAAGAAGATCGGGCTGAAGAAGGTCAAGGACCTCGCGGTCGCGTCGGGACTGCGCGAGGAGAGCATGGCCAAGCTGGAGCCGACCTTCTCCATCGGCACCTCCACCCCCAGCGCCGTCCGGCTTGCCAGCGCCTACACGACCTTCGTCAACCAGGGCCGGGCCACCGAGCCGTACTCGGTGACCAAGGTCGAGCGGAGCGGCGCCGCAGTGGACGGCCTGGACCGGCCCAAACCGCGCCGGGCGATGAGCTCGGAGGCGGCCGCGACGGTCGGCGCGGCGCTGCGCCAGGTGAGCTGGAGCGCGGTCGGTCCGCCCCAGGGGCAGCGGAACCGGCTTCCGTCCTGGGCGGGCAGGACCGGTCCGAACGACCGCATGAACTCCGCCTGGTTCATCGGCGCGACGCAGGAGCTGAGCACCTCGGTCGCGATGTTCCGCACCAAGCCGGACGTCCCGCAACTGCTGCCCATGCAGGGCGTGGGAGGCCCCGACTCCGACCGGGGCAGCGCCTTCCCGCCCCTGATCTGGAAGGCCTACAACGAGGCGACGGCACCGACGTCGCAGCCCCCGTCGCCAGGCCCGCAGGACCACCCGTAACGGTCCCGCAGCACGGGGCGCCCGCTGGCACCGGCCGGGAGCGCGACCGACGTGATCGCGTCCCCGACGGATCCCCCCGAGGCCACCCGCCCGAACCACCACGCGCAGCGTGCCGGAGCGAGCAGGGCAAGGCCGCCGGGCGATTCAAACCGATTCCTCCCGCATGGAGGAGAAGACCCTGCCCAGCGTGTCGCCCTGGTGCCGGGGCGGGCTGTCGGAGAAGGCGGTGGCGCGACCTCACGGGCGGCACTGATCCCTACCCGTGACTCTCCGACGCGGCCGCGCCCGACAGTCCGGTGGCCGCGGCCCTGCGGTCGATGGCTCACGCCGTGCAGCTTCCCAAGCGCGGCCGCGGCGAGGCCGCGCCTGGCGCGACGCGGGTGGTGCCCGTGCGCACCACGTTCTCCGCGGAGGGGTGGACGGTGGTTGTCGCCGCCCTCGCCAACGCCCCCCGGCGCCGGCGGCTCCGAGTCCGGAGCAGGCGTCCGCGGCGGGCGCCGGGCCGGCGGTGCGGTACTTCGCGGTCTCGGGTACCGGAGGCCGCGAGGGCGGGCCGGTGGCCGTCTCCGGTTCGCCGGCCGGCGGAGGTCTCCGCGGCCCAGACCGCTTCTGAGAGCGGCAGCCCGTTCTCGCACTCCGCCTCTTCCGGCTCTGCCTCGTCGGGTTCGTTCGGCGAGTTCCTGCGGACCTACCTGGCGGGTGGGCAGGGTGCGGGGCTGGAGCGCTACCTGTCGCCCGGCGTGCGTCTGTCGGCTCCGGCGGCTGCCGGCTGTGTGCGGGTGGATGTCGAGGAGGTCGTGTCCGATACGGAGCGGGCGGCGGGGAAGGAGGTTCCGGCCGACGGAACGCGGGCGCGGGTGCGGGTGTGCGGGTGCGGGCGCGGGCGCGGGTGTGCGGGCGCGGGTGCGGGTGTGCGGGCGCGGGTGCGGGCGCGGGTGCGGGTGTGCGGGCGCGGGCGCGGGCGCGGGCGCGGGCGCGGGCGCGGGTCGCCGGTGAGGACCGGGCCGGGACGCGGTGGCCGCTGGTCTTTCAGCTGGAGGTGACCACACGGGCCGGGCGGTGGGAGATCGTGGCCCTGGAGGGCGGGTCGGCCGGTGCGAAGGCCGCGGCCGGTGCGTCGTCCGCTCTGGTGGCCTCGCCGGTCGGGGGGCGCGATGAAGGAGTTCGTTCTCGCGGGCCGGCTCGGCGGCCAAGCCTCACCGCCGGTCGGGCTTCACCGAGTGGGACCGGCTGCCCCGGATCTCGGTACGGTGACCGCCAGCCCTGGGGGCACGACCGGGCCGCGGGCCGGCCGTGCCCCCACAGGGTCAGGATGGCGGGTAGGGCGCGTACTTGAGGCGGCGTGCGAGGTGGGCGGTGTTGGCCGCGAGGGTGGCGGTGGTGGCGGCCGTCTTCTCGGGGGTCTTGTCGAGGTCCTGGTAGTCGGTGGCCCGCATGGCCTCTCCCACCCAGTAGGTCACCGCGTTCGCCGGCAGGGTGAAGCCGCAGTCGATGAGTCCCTGGAACAGCTCGGCGCTGACGTGGTGGGCGCCGTCCTCGTTGCCGACCACGCAGACTCCGGCGACCTTCCCGTAGGTGAGCATCCTGCCCTCCGCGTCACTCTCCCCGATCTCCGCGTTCAGGCGCTCCATGACGCGCTGCGCGACGCTGGAGGGGTGCCCGAGCCAGATCGGGGTGGCCAGGATCAGGATGTCGGTCCCGAGGATCGTGTCGCGGATCTCCGGCCAGAAGTCCCCCTCCCCCATGTCAACGGCCACACCTGGCCGGACGTCGTGGTCGGCGACGCGAATGACCTTGCCGCTCACGCCGTGGCCGGCGAGCGCTTCCATGGTCTGCTCGGCCAGCAGGTGGGAGGAGGACGGCTTCGGGGACGGGGACAGGGTGCACACCAGGGCAACCGCCCGCAGCGGAGTGGTCTCGTTGGCTTCCATGCCGCCCGCCTACCCCGGGGAGCCCGCTGCGATCAGATGTTTCAGCATGTGACACGCCCGTGGTTCGTTCCGTCCTGGCGGATGACGGGACGGGCCGGGGTGGAGGGCTGAGAAGCGCTGGAGTCGGATGACGTCCTTCGGCCTACGAGTGCCGTCCTATGCCTACAGGGCCGGGGTCGCCGCGTGGAGGCCGCGACCCGGGAATCACCTTCACAGCACCGAAACGGTCTCGGTCGCTTCGGAAGGAACGCCCTCACGGAGGGCCGGGCAGCGCCCCGGTCGGCCGTGAGCCGTGTGCCGCTCCACGAACGGGTCCGGACATGCGGTCCCGCCCTCGTGTGCCTGGGACGCGCCGGCGCGGATGGGAAGATCATCCGCAGTGAGGACCGGGCGCGTGAGTCTCGTCCGCCAGGCCGAGGCGCGGCGACCACGGCGTCCGCCGATTCGCACCTGCGGCGATCCGGTCCCCCATGCGGCGGACGCGCGCACGTCCGTGCCGACGCCCGAGTGCGGCGTGATCTGCCGGGTAGGCGCAGTGCATGAACCAGGACCGAGGGCTTGCGGTCGACACCGACCTCCCCCGCCGCGCCGAGGTCGGCCAGGACAAGAAGGACGATCCCGCCCCAGCGGCCGGACGGGGGTTCGACGCCACCGCCGAAACCACGCCCCTGCGCGCCGTTGCGCCCGTCCGTACGCTCTCCCCTTCACCAAAGCCGTCCAGCTCCCAGCTGCCGGCCGAGCAGACAATGGCCGCGCTCGCCGATCGCGGCGACGCCTGGCCGGTGATCCGCGCCACGACCCTGGGCTGCGACAGCCCGGGCCTGTCCACCCCGATCCGGCTCGGCCGCCCCTCCAGCGTCGCCCAGCGGGTCCTGGAGCGCCCGGACCCCGAGCTCGGCGAGAGCGACGACGAGGGCCGCATGCCCACCTACGGCACGGCCGCCACGGTGAGCGTGGTCGGCAACGAGGAGGGCGCCCGCCACGTCAGCGCCGGACTCTTCCAGGGCCTGAACGACGTCGGCTTCTCCCCGGCTCCCGACGCCGTGACCTACTGGGTGGGCGAAGCGATGCGGTCCACCGACTACCAGGACCTCCACCAGACGCCCGGGAAGACCGCCGCCACCACCAAGAACCCTCGCTGCGACCACCGCGCACCTCGCGCGACGCCTCAAGCCCGCCGCATACCCGCCCTCGCCACCGACCGGTCCTCTTACATCACCGGTGAGATCGTCAACGCCACCGGCGGAACGCCCCTGCCGTGAATCCTGACGAGGCCCTGCGGAAGATCGCCTTCCTCCTGGAATGGCGCGGGGCTTCCCCGTACCGGGTCCGGGCCTTCCACACCGCCGCCGACGCCGTGCGCGACGTGCCACCGGGGCCGGTGGACGCCGCCCGGGCCGCACGGCTGCGCGGTGTCGGCCCGGTCACCGCCGAAGTGATCTCGCAGGCATCGACCGGAGCAGTACCGCGCTATCTCGCCCGCCTTCAGGCCGAGGCCCCGGACGCCCAAGCGGGCTGGGACCTCGCGGCCGCGAGCACCGGGGACTGCCACCTGCACTCCGACTGGTCGGACGGCGGCAGCCCGCTCGAGCAGATGGCGGAAGCCGCCCGCGCCCTGGGCCACCGGTGGGCCGTCCTGACCGACCACTCCCCGCGGCTGACGATCGCCCACGGCCTGAGCCCGGACCGGCTCAGAAGCCAGCTGGAGGCCGTGGCCGCCGCGAACGCCCGGCTGGGCCCCGGCTTCCGGCTGCTCACCGGTATCGAGTGCGACATCCTCGACGACGGCTCCCTCGACCAGGAGGAAGGCCTGCTCGAGCGGCTCGACGTCGTCGTGGCATCCGTACACTCCAAGCTCCGCTCGGCGCCCGAGCCGATGACCGCCCGCATGGTGGCCGCCGCACGAAACCCGCGCGTCGATGTTCTGGGGCACTGCACGGGACGGATCATCACCGGCCGGGGCCGCCCGCCGTCCCGCTTCGACGCCGAGGCCGTCTTCAGCGCCTGCGCGCAGGCCGGCACCGCGGTGGAGACAATTGCAGGCCCGAGCGGCGCGACCCGCCAGATGACCTGCTGCTGATGGCCGCCGCTGCGGGCTGCCTCTTCGCCGTGGACACCGATGCCCACGCCCCCGAACAGCTGCGCTGGCAGAGCACGGGCTACGCGCGTGCGGCACGGATCGGCCTGGGAGCGGACCGGCTGATCACGACCTGGCCGCTCGGGCGGCTGCTGACGACCGGACGCGGCAGGCGGTGAAGCACCCTCGGTGTGCCCCGCTCGCCGTCCGGGAACGGGGCCGATGCTCCTCCGAGCGGATGCCTCCCAGCGGGTGAGACTCCCGGTGCGTCCGGGCGCCTGTGCGGCGGATGGGGAACCGATCCGGGCGGGCCCCACCGGCCCCATCGCCCACGAGGACGTATGGAGGACACATGGGACACGGCGGAAACGTGATCGACGAGCTGATGGCCGACCACCGGGAGGTGGAGGAGATGTTCGCCCGCATCCAGGCCATGACCGGCAGCGGGCAGGAGCTCCGCGATCTCATCGACGAGATCACCATCGAGCTGGTGCGGCACTCCGTCGCCGAGGAGCAGTACCTCTACCCCGCCGTGCGTGAGCACGTCGAAGGCTGCGGCCCCATGGCGGACAAGGAGGTGGAGGACCACGGCCGCGTCGAGAAGATGCTCAAGCGGCTGGAGAAGACGGATACCGACGACGCACACATGAGCCCGCTCCTGCAGCAGCTCATGGACGAGGTCGCCGCCCACGTCCAGGACGAAGAACACAACCTCTTCCCGATGCTGAAGCGGTCCTGTACCCCTCAGCAGCTGGACGATCTCGGTGACAAGATCCGCCGGGCCAAGGCCATGGCGCCGACCCGGCCGCACCCGGCCGCACCGAGCAGTCCCACGGCCAGCAAGCTCCTCGCACCCGGCGCCGGCCTGGTGGACCGTGCGCGTGACTTCGTGACGGGCCGCGGCACGTCCTGAAGCCCCCGTCCCGGGCGGCGGCCCGCAGGTACGTCCGCCGCCCGGGAGGAACGGTGACGTGCGTCATGCCGCACGCCCGCCGGTACGGGCTACGCTGGTCGGCCACCAGCGGAGCGGCGCAGCTTCGCGCCGCAGCTCGCAGGCCTGGAGAGGTCCTGGGCGAGCACGCCCCCGAGGAAGCCGCCGTGTCCGCCGATCTCGCACCCGTCATAGCCTCGGGCACCCGCTGGCTGCTGACCGCCTTCCCGCCCGCCCCGGGCGCCTTCAGCCGGGCCCTGGCCGAGGCCCAGGCCCAGCAGGCCGTCACCCTCGCCGCCGCCCTGCGCTACCCGACCGCGCTCGACGCCGAGATCCTGCACCTTCTGGGCCCGGGCGGAAGCGCCCGGCTGGACTGGCTGACCGGCGCCGATCACGGCGAGGACGCCGACGCCGACTGGCGGACCTGGGTGGACGAGACCGTCGTCAGCTGGGCCGCCTGCCTCCTGGCCGTCCCTGCCCTCGCCGCCGACGCCCACCACTTCGCCGATCACGGCCACGCCGGCGAGCTCACACGGCTCACCCGCCCCGGCCACCACGAACACGACGCCGCACCCCTGCTGCGCCACCCCGACCTTCTCGAACCGAT
Source organism: Streptomyces sp. NPDC096136 (assembly GCF_044763325.1). Classification (NCBI taxonomy): domain Bacteria; kingdom Bacillati; phylum Actinomycetota; class Actinomycetes; order Kitasatosporales; family Streptomycetaceae; genus Streptomyces; species Streptomyces sp. NPDC096136. The sequence continues at coordinate 343,514 of NZ_JBIWFZ010000006.1, read as the reverse complement.
CGCCGCCCTCCACCGGGAACCGCTGCTGGACCTCCTGGCCGGCAAAACGGCCCGCCGGGGGTAGAGCCGGCTGGTCGGTTCAGGCGTTGCGACCGTCCGCGAGCACCTGGCAGTGGACCGCAGCGGCGTACGGGCGCGGGGATGGCGGCGCTGTGCCGGGCGACGGGCTCGTCGCAGCGAACGCCCCGGGCGGAATCGTCACGGATTCGCGGTGGTGGCCGGCGGCAGCCGGTGGGCGGCCAGGCCGGGCTGGACGCGGGGCGGCATCGACATCGACGTCACCGGCACCCGCCCCCACGGGCCGCGCCCGCGGGCCCCGGACCCGCAGGGGCGGGCAGGCGGATGGGGATGGCCGCTGATCCACCACCCGGCCCCCCGGGTGGAGGTCCGCCCGACCGCGGCCGGTGGCAAGACCATCCACGTCCACATGACGACCAGTGGGTGACGTGGGCGAGTGCGCCCCGATGGTTCCTCCTCCTGTCGGTGTGCCTCTCCGTGTCGGCCAGGCCCATCTGCGTCGTCCTGGCCCCTGTGTCGCTGGCGTGCGGGTGAGTGAGTGGTGGAGTGTGCTGCCGGCGGATGCAGATGTCGAGGTGCTGGCCCACCGGGCGCCGGATGCGCGAGGTGGCGGCCGGGTGGTCGTGAAAGTCGGCTCGTTCGGGGCGTGTGATGCCCTGCGGCGGGGCAGTCGCGGTGGAGGAGGGCACCGAGGGAGGTGCCCACCTGCCGGGGCCGGTCCCCGACCCTGGCCGTCACCGACCTTGTCGCCGGTCTCGCCGACGTGCTCCTCTTCGGCGGGCCCGGCGCCTCCCCCGCACGCGCCGCATCCTGGGCTGCACCCCGGGCACGATGCCGCCCCACGCGGTAACGCAGCCGGTGCGGCCGTGCCGCGCCTCGGTCGCCGGGTGTCCGCCGGGCGGGCCGCGGCGTCCTGTCGGCTGCCCGCCCCGGGTTCCAGGTCTCACGCACGGACGTGCGTTACGGGCATCGAGCGCCCGGCCGAGGCGGCGGAGCAGCCCGCGAACGCGTGTGGGAGCCGCCTCCCACCGACCGCATGGCCGCCGCGAAGGCGGCCGCCGTTCCCCCCACCGCCGTCGGGTCCCCGCACACCCGGGAAGCCCTTTCCGCGATCGACCGGCTGGAGTCCCTGCGGGAAGGCCCTCGCACCGGGCCCCGAGCAGTACGCGGAAGCCGAGGACGCCTTCCGTCGGCTCCACGTCGCCCTCACCCGCATCACCAGCGCCTGGCAGCCACGTTCCCAGATCCACCGCTCTCCGGCCTTCCTCGCGGGGGCCTGCGGGTCACGGTGCCTCGGGTGTGCGGCGTCGGCCGGCGTCCGCGTCCAAGGCCGCCAGTCCGTCCAGCCACCGTGTCCGCCGTTGGGCACGGGTCTGCTCCCACCACGGGGTGCCGCGTTCGCCGAGGGCGACCTTGGCGGTCTGGACGCGCTTCCTGGCCGCCCTTTCGGCTGCCTCGTCGTGGGCCCGCAGAGCGGCGCCGACGGCGCGCCGGGCCGCCATCAGGTGGGTGCGCAAGCGGCCGGCAACATCGGCGGGCAGCTCCGGGTCGGTGGCCCGCCAGCGCCTGCCGTTGATGACGACGTGGCGTCCGTCCTCGGTGCGCTGCGGCGGAGAGTGGCGTGACATCAGGTGTTCCTCACTCCCCGCCTCACCGGTTCCTTCCCGCCGGTGACGGTACTACCGCCCGGTGTGCGTGCCGGACGGCTCGCCCGTCGCCCGGGCGACGTGGCGGACGGGAAGGATGCGCGCTGCGCCCGGTGCAGCGGGCTGTGGGCGCGTAGCGCTCCGCTGGGGGCGCGTTGTGGACGCCGCCACCGGAATGCACGGCAGCGGGTGCGTGGGTGAGCCGTGGGACGGGCGGTCTCGATCCGGCCGGTCCCGGATGTCGGACCGGTGGGGCCCGCGCAGGCGCCGCTGCCGGCGCCGCTGCTGACCGGCATCCGCCGCCCCTGCGTCCTTCCGGCTGCCACCGCAGGCCAGGCCCTGGTGCCACCCGCCCTGACTCGCCGCTGCGGATTCCGCGGCGGCACGATCAGCGGGAGCCGAGTACGGAGTCGTCGAGAGCGCCCGCGCCGGGCAGGCGGTGCCGGGCGGCTATCAACGCGGCGTGCACGTCGGCCGTGCCCGTGGCCACGCACAGGGCCTGCTCGACGTCACGTATTTCCTTGCGTACGGGCGAGGCGTCGTCTGCGGCATCGAGTACGGACAAGGCCCAGTAGCGGTCGACGAGGCCGGGGAGCACAGCCGGGTGGGCCATCAGCATGGAAATCACCTTCCGCCAACTGATCGATCTTGTGGCCGTCGCCTACCCTGTCGATCACGGTTGAATCCCACTGTGCGCGCACTCCCCGGCCGCGCCCTCCAGCCGGCTCCTGTCATGCGGCGAGCTGAGCGCGCCCGGGCCCGACCGGTCGTGGGTTCGCGCGCCGAGGCTCACGTCCGGGCCAGGTACCGGAAAGATCCGTCGGCCGCTCAGTTCGTGTCCGCACAGACGTGGTCGGGTCGGGTTCGGGTGTGTCGGCCTTGCACAGCAGAGAGGTACACGCGCCTGCACGGTACGAAGCAGGTCACGGGTGAACGGTCGAGGGAGTGGAAGACTCGCCGCGCTGCGCCGGGCGAACGGGAGGCGGGGACCGAGGGGGCGGTGGAGCAGGGGGGACGGCGCAGGAGGTGCAGGGGGCGAAGGAGCCGGGCCCCGTCGTCCGACCGGCCGCAGCCGGAGAGCGACCGGCGCTGGGCAGGCCCCGCCGGGCCCTCTCGGCACCGCGACGGCATCGACGTGCCGTTCGGCCGCCGGCGGTCACGCTGAAGGCTTCCTTGCCGGTCGACATGGTGTCAAAGGCCCCGGGGTGGGCACGAGCGCGGCCATGACCGTGATGCTGATGCTCCTGCTCCCTCTCGGCCTCGCCCTTGTCCTCCTGGTGACCGCCGAACCACCACGCCACAACCGGCACCGCCGGCACTGACTGGTCCGGTGTGGAGCGGCCGGGCCGGCCTGCCCCGGTCAGCCTCGACCGCGCCGCAACCTTCGGGACACGGGTGCCTACCCCCGGGAACCCCTCCGCGGGCCGAGGCTCGCCGCGCCGGCGGCGAAGCGGGCGGAGCGCACGCCCAGGAAGCCGACCGGCAGATCGGCTCCCGCACCGGGGAAGCCGCCCCGACCTTGCGGATGCTCACCGCGGTGGTGTGCGCGGAGCCGACCCCCGCCCCGGACGGGCCCGCCATCGGCGCGTCCGTGCCGACCTCGCAGGCGCGGCTGTCCGGGAGCGGGGCCGGGACACGGCCTGGAGCGGGGTGGCGTAGAAGTCCGGTCGGGGGGCAGGCGGTCTGGCAGACAGAACGTGCCGCCCCTTCCGGAGTCGCGGCACAGGAGCACGGACGGCAAGGAGTCCTGGATGAGCGAGCAGAAGCGGCGCAACGACGTGACGACCCCGCCTTCGAAGGCGCCCGGTGAGAGTGGAGACCGTGAGGCGCGGCGGGAGGCCGAGGAAGCTTTGGCTCCCGGCCACGGAGACGGTGAAGCCGGCGACGCACTGTCGCCGAGCGCCGAGGCGCAGAGGCGTACTGCCAGGCAGTCCGAGGACTGACACGGCGGGCAGTGGCTACGTCCGCGTCGGCGGGTGAGCCCGGCGGGTGCCGACGTGATGCGAGGGCTGGAGCGTTCAGGGCTCCGTCCACAGCGTCGGGTTTTCCCCGCCCCTGGCCGACCGTGCCGCTATCTCTGGACCCACCAGGTTCCCGCCGCGCCACTGGCTGATGTGATCAGCGCGAGGAGCCAAGCGGGTATCCGCTGAATGGTCAAATGCATTCCCCCTAAGCGGATTTCAACCGCAGGAGGACGGGGATCAGTCTTCGGTGTCATGCCACCAGTGAAGCACCTGCGACCCCAGATCCGTCATCGGCAGTATGTGTACAAAACCAAGGTCGCCAATGTGACGCTCTGGCCAACCCGTTATGGCGACTTGGCATCACGCCTGATGGGAGCAGCCGCGGTCACTGCGAGCCTGACCTTCCCCCCGGCTCGGGTGCGGTGGACAGGTCAGGTTTCAGCGTGCCCTTCCAGTCCCCTCTCATGTGTGGCGTCGCGCATCGCGGCCTGCATGCACCGTCCCCGGCGCCGGAGTCGGAGGCGCTTCGGTCTCGATGCAGGGATTTCGGCGCGGGCCGCTTCTTGAGGACTCCAGAGTTTCGGCTTTCCATCTCGACCATTCCGATCCGGCACTTTTCGCACGTCGATGCGGGAGCAGCGTCGCGCCCGCGTTCCCGGAACGGCCGACGAACGCTGCTACCGGTGTACGGCGTGAATGCAGGTCGTCATCGACGTCGGCAGCCGCCTGGTCGTCGCGGCTGTCGGCAGGACGGCGGCGGTGTCCGCTCAGGTCGCCCGACCAACTGCGTTCAGCCTGGGGATGGAACCCCCGTAAACGGAATCTGCGGCTGAGACTGTCCCCTGGGTCGGAGCGATGCTCTCCGGTCGGCTGCGCAGGAGCGGACGGGGCGTCGGCGGGCGTTGCCGGTGGCGGGCGCGAGGGTGCCGGGATCCGTGCGAGTCCAGTCGATTCTTTGCGTACGCATCACCCCCCATGCCAAGATGATCTTGGCGTTTCTTCTCACGTGGGGGGTTTGATGGGGGACGAGGACATACGGGGCCAGCTGTGCCGTCTGGGTCTGACCCACATGCAGGCGGAGATCTACGTCTCCCTGCTCGCCGAGGGTCCCTGCGCGACGGAAGAACTGGCGCTGAGGGTCGGACGTCACCGGCGCGGGCACGAGATCGGTCACCTCCTCTTCGAGCGCCGGGCACTGGACCGCGACCTCGCCCACCTGCGCAGGCTGGGCCTGATCACCACCGCGGGGGCCGACGGGGGCGAACACGTCCCCGTCGAGCCGTCGATCGCGCTGAAGGCCATGGCCGACACCCGGTCGGCCGAGGTGCACCAGGCGCATCTGGCGGCTCTGCAGGCCTACCGCGGCTACCGGCGCTCCATGGCCCCGCAGGAGACGGAGGACCTGATCGAAGTGGTCAGGGGTCCGCACGTCGCCGAACGCATCTGGAACATCGAGGAAGCCGCCGAGTCCCAGGTGCTGCGCTTCGACTCCCCGCCGTACCACACGCACGCCACGGCCAATCCGGTCGAGATCGAGAAGCTCGGCAGCGGCGTGGAGTACCGGGTCGTCTACTCCCGGTCCGCCGTTCAGGACACGGCCTACTACACCGTCAACATCAAGCCCTGCATAGCGGCGGGAGAACAGGCTCGGGTCCTGCCCACGGTCCCCGTCAAGCTGACCGTCTACGACCAGCGCCTGGCCATCGTCTCCATGTCGTTCGTCGAGTCCGAGGTCAAGGACTATCTGCTGATGGTCCACCCCTCCAGCCTGCTGTCGGCGCTCACGGGCCTCTTCGAGACCTCGTGGCGCGCCGCGTTGCCCATGCACCTCGACGACCGCGCCCCGTGCAGCCTGCAACCGATCCACCGGCGCATCCTGGAGCTGCTGGCCACCGGCGTCAACGACGACACCATCGCCGAGCTCCTCGGCGTCAGCCGGCGCACGCTGTCCCGCCACATCGAGGCGATGAACACCCGCGCAGGCTCGATGACGCGCTTCCAGATGGCGTTGCACGCGGCGCGCAACGGCTGGATCTGACATGCCCCGGGCCCACCCGGAGCGAGAGATTGTTTGCTTATGGGAAGTGTTTGAGGTGGGGTGGGCTCTTCGCGCCGCGCCCCTTTCGGGTGGAAGTCCTCCAGGTGTGGTGAGGGGTGGAACGTTCCGCCCGCGGTAGGGGCGCCCGCAGTTGCAGGAGCAGGAAGCGGAATAACTGGTCGGGGCGTGGTCCTGATTGCGCCGCGGAACGGCGCCCGACGGCCGACGGCCTCGTCGGGGGTCTTCGCGGTGGCGGTGGGCGGTGGGCGGTGGGGGGACGACCAGGGCGGGGGCGGTGCGCGCACGCGGGTCCATGTTCGGGCTGATCCTCACGGTGTGGGGCGGCGGGCGTCGGTGGTGAGGGTCGGGGAGCTGCCTTCGGTGAGTGTGACGGGCTGTCCGGATCCGTCGGCGGGCACGGCGTAGACGAAGGGCCTGCCCCGTTCCGCCCTGCTGTAGGCGATGGTGGCGTCGTCGAGCCAGGCGGCCTGGTCGTCGATGCCGGCGGGGGCGGCCAGGGCCGTGTCCTGGCCCGTCTGCAGGTGCAGCACGTGCAGCTGCCAGTCGGCTCCGACGCGCTTCTTGTAGGCGATGCGGGTCTCGTCCGGTGACAGGGAGGGGCACTCCACGTTGGTGCGCAGGGCGGTGAGTTCCCGGGTGGAGAGGTCTCCGCGCATGAGGTGGGTGCGGCCGCCGACGGACATGGTGGCGTAGAAGGTCCGGTCGTCTGCGGCGAAGGTGACGCCCCAGAAGTTCCGGTCGTCGGACTGGGCGGCCTGGTCGTCGACGTGGACGGTGAAGTCCTCCAGGGAGCCGTAGTGGGCGCCGTTGCGCAGGTCGTAGATCCCGGCCGTGGTGGAGAACTGGCCTGAGGCGGCGTAGGAGTCTCCGGAGCGGAAGACCGTCCAGGCGACGAGGTGGCCCGACGGGGAGACCCGGGCCCTGCTGGGTTTGCCCCACACGGGCAGGGTGACCTCGGGTTCGGTCCTGCCCGGTCGGTAGATGCGCACTTCGGAGGAGAAGGGCCCGGGAAGCCCGTGCAGGCAGGCCAGGGTGCCGGCGGCGACGGCGGCGCGGCGGCAGTCCGGTCCGGTGCCGAGTTCCTCGCCCTGCCGGGTCTTCTGGTGTACCCGGGTGTCCTCGGCGTCGACGACGAGGAGCGTGCCCGGCTGTGTGAGGCGCAGCCCGCCGGTGCCCGGTTCGGCTGCGCTCCCCTTCCAGGCGACGGTGGCCGCGGCCGTGCCGAGCAGGGCGATGACGAGGGCGGTCGCGCCCGCGGTGCGGAGGGCGTTCATGTGTCCTTCCCGGGTCGGTGGATGAGGCGGGCGGTGGCGATCGCGGCCGCGCACGCGCAGCCGAACACGGCGAAGGCGGTTGCGGGTCCGCTGAGCGCGGCGACGGCACCGAAGGCGAGCGCGCCGCCGGCCCGTGCGAGGGACTGCGCGGTCTGGACGACGGCCAGGCCCGTCGTGCGTGCCGTCTGGGGCAGGAGGGGCGCGACGTGTGCCATGAGTACGCCGTCGGTGGCGGCGTAGAAGAGGCCGTACAGGAGGAGGACGAGGGCGGCGGCCGGCCAGCCGGTGAAGGGTGCCAGCCAGAGGAAGAGGTAGGCGCCGAGCGCCGCGAGGTGGCCGCACAGGAACAGGGGCCACCGGCCGATGCGGTCGGCGAGGACACCGACCGGCACCGCCGCCGTCATGAAGACGAGGGCCGTGCCGATGGGCAGGAGCGGGAGGGCTCCGGCGGGGACGTCCAGGCGGTGTTGCAGGCCGATGTAGAAGGACATGTCGCCGACGGTGAGCAGGCCCAGCAGGGCGGCTGCCAGGGTGCAGCGCCGGATGGCGGGAGTCCGCAGGGAGGTGACGCGTTCGCGCAGGCCGACTCCGCGGTCGCGGGGTGCGGGACGCGGGTCGCGGCGGACGAAGGCGACGATGACGACGACACCCGCGGCGGCGAGGCAGAAGCTGACCTGGAACGCCGTGTCGTAGCCGCCGGGGACGGCGAGGAGGACGGCGAAGGCGATGAGGGGTCCCAGCAGGGCGCCGCAGGTGTCCATCGCGCGGTGGATGCCGAAGGCCCGGCCCAGTTCCGTCTCGGGGACCGCGGCGGTGATCAGTGCGTCACGGGGGGCGGTACGGATGCCCTTGCCGATGCGGTCGGCCGCCACCAGCGCGCCGACCGAGGCGGCCGATCCGACGGCGGGGAAGGCGAGTTTGGTCAGGGCGGAGAGGGCGTATCCGCCGGTGGCGACGGCTTTGGAGTGCCCGAAGCGGTCGGCGGCGTACCCGCCGCCGATCCGGAAGAGGGCGGTGGCGCCGGTGTGGAGGCTGTCGAGGGCGCCGAGTTGCAGGTAGCCGATGCCCAGTCCGTACATCAGGTACATGGGCAGGATCGCGGTGACCGTCTCCGCCGAAGCGTCGGTGACGAGACTGACCAGGCCCAGGGCCAGGACGGTGGCCGGCACCCTCGTTCTCGCGGTGCCGCCTCCGGTCGCGGACGCCGTGGGGGGTTTGGTGGTGCCGCGGCTGGGGTCGGCGGCTCTGGCCTGGGACAGGTACATCGTGACGCTCCGGCGGAGGAGGTGGTCAGGGCGGGGTGTCGGGGCGCGGCGGTCGGGGCGCCGTGGTCAGGGCGCGGCCGTCCGGCGGGCGGGTCAGGTGGCGGCGTTGAACTTCCACTGCTGGCTGCCGCGTCCGTCACAGGTGCTCTGGACGATGCGGGCGCCGTCGGCCGTGGAGCCGCCGCTGACGTCCAGGCACTTGCCGCTGTGCTGCGCGGTCAGGGTGAAGGCCCCGCCGGCGGCGGCGATCTTCCACTTCTGGTCCGCCGCCGTGGCGCAGGTGCGTTGCTGGACCGCCGTCCCGTCGCTCGTGGAACCCGGTGCGCCGGCGACGCACAGGCCGCTGCTCTTCACCTTGAGCTGGTAGGTGCCGTCGGAGTTCCGGGTGGCGGTGAACTTCTGGTTGTCGAAGTTGCCGCCGGTCCACTGCACGAGGTTGCCGCCCTCGCCGTTCTTGGAGGGGCTGTCGAGGACCTTGCCCGAGTTGGCGTTGAGCAGTTGGTACGCGGCCCCCGAGGTCACCGGGCCGCCGGGGGTGGGGGTCGGCGTCGGCGTGGGGGTGGGGGTGGAGGTCGGGGTGGAGGTCGGGGTCGGGGTCGGGGTCGGCGTGGGGCCGGGGCCGGGGTTGTTGCCCTTGGCGTGGCAGGTGCCGCTGACGGAGTCGGTGAAGGTGCGGCCGGCGACCGGCTTGAAGGCGAAGGAGTATCCGGTGGAGGTCAGGTCGAACTGCCCGACCCCGTAGGTGTTGCTGTTGAACACCTCGGAGGGGCCGGACGTGCTGTTCCGTGTGCTGTAGAGGGCGCGGCCGCCGGTGCCGATCACGAAGGAGCGTATGCCGTTGGCGGTGTCCCTGGTGCCGTCGGACAGGGCGGGGGCGAACCGCTCGTAGTGGTGGTCGTGGCCCCAGAGCGCCACGTCGGCCTTGTAGTCGGTCAGCGCCTTCATCAGCGGGGCCGTTCCGGCGCTGTCGCCGTGGTCGCCGGAGGAGAACCGGGCGTGGTGCCAGTACGCCAGCGTGCACGGCTTGGTGCTCGCGGCCAGGTCGGCGCGCAGCCACTTCTCCTGGGTGCTGCCGGCGCCCGTGCTGATGTTGGAGTTGAGGGAGACCAGGTGCCAGTCGCCGACGTCGACGCTGTAGTAGCCCTTGTCGCGGTCGCCGGTCTTGACGCCCTTGCCCTGGTAGTAGTCGAAGTAGCCCTTGGCGCCGCTGGTCTTGTACTCGTGGTTGCCGGGTGCCGGGTGGACGATGGAGTTGAACTTTCCCCAGTTCTTGTCGTAGGCGCCGTTGAACTCCGAGAGGGTGCCGGACTCGTAGGCGTTGTCGCCCGCGGTGATCACGGCTGCGGGGGACATGGCGCTCACCAGGGGGGCGGTCTGGTTGCAGGCTTCGCCGCAGATGTCGCCGGCCGCCGCGATCCGGACGGAGGCCGCCGCCAGGGCCTGCCGGCCGGACTGGTAGGCATCGATGGAATAGCGGCTGCCGGCCTGGGTGAGCCGGGGGGTGACCGTCACGCAGCCGCCGCTGAAGGCGCGGGTGAAGAAGCTGCCGCTCGTGCCGTTGCGGGAGGTGAGGGTGTACGTGCCGCCGGAGGAGCCGGTGAGGGTGACCGCGTCGTCGCCGTGGAGGGTGAGGTCGGTGAAGCGCAGCCGCATCCAGCCGGCGCCGTCGGCGCAGACCTGGCGTTCGGTGTGCGTCGCCGCCTTCGAGGCGTCGGCGCTGACCTTCGCGGGGGTGATGGTGGCGCCCGGCTCGGCGAGCTGCGATACGGCGGTGTCGTCCTGCGCGGTCTGGTCGGACGGGGCCTGGCCGGCGGATGCGCTGACCATGAAACCGCCGGCGATGAGGGCGGCGATGGAGGTCGCGATCAGCGCGCTCCTTCCGAGGTGCCGGCGTGCGGGTCGGGGTTCGTCCATGTCTGCTCCTTGAGAGGTTGCGGGGGGAGGTGAGCCCGCCTTGGGCTCGGACCCGGCCGGTCCGCCCGCCGACGCGCCGTGGGGGATGCGGGGGGCGGGAGGGACCGGCCGGGAGTTCGGTGGGCCGGGGTGGTGGTCCCGGTGTCCGGGTCGGTTCTACCTGCGGGAAGCGGGCCGCGGTGGCTCATGGTCGCCACTGGCGCGGGTGGGCGGCGTACCGCGCGCGACGGCTCGTCCGCACGGGCCGGTCCCCTGCCGGGGGCGGGGGGGGACAGACGCTAGGAGCCGCCGGTGAAGAGCAGCCGGTTGGGGGTGTCCTTCCCGGCGCCGCGGATCTTGCCGGTGGTCGCGGCCGCGGTCAGGGCGCTGTGGACCTCGGCCGGTGTGGCGCCGGGGTGCGTCGACAGGAACAGGGCGGCGGCTCCCGTGACGTGGGGTGCGGCCATCGAGGTGCCCGAGAGTTGGCGGCCGGCGGTGTCGCTCTGGTTGCCGGCGGAGGTGATGGCGGTTCCCGGGGCGAACAGGTCGGTGCAGGGGCCGAAGTTGGAGTCCGAGCGCCGGGCGTCGTCGGCGGTGGAGTTGTTGACGACGATGGCCGCGCCGATGCGGGCGGGTGAGTTGGCGCAGGCGTCGGTGTTGCCGTTGCCGGAGGAGACCACCCAGGTGACGCCGGATGAGATGGAGCGCTTGATGGCGTCGTCCTCGGCGGTGTTCGCGCCGCCGTTGATGCTCATGTTGACCACGGCCGGCCCGGCGGCATGGGCGGTGATCCAGTCGGCGGCGGCGATGATCGCCGAGGTGGCGGCCCGGTCGCGGCAGTCGGTGACGCGGACGGCCACCAGTCTGACGCCCTTGGCCACGCCGAAGTCCTTGCCGCCGACGGTTCCGGCGACGTGGGTGCCGTGGCCCGTGCAGTCGGCGCCGTTGCGGCCGTCGCCGACCTCGTCCACGCCGATGGCGGCCCGGCCCTGGAACTGGGAGTGGGTGGTGCGCAGGCCGCTGTCCACCAGGTAGACGGTGACGTTCGCGGCGCTCTGGGCGGCCGTGTACTTCCTGTCGAGCGGGAGGTCGCGCTGGTCGATGCGGTCCAGGCCCCAGGGCGGGTCGGTCTGGGTCGCGGCCGCGGCGTGCAGGCCGTCCTGCTGGACGTAGGAGACCTCGGGGTCGGCGGCCACTCGCTCGGCCTGGGCCGCGGTCATCTCGGCGGCGTAGCCGCGCAGGGCCGTGCTGAAGACGGTGCGGACGGTGCCGCCGTGGGTGCGTGCGGTGCGTGCGGCCGCGGATGCGGCTGCGGATGCGGCTGCGGCCGCCGCGTGTCCGGCGTCCGGGGCCGGGCCGTGCGGTACGGAGGCGGGCTGTTCCCTGAAGACCACCACGTAGCGGCCGGGTATGGGTGCGGAGGCGGTACGCACCCGCCCGTGGGCGGGGCCGGCCTCGGCGGGACCGACGGCCTCGGCGGGATCGACGGCGAGCGTGATCGTGGCGACGGCGGTCGCCGTGGCCACGGCGAGGGCGAGCGACCTGGAGGAGAGGCGGGGCAGGGGGAAGGACAAAGGAGGCTCCGGTGGCGAGGGGAAATGCAGCGTCCGGCGGTTCCCGGGCACCACTGGTGTACTCCGCCGCGCCCCGGACCGGTGGCCGCTCATGGCCGTTGGCGTCAAAGGGCGCCGTCGCTCCGTGCGGGCGGCTCAGCCCCGTGAGCCGGCCCGCCACGCGGAACCGGTGGGGTGCGGACCCCCGAGAACAGCAGGCGAATTCTTTGCTTCCGCTTCGGCCAACATGCAACCATGTCAAGCCAGTTCGTTCGTGCGGCCAGGTGACGGCCCGCCGGTGGGCGACGGCGCCGCCCACCGGCCGGGCGGGCGTGGCCGTACCGTCCCACGGGGGTCCGGATGCCCGAAGAAGACATACGAGAGCACTTGTGCCGTCTCGGCCTCACCCGGATGCAGGCGGACATCTACGTGTCCCTGCTCGACACCGGGCCCTGCACCACCGAACGCCTGGCGGCCAGGATCGGCCGGCGCCGTCGCGGTCACAAGAACGGCCTGCCGCCCACGGACCACGCGTTGGACCGGCAGCTGGCGCACCTGCGCAAACTCGGTCTGCTCACCCTCTCCCACGGCGCCGCGGACGGCGGGGAACACGTACCGGTCGAACCGTCGATCGCGCTGGAGAGCATGGCGCACATGCGGACGGCCGAAGTCCACCAGGCGCACCTGGCGGCCAAGCAGGCCTACCGCGGATACCGGCGCGCGGTGGCCCCGCAAGGGGTGGAGGATCTGGTCGAGGTGGTCAAGGGCCCGCACGTCGCCGAGCGGATCTGGAACTTCGAGGAGGCCGTGGAACACGAGGTGCTGCGCTTCGACACCCCGCCGTACCACACGCACTGCACCGCCAATCCGACCGAGATCGAGAAGCTGGGCAGCGGCGTGCAGTACCGGGTGGTCTACTCCAAATCGGCCGTCCAGAACGCGGCCTACTACGGCGTCAACATCCAGCCCTGCATCGCCGCCGGGGAACAGGCCAGGGTCCTGCCGACGGTCCCCGTGAAACTGACCATCTACGACCAGCGCCTGGCCATCGTGTCGATGTCGTGCGTCGAGTCGGAGGTCAAGGACTATCTGCTGGTGGTCCATCCCTCCAGCCTGCTGTCGGCACTCGCGGGGCTGTTCGAGACCTCGTGGCGCGCGGCGCTGCCCATGCACCTGAACGACCACGTGCCCTGCGGCCTGCAGCCGATGCACCGCCGCATCCTGGAGCTGCTGTCCACCGGGATCACCGACGACACGATCGCCGAACTCCTCGGCATCAGCCGACGGACCCTGTCCCGCCACGTGGAGGCGATCAACACCCGGGCCGGTTCGATGACACGGTTCCAGATGGCGCTCTACGCGGTTCGCCACGGCTGGATCTGACGTACCGTGCGGCCGGTCCACGCTGTCGGGCCGGATCAGGGACACCGGGTACTCCACCCGCTCCGTGACGACGGCCTGCTGCGCGAGCCGACCGGCGGATCCCGGTTGTGGCCCGCCGCGGTCGCCCCGGACGAGTCCGGCGGCGCCCTCGTCGCCGGCGAGCGGTACAGGCGGCGGGGTGCGGCGGCTCAGGTCGCGGGACCGGTCGGGGGGCGGCGGAGGTGGCGGAGGGCGGCGAGGCCGGGCGGGGGGCGGGAGCCCGCCCGCGTCGCCGCTTCCGTCAGCAGCGCCTCCAGCAGCATGTCCTGCGGCGACGCCCCGCCGGTCACGCGGCGCAGGCACAGCGAGAGGAGGGCCAGGGTCCGGAGCTGGGCAGGGCGTTCGGGGGCGTCCTCGGGCAGGAGGGCGACGAGTTCCGTCTGGATCTCGATCACCCGCCGCAGGACGGCGTCGTCGTGCAGGGCCTCGACGCCGCCGTAGAGGGCGGCGGCCACGTCCTGGCGGAGGCGGATCCGCCAGCCCAGGGAGATGTGGGGGAAGGACGGGGCGGCCAGTACGCCCTCGGCGGCCTCCCGCAGTACGGCGAACCGCTCCGCCGTGGGGGTCCGCGCGAACGCCCGCCCCGCCTCCTCCATCCGTGCCACGAAGGGGTCCAGGTCCAGTTCGGCGCGGCGGCGGCCGGGCTCGCGCGCCGTGGCGGGCGGATCGGCCCGCAGGGTGTCGGGCCACGGCCTGGCCTCGAAGTTGTGCAGCACCCGCATGACGTCCCGGAGCATCGCGGGCGAGGTGTAGAACTCCTCGGGGGCGGTCACCAGGCGGAAGCGGACCTGGTCGCGCCGCTCCGCCAGTACCCGCGCCGCCCGTTCGGCGGTGACCCGGGCCGTGGGGACGATGAGCACGGGCGAGGAGCTCTCGGGCCGCAGCATGAGGTAGGCGACGCCGTCGAGTTCGGAGTGCGCCACCGTCATCGTCACCGGTCCGCGCTCCCCGTCGAGGCCCAGCACCGGGAGTTCGACGAGCAGGGCGGAGTGCGGGGTGCGGTGCTGCAGCAGGACGACGCGGCGCCGCGCGGCGAGCGCGCGGTCGCCGGTCAGCAGTCCGGCGAGGTCGCCGCCGCCGTCGCGCATGCACAGGGTCGTGCCCTCGTCGAGCTCCCCGAGCCATTCGTGGAGCCAGGTCGGTGAGAGGTGGCAGGCACGCTGCTCCTGCCAGGGCGAGATGAACCACAGGGCCGTGTCGCCCTCGCCCAACCACATCGGCTCGGTGCCGACGGGCTCCACGCCGGGCACCCGGACGGGGAGCGCGTTGTGCAGCACCTCGACCAGCGGGTAGCCGTGGAGTTCGTCGGTCGGGGGGTCGAGGTCGATCCGGCCGTGGGTGGACGTGGTCTGGGTGAGGACGACCGACATCAGGGCGGGATGCAGACCGGGCATGCCGAGCTCCGGTACCGCCCACAGCCCGCAGAGCGCGTCCCGCTCGTGCTGCGGCAGTCCGGTGTCGGCGAGGAGGGGGCCGATCACCCGGTCCACGAGCCCGGCCACCCACGCGGGGGTGGCGACGTCGGCGGGGAGCCGGCCGTACGCGAGAGGTGCTCCGTCGAGGCGTACGTGGGCGAGCAGGCGGGCGGTCTCCTCCGGGCCGGCGTCCGCCGCGCGGCGCAGGTCCGCGTCGGGAAGCGCCTCCAGGGCGCGGCACAGGGCCGGGAAGCGGCGGTCCGGCCGGTTGCCCGGGACGCGCAGCCACCGCTCGGCCCGTTTCGGCCGGTGGAGCCGCTGCGGCTGCCAGGCTTCCAGGACGGGGACGGCGAGGGCGAGTTCGCCCAGGACGAGGGCGAGCCGCTCCCGGGACGCGTCGGGCAGGTCGCGGGTGCGCAGCCACTCCAGGGCGTCGGCGGCGTCGAGGTAGGACTGGGGGTGCCGGGCCCGGTAGGCCGCCATGGCGGCCGGCTCGACCTCCAGGGCGGGCAGGAACGTCGCGACCGCCTCGTGCGTGAACCGGGAGGCCTCGACCGTGGCCGCGAGCAGCCGCGCGCACCGGTCGCGCAGCGCTCCGGGCTCGTAGGGCTCCATGGCGGAGGGGCTCAAGACGAGCTGGAGCCAGCCCAGCGGGGTGGTCCTGAGCAGGACGTCGTGGACGGACTCGTGCGCGAGGATCTCCGTGAGCGGGTCACCGTTGATGACGCGGTCGATGCTGACGAGGATGCGGCCGCCCCGGCAGAGTCCCGCCCAGTCCCGGCTGAAGGCCAGGACGCGCGCCGCGGAGGGGGAGGTGGGGGGAGGAGGGGGCATGCGGGGCCTTTCAAGAGGAGGCGTCCTCTCCGGGTACGGCGGGCGCCGGGGGCGGCGGGGCCGCCGGCTCGCGCCCTCGCTCGTGTTCGCGCTCGTGTGCGCGCTCGTGTGCGTACGGGAGGGCGGTGAGCGGTACCCCCTGCGCCCAGAACCGGGTGAGCCGGCGGTTCAGGACGCGTTCGGCGTCGGAGTCCGCGGGCGGGGGCAGGTGCAGGGCGGTCACGAGGTCCAAGCGGTGCAGGTCGAAGGCGGCCGACAGGGCCTCGGCGTAGCCGCGGGCCGCCGCCACGGCCGCGCGGTAGGCCACCCAGGCCGCCAGCAGGAAGGCGGCCGGGCTCGCCGGCCACCATCCGTCGCCGCCGAGGACGAGGGGGACGCTCAGCACGCCGGTGGCCGCCGCGGTCACGCTCAGCCGGCAGGCCAGGTCGAGCTGGTCGCGCCGGTCGTCGACGACGGCCCGGACCCGGTCGCCGAGCAGCGGGTAGAGCCGGGGCCACCACACCACGGCGTCCGCCCCGTACGCGGCACCCGCCGTCGCCTCACCGGCGCGCAGGGTGTTGCCGAGCGCCGTCGGCAGCAGGGGCACCGGGGAGGGCGGGTAGCTCCGGGCCAGCTGCCAGGCGGCCGCCAGGATCCGCTGTTCTTCGGCCTCGGTGGGGCGGGCGGCGACGGCCCGGGAAGCCCGGGCCGTCCGGCGGCGGGCGCGTTCCTGGAGCTTCACCGCGCACCGGGCGGCGGGGCGGGCGGGGCGCGGCCAGTAGCCCTCCAGCAGCTGGACGAGCGGCGCCTGGAGGGGGTGGAGGAGGACGGCGACGAGCAGCGCGCCCAGGGCGAGGGCGGCGAGCGCCGCGCCGGAGGAGCGGTGCAGCCGGGACAGTGCCAGGGACACCTCGATGCCGCCCCCGGGCGCGCGGGCGGCGAGAAGTGCCCCGAGGTAGGCCAGGGCCGCGTACGTGGGGAGGTAGCCGACGAGGGCGAAGCGCGAGGCGGTGAACTGGGTGATGCCCGTGGCGAACGGGGCGGGGGCACTCACCGCCCGGACCCGGAGTCCTCGTACGGTTCCAGCGGGACATGGTGCGCCGGGCAGGCCGGTGCGACGTGCGGGTGGCGGGCGACCAGCACGGTCGCGTCCCCGTGCGGGCAGCGGAACTCCAGCAGCGCCCAGGAGACGGGCAGTCCGGGGAGGCTGGCGCCGTCGCCGGTGCCCAGCGCGAAGCCGCCCTCGGTGTCGTCACGGCCCGCGTCCGCGGCGTCGTCGTCCTCGTCGACGTCCTCGTCCGGGTCGTCGTCCGGGTCGTCGTCGGCCGCAAGCAGCACGTCCTCGTCCCCGTCAGCGTCCACCCAGCGGAACGACCCGCCGCCGAGGGCGATCACCACCGCCCGTACCCCGGAGGGCGCCGTGCCGAGGAGCCGGCGTGCCAGGTCGGCGTCGCCCTCCCGGAGTTCGCCGGGGAACCCGCCCCGGCGCACCCACACCATCACGTCGTCGGCCTGCTCGCCGCGGACAGTCCTCATGCGTGCCCCCTACCCCCTGCGGCCGCGCGCGGCCGGTGCGAGAACCACATGATGCAGGGGCGGGCCGGTGCCTGTCCGGCCGTTGGCGCCACTGCCGCGGATCCGGTGGGGTCAGAGGGGTCCGGGAGGGCCAGGACCTCCGTGCCCTCGTGCACCCGGAAGGCGGCGGACGCCCTGGCCCGCAGGGCGTCTTCAAGGCGCGGGTGGTAGAGGGGTGGCCAGGCTCCCGCGGCGAGGCGCCGGGCGGCCCGGCCCCATCCCTGCGGAGCACGGCGCGGGCGGCTGTCTGCCGGTCTGCCGCGACGGTCTCGCGCAGGGTGCCCGTGAAGGCACGGACGGCCGCGCTGACGCGGTCGGTCGCCCACAGCACGCCGTAGTCGATGGGGGGTGCGTCGCGGAACGGCACGAGGCGATGCCGGGCCGGGGGTGGAACTCCTCGGCGCGGGCGGCCACCGGTGAGACGCCCTGGCCCGCCGCGACCTGCGTGAGGACCTCGGGCCAGTGGCGTACGACCGGTCCGCGGGATGTGGGCCGGCCGCCGGGCCGCTCGCAGGCGACGGTAGGGGCGATCCGGCTGCCCTCTTGTTCCCCAGGCTGACAACCGTACTATCAGCGCCGTCCCGCCAGCTCTTCGGGCCGGTCCGGCAGGCCATGGGCGATCGTCACCGGTCTGAACGGGGTCGGTGGTGGTGCCGGGCGTGGGCACGCAATGGCGGGTGATCACGCCCAGCAGAGCATGTCCGTCAGCAGCCGCTGCCGTAGGTCACGTAGGAGTACCACGGGGGCGGGGAGTCGTTGTCCTGGATGTACACCTGGACGCAGAGGTAGTCGTTGTTCCCGGCTGGGCCGTAGTAGTAGTACCCGTAGCTGTTGTGCGGGGCGACGGCCGTCGTCCCGCTGCCCCAGGTGTATTCGGTGTCCCGGCCGGTCTCGGCACCGCTGCTCCGCCACCACTGCGTGATGGTGACGAAGCAGTTGTCGCCCGCCTGGGAGTAGATCTTTCCGGTAACGTGGTTGCTGGTCCAGTTGGTGTAGCCGTAACAGGCTGGGCCGCCGTGCCCGAGCTGGACGGCCCAGTTGCCACCGTTGGCCATCGCGGCGTTCGGCGCGATGGCGAGCACCACGCTGCTGAGACCGGCAACGAATCCGGTCTTGAGTACTTTCGACCATGCAGGCACTGCTTCCCCCGTCCTGTTGGGCCGGCGGCCCCCGCCACCCACTCGACCAGTGCTCGACCAGTGCTTTGCGACTGGCGATCCTCTCAGGAGCGGCTGACACGGGTAAGGGTTCTTCGAGCCATGCCGAGAGCGGCCCCGTTGCACCACCGGCCGCACGAATGAACCGGTGACACAGCCTGTTCCCACCGCGAGCCGCGACTCCACGCCCCGCACGGGACAGACTCAGGAGGCCAGCGCCACTGTGAGCAAGCGCTGGCCATCGAGCCAGGAGCAGCCACGGCCGCGGGGGTGGTGGCGTCGGCCCGGATGACCGGTTCGAAATCGGGGCCGATGTCCGGGTGGACGTGGAGGCGGGCTGCATCGGAGACCGGCAGCGCCAAGGACGCCCGCTTCGCCTGCGGCCTTGCGGACGCAGGCCGTGTTCCGGGGACGGTCGCCGACGCCGATGGCCGCGTTCGCCGCCCCCGCCATCTCCCAGCGCGGGAAGTCCGGTGCCAGCCAACCGACTTCGGCGAGAACCTGGGCGCGGTCGGCCTCACGCAGCTCGACACGCCCGCCCGATTCACCCGCCCACCACCCGTCTCCCCCGGCGGGCAGCAGCAGTCCGGCCAGCACCTTCGTGAGGGTGGTCTTCCCCGATCCATTCGCCCCTACCAGGGCCGTGACCTTCCCCCGCGGCACGCACACGCCCACACCCTTCAGAGAGGGACCGTCGGCACCCGGATGAGTGAACGAGACCGCCTTCGTCCTCACCCCCCGCACCGGCGCGGGCAGTGGGGCACCGGCGAGCGGGATCGTGTTCTCGCCCGCCACCCTTCCCACGCCGACCGACAGCCGCAGCATGCTGCGGGCCGAGTCGGTGCCGAACCGCCCCGCCTCCAAGACGCCGTCGACCGGGCCGACAGCACGGCGCCGGCCCCCGCCGCGACCGCGAGCACCACCGGAGACGGCAGAGCGTCGCGGAGCTTGTCCACGGTCGGACCGTCGGCGAACAACTGCGTGAGAACACCGTTGACGGCCACCAGGCCCCACGCGGCCGTCACGACCCCCATCAGCGCGCGTCGGTCCGCATTCCAGCGCGGTGTGCGGCACCATGGCCACCATGTGCGGGCGGCGCGGCCGCCATGTGCCCGAACTTCAGCCGGGTCAGCGGTCCTTCGTGCCGCACCAAGGACTGGTCGTAGCGCAGCCGGCCCCCGTACAGCTCCCGCTCGGCGTCCGAGATGTGGTCCGCGGCTCCGGCATCGACCCTTGCCGCACAAGGGCACGCGACTCGGGGGCGGTTGGCCGAAACGCCGACGTTCGGGTGCCACGTCGGTCGGCTGTCAGCCAGCGCCCGTCGCCGGGGCTTCGCCCTGTCCGCCCGGGGTGGACGGCAGGCCCAGGCGCAGTGTCATGACCGCGCGGTCGGTCAGCCCCGGTTCGTGGGCTTCCTGGCGGCAGTCGCAGACCAGGACGCGGTCGGCGTGGGGGGTGGAGACGAAGAGGTGGTCGAAGCGGAAGCCGTCCGCCCGTGTGCCCGAACCAGGAGTGGGCGACCTCTTCAGGGCGGATGTGCCGGAAGCCATCGGTGAGGTCGGCGGCATGGAAGGACGCGGAAGCTGGTGCTTGCGCTCGATGACATTGACGTCCCCCGCCACGATGAAACGGTTGCGGCGTCGGCAAAGGCGCTCAGGCTGCCAGTGAACGAGCTTCTGGCATTGCCGCGGGCCACGAAGCAGCGGCCGGGCGCGGCTGCCAGGGACGCTGAGCCGGCCGCAGACGAGCCGGGGCCGGGCAGTGGGGACCGTACGAGGTTCGACCCGACCCGCGCCGAGGCCGCGCTGGCGGAACGGGGCCGGGTCGGACCACGGACAGTGGTGTGGCTGAACAAGGCCCAGCACGCCCCATGCTGCCATCGCCACCCGCGGGACCGGTGTGCTGCAGGAACAGGGGAGTCCAAGCTGCGCTGGGACGGGCTGTCGACGAAAAGGAGCGCCAAGCCCTCCTCACACTCCTGGAGCCCGCGCAAGCCGGGACGTGATCCGCATGCACAGGCCCTGACCCGGCCCTCGGCGCGAAGCGATCAGCTGCCGTTCACTACTGCCATACAGGGGAAGGATGTGGACATGACACTAGTCAAAAAGGGATCGCGGCTCATCACGGTGGACGGCACCACCTATCGGTGGCGACTCCGCGGACGGCCGACCTACGACCAGGGCCTGGTCGTGTCACCCCTTGCCTATGCGGTCGAACGACCCAGAGACGGGGGTGGAGAGGCCCGCGACGAAACCATCGATTACCAGGGCGCACATACAGTATTGATGATCTTCGCGCGCTGATCTGTTGACCTGATTGCCGAGCAGGTATGGCGTCTTCACCGGCTGAGTGAGGCGCTGCACCCGGAGCCTCGCCCACACGGGGTTCGTCCGCCCGACTTCGCGCGGGGCCGTTGTCAGTGCTGCCCGCTATCTCGTGCCTGTCGGATTGGCCGCCCTGGGCGCAGGATCGTACAGGAGACGCGATTTTCATGCCTTTCACCGCCCTTCACCCCGAGGTGGGTCGCATCGACTCCACCCAGCCCGACCTGGGAGCCGGCCTGGCCTGGTCCCAGGTCCACAAGGTCTCCCCCCGTATCGCCCTCACCTGCCCCGAGTGCACCTGGGGCGTGCACGCCAAGCACTCGCCGAACCGCGTGCGCTTCTTCTGCCACGACGCGGGCCGGCCGCCGGAGTGCTCTCTGGCGAACGAGTCCTGGGAGCACCACATGCTCAAGCTCGAGATGGCGGGGGCCATCCGCGCGGCCGGATGGTTCGCCGAACTCGAGGTCGCGGCCGCCGACGGTTCGTGGCGGGCCGACGTGATGGCGACCTCGCCCGACGGGAGACAGCGGATCGCCTGGGAGGCGCAGCTGTCCCCGATCACGGTGGAGGACATCCAGGCCCGCACAGACCGGTACGCGGCCGAAGACATCGCCGTGTGCTGGGTCTCCCCGCACAAGCGGCCGCCTGTGTGGCTGGGGGCCGTGCCTTCCATCCGTGTGCGTGTACCCGAACAGGCCGATGCCCCGTGGGTCGTGGACGACGGCCTCGGCAGCTTTTCCTCCGGCACGTGGTCTTTCCAGGAAGCCGAGCTCAGCCGGTTCACCCAGTGGGTGCTGCACGGCCGGCTGAGCTCCTGCCCGAGCCTGTCGGCTCGGCGCGAGGTGATGCGGCTCGTCGACGGGGAGCACCGATGGTTCCAACGCAGTGTGTGGTGGACCTCCCGCCGGTCCGCCGAGGCACAGAGCGCCCACCAGCAGGAGCGGCTCCGCCGTGCGGAAGCCGCAAGGAAGCGGGAGGAAGCTGCGCGTCAGCGGGCTGAGGAGGCGCGGCGGCTCGAGGTCCAGAGGAAGGAGCGGGAGGCTGCTGCGCGGGCTCGTCGCGAGCGGTGGTTGGCGACGCCGGCGGGTCAGAAGGCCCAGCAGAGGCAGTTGGAGCTCCGCAGGCTGAAGGACGCCAAGGTGGTCGAGCAGAGGGCCGCCGCGCGTCGGCTGCCGGCCCAGGAGGCCGACGAGCGGGGCCGGCGCCGGGCCGAAGCCCGGGAGCGTCGAGCCATGGAGCTCGCAGCGGAGCAGGAACGCGAAGTCCGGCGGCAGCTCACCCGGCAAGAGCTGGAGCAGCAGGCCCCGGCCCTGGGCGAGGCCTGGTGGGCGCGGCTGTCCCGGGAAGAGGCGAAAGAACTGTTCAGGGCTGCCTTCGATGCGGCGTGGAGGCTGGAGGGGATCCGCGTGCGTATTCCTCCTGGTGGGGGCGCCGCGCCGAGCTTCGCATACGGAGTGCCGGTACACGCCTTCAACCGCCTGTACGGGATCGTGCGGCCCTGCCCTGCGTTGGTCCCCCTCGCCCCTCAGCTGGTCTACCACCAGGTCTTCGCACGCGACGCAACGGAGGTCGAGGCCTTGGAGGCCAACGGCCTGCGGCCCGAGCGAGTGACCTGCCTTGATCTTGCCCTGCGCTGAGCGAGGCCGCTGCTCCGCGCTTCCATCCGCAACGGCCGTCCGTCTCGGTTCTACCGGCTCACCCGGGCCCAGCACTTGAGAGAGCCAGCGGAGTCACCCCAACGGACCTAGCGGCCGATGACGTTCATCAGGACGATCGCCGTGACGTCCGCGAGGATGACGGCGACGGCGCCGATGATCATGGCCCAGGCGCGGGCCGATTCGTCCAGGTCCACGTGGCCTCCCGTCCGTGGTGGCGGGCGGCCGGGTGCGGGCCCGGTGCCCTTCCGCCATGGTGGCCCGGCCGGCCGCGGCACACACCTCGGGGAAGGCCAGGACGGGCGGCGCGGCCCTATCCGGAGCGTGGCAGCCGGACCCGGAACAGCGCGCCCCGGCCCGGCTCCGTCTCCAGTTCCAGCTCGCCGCCGTGCGCCCGGACGAGCGCGGAGGCGATGGCCAGGCCCAGGCCGGCCCCGCCGCCGGCCTGCCGGCTGCGGGAGGCGTCCACCCGGTAGAAGCGCTCGAACACCCGCGCCGCCTGCTCCGGGGTCAGCCCCGGCCCGTGGTCCGCGACCTCGATGACCGGGCGGCCGTCCGTCCTGCCCACCCCGATGCGTACGGGTGAGCCCTGCGGGGTGTGGGCGACGGCGTTGCCGACCAGGTTCGCCACGACCTGGCGCAGCCGCGCCTCGTCGCCCTCCACCGGCGCGGGCCCCGGCGGGCCGTGGCCGTCCGGGCCGGTCAGCGTCACCTCGCGGGCCGGGTCCAGGGCCCGGGTGTCGTGCAGGGCGTCCACGGCCAGGGTGCGCAGGTCCATCGGGGCCAGTTCCAGGGGGCGCTGCTCGTCCATGCGGACCAGGGTGAGGAGGTCCTCCACCAGCCCGCCGAGGCGTACCGCCTCGCTCTCGATGCGGGCCATGGTCCGTCTGACGTCCGCCTCCTCGGTGAGGGCTCCCATGCGGTACAGCTCGGCGAAGCCGCGGATCCCGGCCAGCGGGGTGCGCAGTTCGTGGCCGGCGTCGGCGACGAAGCGCCGCATCCGGCTCTCCGACGCGGTGCGGGCCGCGAACGCCGCCTCGATCTGCGCGAGCATGACGTTGAGGGCAGTGCTCAGCCGGCCGGTCTCGGTCCGGGGCGAGCCGCCGGGGATGCGGTGCGAGAGGGGCCGCCCGGCGGAGATCTCCGCCGCGGTCTCCTCGATGCGCCGCAGCGGCCGCAGGCCGGCCCGCACGGCGAACCATCCGGCCACCGCCAGCAGCAGCGACACCGCGACGCCGATGATCCGGAAGGCCGTCGCCAGGCTGTCGAGCGTGGAGGCCACGTCGTCCAGCGGGGCCGCGACCACCACCCCCGCGGGCAGCTGCGGATCGTCTCCGTCCACCGGCACGATCAGCACCCACCAGGTCCCGTGGCCGTGGTCGCTCGGCACCTCGAACGGCTTCCCGAGCCGGGCGCGCAGTCCTGCCGCGTCCATCGCGGGCCACAGCGGGTCCGGGTCCCCGGCCGTGAGGGGCTGGCGCAGCGGCTGCGACACGGTGCCGTCCTCCGCGGCGAAGGCCATCACGTACTGGCTCGGCAGCCAGGCCCGGCCGCTGCCCGAGCGGCCGGCGTGCGGCTGGGGGATGCCCTCGGTCCGCACCCGGTGGGCCATCGAGTCGCCGAACCTCTGCAGCTGCTGGTCCACCCGCCCCACCAGCCGGGCGCGCACGGAGGCGAGGACGACCGTGTCGCTGACGGTCAGCCCCAGCGCGACCAGGACCATCGACAGCGCCACGAGCCGGGCGCGCAGCGAGAGGCCGGCGAGCGGGCGGACGAACCGCCGCAGCCGCGGCAGGACCCGGCGCGGCCGTCCCGGAACGTGCTCCGCCATGTCAGCCCTGGGGGCGGCGCAGGACGTACCCGATGCCGCGTACGGTGTGGATCAGCTTGGCGGAGCCCTCCGCCCCCGGGTCCACCTTGCGGCGCAGGTACGAGATGTACGACTCGACGATGCTGAGGTCCCCGCCGAAGTCGTACGCCCACACGTGGTCCAGGATCTGCGTCTTGGAGACCACCCGGTCGGCGTGGGCCATGAGGTACGCGAGCAGCTTGAACTCGGTCGGGGAGAGGGACACGGGCCTTCCGCCGCGCAGCACCTGGTGCCCCACCGGGTCCAGTTCGAGGTCGCCCGCCCTCAGCCGCCCGTCGCCGCCCGCGGCCCCGGTGCGGCGCAGGATCGCGCGGATCCGCGCGATCAGCTCCTCGAGGCTGAACGGTTTGGTGACGTAGTCGTCGCCCCCGGCGGTCAACCCGCTGACCTTGTCGTCCACCCCGTCCTTCGCCGTGAGGAACAGCACCGGGAGGTGGTCGGCGCCCGGCGCGGTACCGGCCACCTCCCGCAGCCGGCGCACGACCGCGAACCCGCTGATGTCGGGCAGCATCACGTCCAGCACCACCAGGTCGGGCCGCTCCTCGGCGACCGCCGCGAGGGCGTCGGCACCGCTGGCCGCCGAGGTGACCCGGAATCCGACGAAGCGCAGGGAGGCCGACAGGAGCTCCCTGATGTTCGGTTCGTCGTCGACGACCAGCAGGCTCGCCTCGGGCCCGGCCGTGTCCATGCGGTCCTCCCTCTCGGGCTCAGCCCCGGCCGCCGCCCGCGAAGCCGCCGGCGAAGCCACCCGCGCCTCCTTCGGCGACGGTGGTGGCGGCGACGTCGCCGGAGGCGTCCTTGGTGCCGCGGACGGTCACGGTCTGACCCGGCTGGAGGTCGGACACCTTGCCGCTCTTGGCCTGGGTGATCCGGGTGTCGGTGTTCGTGGTGATCTTGACGACCCCGCCCTGTGCGTCGGTGACGTACAGGGTGGTGCCGTCGACGAGCTTCACCGTACCGGTGGTCAGACCGGCGCCGCCGCCCGGGCCGCCCGTCCCCTCGCCGAACCCCTGCCGGGGGCCGCGCGGTCCGGCTCCGGTGCCGTCTCCCGACCGGTTCTGGCCCGCGGCTCCCTGGCCCGCCGAGCCCGCGCCCGTCCGCTGGCCGCCGCCACCGGGCGCGGGCGCTCCCGTACGCCCCTGGCCCGCGGCCCCCGAGGCGAAGGCGCGGCCCCCGGAGCCCGGCCCGGCGGAGCCCTGCAGGTGGCCCTTCTCCACCAGGACGCCCCCGGTGAAGGCGAGTCCGGCCACCACGCCGCCCGACAGCAGGAGCGTCAGCCAGGGCATCCGCGCCCGGGGCGGAGCGGCGAGTTCGGCCGAGATGTCCCGGGTGTCCGGGGGTTCGGCGAGGATCCCCTCGGGATCCTCCGCGGTGCGGGGCTCCCCGCCCCCGGCCCGCGGGTCCCGGTCCTGCTCCGGGTCCCGGTCCGGGCCGTGGTCCGGGTCCGGGGCGGGGTCGGCGCTCGCCGAGGCGGTGAACACCTCCGCGAACGGGAAGAACTCCTCCCGGGCCGCCTCGTGCTGCTTCTCCGGTTCGGTGCGGCGTCGTGCCATGTCAGCTTCTCCCTGTTCCTGCGTGTGCCGGCTCACTCGTGCCGCAGTGCTTCGATGGGCCGCAGGCTCGCGGCCCGGTTGGCGGGGTAGCCGCCGAAGAACAGCCCGATCGCCACGGCGATGGCGAAGGCGCCGACGACCGACTCCGGAATGACGACCGGCTTGATGCCGACGATCGTGAAGTGCGAGCCGATCAGTCCGGCCGCGACGCCGAGCCCGCCGCCGATCAGCGAGAGCAGCGTCGACTCGGCGAGGAACTGGCCGAGGATGACCCCGCGGGGCGCGCCGATCGCCTTGCGGATGCCGATCTCGCGGGTCCGCTCGGTCACCGTGACGAGCATGATGTTGGTGATGCCGATGCCCCCGACCAGCAGGGAGATCGCGGCGACGGCGCCGAGCAGCACCGTGAACGTCTTGTTCGTCGACGCCTGGGCGGTCAGCAGGGACGCCTGGCTGGACACCCGGAAGTCCGGGGCGGCGGGATCCTTGATGCCGTGCTGCCCCATCAGGACCGTGGTGATCTCGTTCTGCGCGTCGGCGGTCGCGTCCGCGGACGTGGCCTCCACCAGGATCTGCCCGAGGGAGCCGAACCCCGTGAAGGCGTTCTGCACGGTCGGCAGCGGCGCGACCACCACGTCGTCCGGGTCCTGGAACCCGGTCCCGCCCTTGGCGGCGAGGACCCCCACCACGGTGAACGGAGTGCCGCCGAGGACCACCTTCCGGCCGACCGGGTCCGCCGTCCCGAACAGGTCGGCGGCCGTCGTCGACCCGATCACGGCGACCTTGCGGGAGGCCAGTACGTCGTCGGTGCCGAAGTAGTCGCCCTTGGCCACCTTGCTGTTGGAGGCCTTGAAGTAGGCCGGGTAGGTGCCGACGACCTGGCCGACCGTGTGCGAGGTCCCCTCGTACAGGGCCGTCTGCGCCGTGGTGACCTCGGGCGCCACCGACTCGACGTGCGGGGCCGCCGAAGGATCGGCGAGGGCCCGCGCGTCCGCCACGGTCAGCGGCTTCGTACCGGCGGCCGGGCCGGAGCGCCCGCCGCCGAAGCCCCCGCCGGAGGAGACGGTCAGGGCGTTCGTGCCGAGCCGCTCGATGGACTCCTCCACCGCCTGCGAGGAGCCGTTGCCGACGGCCAGCAGCAGGATCACCGCCGCGACGCCGATCAGCACGCCCAGCATCGTCAGCGCGGAACGCACCTTGTTCGCCGCGAGGCCGCCGAAGGCGAAGCGCAGTGTCTGGAACGGGTTCACCGCGCGCCTCCGGCCACCGGGCGCCGCTCGCGCCTCGCGGGCGGCGGGCCCTCCACGGGCGCCTGCCGGACGTCGTCGACGATCTGCCCGTCCACCAGGCGCAGGACCCGCTTGGCGTGCCGGGCGACCTCGTCCTCGTGGGTGATCAGGACGACGGTGCGGCCCGAGGCGTTGAGCCGGTCCACCAGGGCCAGGACCTCTTCGGTGCTGTGGCTGTCCAGGTTGCCGGTGGGCTCGTCCGCGAGGAGCATGGCGGGCGCGGTCACCAGCGCCCGGGCCACGGCCACGCGCTGCTGCTGGCCGCCGGAGAGCTCGTTGGGCCGGTGGCCCAGCCGGTCCGCCAGGCCCACCAGGGTGAGCGCGGCCTCCGCACGCCGGCGCCGCTCGGCGGCCTTGACCCCCGCGTACGCCAGGGGCAGTTCCACCTGGGCGAGCGCGGTGGTGCGGGGCACCAGGTTGAAGGACTGGAACACGAAGCCGATCTTCCGGTTGCGTACGAGCGACAGCTGGTGCTCGTCCAGGCCGCCGACGTCGATCCCGTCCAGCAGGTAGCGGCCCGAGGTGGGGACGTCCAGGCAGCCGAGGATGTTCATCAGGGTGGACTTGCCCGACCCGGAGCTGCCCATGACGGCGACGAAGTCACCCTGCTCGACCACGAGGTCGACCCCCGGCCGGCGCCCCGTGCCGGGATCGGCCGGCCCGCCGAGGGCGCGTACGGCGGCGTCGCCCTGCCCGTACGTCTTGAGCAGCGCGCGGACCTCGATCACCGGGGGCACCGTCCGGTGCCCGGTCCCGGTCCCGGTCCCGGTCCCGGTCTCCGCCGTCCCGGGCGGACCGGCGGGCCGGGTCCGGCGCGGCCACAGCGGCGGCGTCATCCGCGGCCACCCCCGCCCCCGCCGGTACGCAGCCCGCCGCCGGCGCCGCCCGCCCCGCCGCGGTTGCGGCCGGGTCCGCCGGCGCCGCCGGGGAAGGCTCCGGTCGGGAAGCCGCCGTTGCCGGCCGAGGACACCGTGGCGAGCTGTACCCGCTGTCCCTCGGCCAGTCCGCTGAGGATCTGGTCGCTGCCGTCGCCCTCCAGGCCGACGGTGACCGGGGTGCGCACGGTGGTGCCGTCCGCGGCGACGACGGTGACGGTGCGGTTCGTGCCCGTGCCCGAGACGGCGGTGGTGGGCACGGACAGCGCGCCGGAGGCCTCGCCGACGACGACCTGGATGGCGGTGCTGAGCCCGCTGCGCAGGTCGTCGGTGGGGCTCGTGATGTTCAGCGTGGCCGCGTACTGCACGGCGCTCCCGCCTCCCGCGCCGCCTCCGCCGGAGCCGGAGCCGCTGCTCACGGGGAGCGAACTGACGGACAGGACCTGCGCGTTGAGCGTCCTGCCGGACATCGCGTTGAGGGTGACCGTGGCGGGCTGGCCGGGCCGCAGTCTGAGGGCGTCGGCCTCGGAGAAGTTCGCCGTCACCTGCATGCCCGACGGGTTGGTGAGGACCACGAACCCGGACAGGGAGGCGGAGGCCGCGGAGGCCGAGCCGCTGCCCGACCCCCCGCCGCCGTTGCCGCCGCTGCCGCCGTTGCCGCCGCCGCTCCCGGAGCCGCTCGTGCCCGCGACCGTGTCGCCGGTCTTCGCCGAGACGGAGGCGACCGTACCGGCGGCCGGAGCCTTCAGCACGGTCCCGTCGACGGCGCGCTGGGCGGAGTCCACGGCGTTCTGGGCCTGGGTGAGCTGGGCCCGGGCCTGGGCCAGCTGCGCCGGATCCACGGTGGGCGTGGCCGCCGGCGCGGGTGCCGAGCCCGTGCGCGAGGAGGAGCCGCTGCCCTGCGCGGACGGCACCTGACCGGCCTCGGCCTTGGTCAGGTTCGCCTGTGCCGCGGTGAGCGAGGCCTCCGCCTGGGCCAGGGTCTCCTTCGCGGCGGTCGCGTCGACCTTCCCGAGCACCTGTCCCGCGGTGACCTTGTCCCCCGCCTTGACGTCGACCTCGGTGAGTCGGCCGCCGGTGGTGAAGTTCACCCCGGCGTCGTTGGGCGAACTCAGGGAACCCGACCCGGAAACGGTCGCGAGGACGGTGCCTCGGGTGACGGTGGCGGTCCGCGCACCGCCGCGCGCCGGACCGTCACCGCCACCGGTCACCGCCGCATAGGCGCCGCCGACGCCCGCGAGGACGGCCACGGCGAGCGTCGAGTTGATCAGGACGGCCCTGCGCCGTCGTGGGAGCACCTTCATGGAAGGGGATCCTCGCCTCCCGCACTTTGGAGGTTCTGGGAACTTCCTGGGAGTTCCCTGGGAGCCGAACCCCCGGTCGAAACGGGTTTATACGACCGAACCGGATATATGTCCCGGCCTACGGGCTCCCAGGGGCGACCGGGGCCCTCCCGCTCCCAGACAACTCACAGCCGGCGGCCGGGCGTCGCTCAGGCGTGTGGGAGGCAGTGCTTGAGCTCGTCGAGGTCGTAGAAGTAGCTGCCCTTGGCCACCGGCTTGCATGCCTGCTTGAAGGCCGTCTCCTTCTCGTTGTAGAGCATGCGCACCAGGTAGCGGGCCGGCCGGCCATCGGAGGGCGTGTTCGCGAACAGGTCCCACTGGATGTTCGCCGCCATCGGCGAGACCTCGGCCCCGCGCCACGGGTTGTTCCCGTACGCGTACGGCTGCCCGGGTTCGGCAGGCTCGGTGCTGCCGGGCAGGCCCATCAGCGCGGCGAGCGGCTCGATCTCCTCGGCATGGGTGAAGCGCAGCACCGCGCCGTTGCGGTTGGTACCGGCGGCCTTGGCCTCGGCCTGGGCGAGGAGGTCGTCGAGCAGGACGCCGGCCATCTTGTAGGTGATCGTGCGTCCGCTGAACGCGGGGCCCTTCTCGTAGAACTCCTCCGCGTCGTCGAGGTAGGCGAACCACTGGGCGTCGCGGCGGGTCAGGAACGGGCCGAGGTCCACGTCCGGCGCCTCCACGGCCAGGTCGGGCGCCGCGCTGTAGAGCTGGTACAGCGAACGGGCGAACGAGATCTGCGCCTCGGCGGACGTGGCCGCCACGAAGTCCTCCCGGAACAGGCGCGCGAACACACGGTGCGCCGCCTCCGCGGTGCGCGGGTCACCGTCGATCCCCGTGAGCACCGCGGCGAGCTGCGGATCGCTCTTCACGTACGCCTGGTAGTCGGCGTTCTGCGGCTGCTTGTGGAAGTACAGGAGGTTCTTGTCGGTGACCGGCGCCTTGATCAAGCCCGCCAGCGCCGGCTCCCCGGAGGCCAGAGCGCCGGTGAACGCATCGGCGCTCGCCACCGCACGCGGCACCCCCGACGTCTCCACCGCGATGGACTCGTGCCGGGCGGCGATGCCCGCGACCAGGGTCGGCAGCCGCTGCTCCAGGCGCAGCGCGGTCTGCCGGTGCTCCTCGGCGCCGCGGGCGGAGAGGTTGCCGTAGCCGAGCGCGGAGGCAGCGGCCAGCAGGGACCGCACCTGCGGGCCCAGCCGCGTACCGAGGCCGGTGAGTGCGCCCTGGTCCT
The DNA here is from genome assembly GCF_044763325.1 of Streptomyces sp. NPDC096136. Classification (NCBI taxonomy): domain Bacteria; kingdom Bacillati; phylum Actinomycetota; class Actinomycetes; order Kitasatosporales; family Streptomycetaceae; genus Streptomyces; species Streptomyces sp. NPDC096136. The sequence goes on along the minus strand of NZ_JBIWFZ010000006.1, from coordinate 313,320 downwards.
GCGCCCTGCCCAGGACGGCGAGCACGGCGTCACCGTCGCCGCTGTCCGTCATGGCGCGCGAGCCGTGGCGGGCCACGTTCTCGGTGAAGACCGGCACGAAGCCCTTCGGTGCGTTCTGGTAGCGGCCGGGCCCGCCCTGCGGGGCGTACGGGGTCTTCGTTCCGTAGACGTCGCGCCCGGCATGCGAGGTGCCGGCCTGCTCCCCGGCGGAGGCGGTGCCTGTGGTGAACAGCACGCCGGCGGCGAGGGAGACGGCCACGGCGGCGGACAAGGGGGCAGTGCGCTTCACGGCGGCCCTTCGGTTCGGGTCGGGCTACCGGTCGGTAGCTCAGGTCTGCCGCAAGGTGCCACGACCAGACCAATCCCTGTCGACATTGTCCCATGGCCCGGGTGAAGTACGCCTGAATACCCACTGGCCCAGCACGTGACAGGGCAGGGGGGAGGCGATGCCGTAGGCCTCGCGGAAGGCGCGGCCGAAGGCGCTGGCACTGGCGAACCCCCAGCGGGCCGCGACCGCTTCGACGGGATGGCTGCTCAGGTGCGCGCTGACGAGGTCCGCGCGGCAGCGCTCGAGCCGTCTCCGCCGGATGCACGCCGCGATGCTGACGGGCGGGTCGCCGAAGAGCGGGTAGAGACTGCACAGGGAGATGCGGTGGTGGGCGGCGACCGCCCGGGGAGTCAGAGCCGGGTCGCCCAGGTTCCGGTCGATGAAGGTGCTGATCCGTTGCAGCATCATCCGGGCGCGGGCTTCGGCCGGAGCGTCCGCCAGGGAGCCCATGTGCTGGGCGATACAGGCGTTCGGTGGGGCATCAGGTCGGTCGACAGCGCGCTCGGGGGCGGAGCAGCCGTCGCCACCCTGGACGACCTCGCCCTGACACGGTGAATCAGCACCTCAGACATTCGAGAGGCCGCAGGTGTCGTCGTTCGCAGGAGCGTCGCGATGTGGGCCTCGGCGCGTGTCGTGGTGCCGTGCGAAGAGTCCGATTCGGCCATCTCGGTCGTACCCCTGTCGATCCGGTCCCTCTTCTTGGATACTGCCGCTATCCAATCGACGAGATGCTTCTGTCAGGGGGACTCGTGAGGCGAGCCGTCTTGCACAAACCCAGCTACGTCACCGCTGTCTGTGCCGCCGCCGCGGCGACGGTCCTGGCCACTTCCACGTCCGCGGCAGCGGAGACCGGACCTGAGCAGGACGATTTCCTTCCCGCCATGGTCCATTCCATCCTTCACCTGGACATCGACCCGCCAGGTGCCAACGACTGGAACTGCCGTCCCGGAGCCGCCCACCCGCGTCCGGTCGTCCTGGTCCACGGGACCTACGAGAACCGCTACAACAACTGGGCCCGGCTGTCCCCCGAGTTGAAGGCCCAGGGCTACTGCGTCTACGCCCTCGACTTCGGTGACACCGACGACGCCGGGGTGGCCGTCGCTCCCACCGTCAAGGGTTACGGGGACATCAGGAAGTCCTCCAAGGAGCTGGCCGCCTTCGTGGACAAGGTGCTCGCCGCCAGCGGCTCCGGCCAGGTGGACGTGGTCGGCCACTCCCAGGGCGGAACCCTGGCCCGCTGGTACCTCAAGGCCGACGCAGGCGCGAACCCGACCGACCCCTCGAAGAACAAGGTCAAGAAGGTCGTCCAACTCGGCGCGACGAACCACGGCACCACCATGAGCGGCATCGAGACCCTCGCCGACAAGCTCCACATGCAGGGGCTCGGGGAGAAGGTCCTCGGGGTGGCAGGCGTCCAGCAGTACGAGAAGTCCGACTTCATCAAGGAGCTCAACGCCGACGGCGACACCGTTCCCGGGGTCGATTACACCGTGATCGCCACGAAGTACGACGAGATCACCACCCCCTGGCAGAGCACGTTCATGACAGCGGGCCCCGGAGCAACGGTGCACAACATCGCCTTGCAGGAGGGCTGCCCCATCGACCTCTCCGCCCACCTGAGCATGTCGTACAGCCCACGGGCGATCGGACTGGTCAAACGGGCCCTCGACCCCTCAGCCCCGGCAGCTCCCTGCGTACCGCGGCTGCCTGCCTTCTGATTCCGGCCTGGAGGTTGTTCAGCGCCCCTTGACATGCGGTGGCGAGCCGGCCTTCGGGTGAGGCGATGGCGCGTTCGGCGAGTCGGGTGCCGGCGCGCCGGACAGGCCGCCGGACAGCACCGGGCACCCCCGAAAGCCCTGGACGAACCCTCCCGACCACGCAGCCCGCACCACCACCGGAGCCGACCTACGTGCCGCCCTCCGCCGCGCCCCTGCACCGTGTGCTCTGCGGCCACGCCGGATCGTGATCATCGCCTCACATCCGGGTTTCGGCACCCTGAGACTGAGCATCAGAAGCACCATGAGCAACGACAACGCATCCAGCTCCGGCCAGTGGTACTTCGACACCCGCACCCAGTCCGTCGCGGAGGAACCCGGGCCCGACCGTCTCGGCCCCTACCCCACCCGGGACGAGGCCGCCTCGGCCATGCGGATCGTGGACGCCCGCAACAAGCGGTGGAGTGAGGACCCGCGCTGGAACGACGACGCGGACGAGGCGTAGGACCGCGGCGGCCGGGGCGCGCACCCGGCCGCCGCCGTCACCGAGGTCGTCCTGCCCGTCCCCGGCACCGCTCACCCTGCTCGGGCAGTTCACACCACAGGCGCCGCGGAACCCGAGCGCGTCGGCCGTGACGCGGACTTGCGAAGGTTCACCCGGACGATGCATCGGTCATCGAAACGGCTGGCACGGCGCTCAGGAGAACGCGGGACCCTTCCCTCGACGTCGGTGGCGTCACGGCCGGCGGGGACCTTTGCTTGCCGGTGGGTTCAGGCCTTCCTGAGCAGCCGGGTCGCCGCGCGGCCGAACACGAGGCGGGCCGTCCGGATCAGGACGCCGTCGAAGAGGCGGGGCAGGAAGCGGATGCGCAGTTCCTCCCGCCACACCACCCGGCTGCGGCCCCCCGGCTCCGGCCGGACCTCGATCTCCGCCCAGCCCAACACGACCCGGCCGCGCTTCTCCAGCCGGCACAGGCCGGGCCTGCCGCCCGCCGGCGGGCGCCAGAGCGTCACCTCCATGACGTCGTCGACGGCCACCGGTCCGACGCCCGACCGGGCCACGAAACGCGTCCCCTCGTGGGTCGGCGGCGCGGTGAGCACCTCGATCCTGGTCAGCGGGACCACGTCGGCGTGGCGGGACCATTCCGTCAGCCTGCGCCACGCCTCCGCGGGGGCGAGCGGGGGCGTGCGTTCGAGGGAAAAGGTGGGCACGGCACGATCGTAGGGAATCGGCGCCGTCCACCAGCACGTTCGCCTCGGGCTCACCTGACCGGACCAGCGGCCCGTCCGCCAGGGGAGCGTCCGGCCGCCCCCGAAGGGCGTGTCCGGAAGGCTTCGCAGACACGGCCGGAACACGGAGATCGGCGAGGCCGCCGGCGCGGCGGCCGCGGTCGCTGACGTGGGCCTCCTGCAGGCCCTCGGCGGCGATGCCGCGCAACCGCTGCTCGCCGGCCCCGGCGTCCTGGGCGTCGAAGAGGCGGCCCGCGTACTCGGGTGGCAGCGCCACGGCCTGGTCGGGTGTGTCAGTTGCCGCCCGCACCGGTCGCGGCCGGCTCCTGGAAGGGTTCGAGGTCCGAGATCTCCGCGAGGGACAGGTGCAGGGCCTCGTGCAGGAAGCGGACGATCGTCCAGTGCGGCAGGATCCCCTCGTCCAGCGGGCCGAATTCCTCGCAGTACAGCGGGATCCAGCGCAGCGCCTCCTCGACGGCCCGCTCCCGGCCGGGGTCGGCCTGGTAGTCCTCGTACCCGATGCTGCGGTGGTGGACGAAGAAGCCCCCCGGAAGGCGTTCCTCGCACAGCGCCCGGTACTCGCGGGTCTGCAGGATGAGGAAGTGCCAGATCTCGTCGATGTCCTGCTCGACCGGGAGGAAGAGCCCGCCCAGGCGGTCCGGGTGTGCGGAGACCAGGTAGAGGTAGCGCATGCATTCCAGCACCTGGCGTTCGGCGTACGGGCGCGGTACGCCGGTGCGGCGCTGCGCGTGGCGGACCGCTTCCTCGTGGAGCGGCTCGCCGAGCAGGGCGCGCAGCGCGTCGGACGTCGTACGGGGACTCATGCGCCTCCTCCCCGGGGGCCCGCGGCCGGCGCTTCCCGGTCGTCCGCCGCTGCGAGCCAGGCGTACTTGCCCGACGCGCCGATCGGCAGGTGGGCGGTGTGCTCGGTGGTGGCGGGCCGTCCGGTGAGGGCGGTGACCGCTGCGGCGAGCGCGGCGTCCCGGCCTTCGGCGGGCGGGCGCCCGTCGAAGGTGGTGTAGCGCAGCCGCGCCGCCGAGCCGGGGCCGCCGTGCGTTTCCAGGCGGTACAGGAACACCTCCGGCGCGGCGGCGGCCACGCGGTCGTCGAGGTCGGCCTGGGCGACGGGCCCGTGCGGGGTCTCCAGCAGCTCCTTCTCACGCCCGCAGAACGCGACGACCTTTGCCGGGTCGGCGCTGCCGTCCGAGGTGCGCACGCAGTCGCCCGAGCGGTAGCGCACCAGGGGCATGTACGGGTTGCGGATGCTGGTGACGATCAGGCTGTGGATGCCGCTGCCGGGGGCCACGGGGACGAGCTCGATGCCCATGCGGTCCAGGTACGGGTGGTAGCGGCCGTCCCGGTCGCCGTAGTAGAGGTAGCCCAGCTCGGTGCTGCCGAAGAGGTCGATCACCGGTACGCCGAACCGCCGGGTGAGGTAGCGGCGGACGTTGGCCGGGGTGTACTCGTACGCGGTGACGATGCTGGCGGGCTGCGGGAACGCCTCGGAGCCCCACAGACCGAACTGCTCGGCCCGGCGCACCAGGTGGGCGAGGTGGTAGCCGGAGCAGTCCAGGTGGTAGGCGCCGTCGGGGTGCGCGGCGGAGGCCTCGCGGATCTCGGCCAGCATGCGCTCGATGTCGGCGCGGTCCCACTGCCCCGGGTCCAGGCGCAGGTTGAGGTACAGCGTGCGCTCGTCGAGCCGGCGGTCCTCCAGCGTCGGGGCGGCGGCCGGTTCGGTGCCGTTGCGGCGGGCGTTGACGCGCGCCACGTGCTCGGTGGCGAGCACGGTCGTCAGCGAGACCCGCCGGCAGCCGCCCGCCCAGGTCTTCGCCAGGTCCGGGTGCTCGCTCCACAGCCGGTAGTAGGAGCGCAGCAGGAAGTACGGGGGCCGGATGAGCTGCATCCGGGCGTGGTGGGTGCCGGTCGACCAGACGTACTCGGCTTCGCCGGCGGCCAGTGCCGCGGCCAGGCGCGGGGTCATCCAGTTGTCCGGGAAGCCCCGCGCGATCTCGGGCTTCTCCAGGATGGGGAACGCGTCCCGGTCGAGCGCGGGGCGGTAGACGGGGATGTCCCGGATGCAGTCGAGGACGTCGGCGACCCGCAGGCCGTCCGACTGGGGGATGCCGGTCGGGGTGGTTGTGCCGTCCATGGCCACTTTCCGTAGCGGGGCAGAGGGGATGGGGCCGCCCGGGGCGGGGCCCTGGGGGCGGGCGGAGGGGAACGTGGTCCCGTCTCCGCCCGTCCCCGAAGGCCCCGTACCCCGGACGGTCGGGCCTGACCGGTGCGTCAGGAGATGCAGCCGCTCTTGCCGGCGAGGCTGATGCAGCCCTCCTTGGGCGAGGCGCTGATGCAGCCGTCCTTCGCGGCCTGCGTCGAGTTGGCCTCGACCCAGCGGCGCCAGACGTCGTCCTGCGTCATGGTGCGGATGAGCTTCTCCACGGCGATACCTCCAGTGATCGGAACAGCGCGGCATCGGTGTTTTCCACCGCTCCACAAGGGTAAAGAGAACCCCAAGGGAGGGTCAATGAAAAACCAAGGGATGGCGGGTAATCGCAGGAGGTGGGCCGAAACCGGCACGGCGGGCCGCAGCGTGTCCGCAGGGCCGGACCGGTGCTCAGAGTTTCGCCGGAACCCCGATGGTGGCCCCGTGCTGCTGCGCCCAGCCCTCGAGGGTGGTGCGGCAGGCGTGGTCCAGGTGGCGGAGCCCGGAGAGGTCGAGCTCCACGGGGCGGCCGCAGGGCAGGGCTTCGAGGGTCTCGAGCATCCGGGGCAGCCGCAGGAAGGTGGCGGAACCGCTGAGGGTGACGAGGAACCGGCCGTCCGTCGTCTCGTGCACGTCGAGGTGGACGTGCGAGGTCTCCCAGGCGCTCTTGGCCACGGCCAGGGCGATGCCGAGCAGGACGCCCTCGAACATGTTCGTCACGATGATGGCGATCGCGGTGGCGGCCAGGACGAGGGCCTCGCCGCGGTGGGAGCGCCACAGGGGGAGCAGGTCCTTGACGGGGATGAGCTTGCAGCCCGCGTGGACGAGGACGCCGGCGAGGGCGGCCAGGGGGATGACGCCGATCGCGGCCGGCAGGAGGGCGGCGAAGAGCACGAGCCACAGCCCGTGCAGGACGCGGGAGAGCTTGGTCCTCGCTCCGGCCTGGACGTTGGCCGCGCTGCGCACGATGACGGCGGTCAGGGGCAGGGCGCCGAGCACGCCGCAGATGGCGTTGCCCGCGCCCTGCGCCATCAGCTCCTTGTCGAAGTCGGTCCGCGGGCCGTCGTGCATGCGGTCGACGGCGGCGGCGCTGAAGAGGCTTTCGGCCGAGGCGATCAGGGCGAAGGCGATGATCGTGCCGACGGCCGCGAGGCTGCCCAGCGAGGCGAAGTCCGACATCCCCGGCGGCTGGATGGCGGCGAGGAGCCCCTGCACGTCGACGCGGGGGACCGACCAGCCCGCCGCGGCGGTGACCGCGGTGGCGAGCGCGACCGCGGCCAGTGGGGCGGGCACCGCCTGGACCTTGACCGGGAGCCTCTTCCACAGGACGAGGACGGCGATGGTGGCCGCACCGACGCCGAAGGAGGTCAGGACGGCGCCGGTCGAGGCGATCTCGGCGGCCAGCCGCGGAATCCCCGCGATCTTGCCGAGTCCGGAGCGGGGCTGCTCGACGCCGGCCATGGTGTAGAGCTGCCCGAAGATCAGGACGAGTCCGATCCCCGCGAGCATGCCCTGGACGACCGCCACCGTGATCGCACGGAAGAACCGGCCGAACCGGAGTGCCCCCATCACGAGTTGGAGCAGCCCGGAGAGGAGGACGACGGCTCCCAGGGCGCCGAGGCCGAACTCCTGCACGGCTTCGAAGACCAGTACGGTCAGGCCCGCGGCCGGGCCGCTGACCTGGAGGCTGCTGCCGGGCAGGCAGCCGACGACGAGACCGCCGACGATCCCGGTGACCAGTCCGAGTTCGGCGGGTACCCCGGAGGCCACGGCGACTCCGACGCACAGGGGCAGGGCGACCAGGAAGACGACGAGCGAGGCCAGCAGGTCTCGTCGCAGATGGGCGGGGTTCTTGAGGGTGGAGAGCATCAGTGGACTTCCTCGCACGGCGGAAGCGGAAGGGGAGGGCGGGAAGGCGGCCCGTGGGGAGGGCGGATGAGGATCACAGCGGCCGGAAGGAGGTGGCGGCCGACCGGTACGCCTGCACGGCCCCGGTGTGGACCTCGTAGTACCAGGCGTGCACCGCCAAGGTCCCGGCCTCCACCCGTTCCGCCACACAGGGGTGCTCGTACAGCCGCTCCAGCTGGGCGACCGCGTGGCGCTGCACGGCCTCGGCGAGGTCCGGGGAGAGCGGCGCCGTCGTCTCCGGCCGGCCGGCCGCGTGCTCCAACCAGTCCCGGACGGCGGGCAGGCCGGAGAGGTCGCCGCCGCTCACCAGGGCGTTGACGGCCCCGCAGTGCGAATGCCCGCACACGATGACGTCGCGGACCCCCAGCACCCGTACCGCGTACTCGATGGTGGCCGTTTCGGCAGAGGGAAGGCTGCCGCTGTACGCGGGGACGATGTTGCCCGCCGTCCGCAGCTCGAACAGCTCACCCGGACGGGCGCCGGTGATCAGGGACGGGACGACTCGGGAGTCGGAACAGGTGATGAAGAGGACTTCGGGGCTCTGCCCGGCCTCGAGGGCGTGGAACTCCTGGGCACGTTCTGCCACGTGGGCCGTGAAGGAGCGTGCGTTGTCAACCAGGGACTTCATGGTGGCCTTTCTCCTGCGCCCACAACGGCATGCGGGACGGGCGCGGTGTGTTCAGGTCATCAGTCGATGGGGTGGATCGGCGCGCCCCAGGGGCATGACGCCGGTGTTCGCGTGTCTCCGCCCACGCCATGAGCCGACGCGGGACGGGACGGGACGGGCGACACTCGGTGATCTGTTTGACCACCTCGCGACCACGTCTTTGCCTGAAGATTACCTCGCCCGCGGGAGGTCGTCACGGTCCAATAACGGCCAATGACCGTACGCCGTTGCGGCAGTTGGCGGATTTCCAACGGCAATGCGTTCGGGTGCGGGCGCCCCGGGACGGGGGTGCCCGGCGAGCCACTCCCACTTCCCGCGACACCGGACATGGACCAGGATGTCGCTCCCGTGCCGCCGCGCCCCGTGCACCCGCCGGCTCCCCGCGCGGCGACCGCACCCACCACCTCACCCACCACCTCACCCGCCACTGCCGACGCCGCCCCCAACGGGGCGGGCCGCGTGCGGAGAGAAGGAGCAACCGATGGGAACCACCACCCCCGGCGCCGACCGGGTCGACGCCGTCGTCGTCGGCGCCGGGCTCTCGGGTCTCTACCAGCTGTACCGGCTGCGTGAACTCGGCTTACGCGTAGCGGTCTTCGAGGCCGGCGAGGACATCGGCGGGACCTGGTACTGGAACCGCTATCCCGGCGCACGCTGCGACGTCGAAAGCATGTCGTACTCGTACTCCTTCTCCCCCGCACTGGACCAGGAGTGGGAGTGGAGCGAGCGGTACGCGTCCCAGCCGGAGATCCTGCGCTACATCCACCACGTCGCCGACCGCTTCGGCCTGCGCGGGGACATCACCCTGCATACCCGTGTCACGAGCGCCGCGTACGACGGCACCGCCCACACCTGGCGCGTTTCCACGGACACCGGACGCACCGTCACCACGCGTTTCCTCATCCTGGCATCGGGCTGCATGTCGGCGCCCAAGGACCGCGGGATACCCGGACAGGACCGCTTCACGGGCGAGGTCCTGCACACCGCCCGCTGGCCGCGCGAGGAGGTCTCCTTCACCGGCAAGCGGGTCGCCGTCATCGGGACCGGGTGCTCGGGGGTCCAGGCCGTTCCGGTGATCGCCGAGCGGGCGGCCGCGCTCACCGTCTTCCAGCGCACCCCGGCCTACGCGCTGCCCGCCCACAACCGTCCGCTGCTGGGCTCCGAGACCGCCGAGCTCAAGGCCCGGTACCCGCAGTTCCGCCAGGCCCAGCGGCTCTCCCGGGGCGGTACCGTCTTCGAACCGCCGACCGGTTCCGCCCTCGCGGCCGACGAGGCGGAGCGGACGGCCGCCTACGAGGCGGCCTGGGAGTCGGGACTGCTCAGCGGGTTGCTCCGCACGTACACCGACATCCTGACCGACGAGGAGGCCAACGCGACGGTGGCCGAGTTCGTCCGGTCCAAGATCCGGTCGGCCGTCGACGACCCGGAGACGGCCGAGGCGCTCTCGCCCCGCACGTTCCCGTTCGCGACGAAGCGCCCCTGCCTGGACACCGGCTACTACGCCGCCTACAACCTGCCGCACGTGACGCTGGTGGACCTCCGCGCGACCCCGATCGAGACGATCACGCCCCGGGGGATCCGGACCACGAAGGGGGATCACGCCTTCGACACGATCGTCTTCGCCACCGGCTTCGACGCACTGACCGGATCCCAGCTCGCCGTCGACATCGTGGGCGGGGCCGGTGTGACCTTGAGGCAGAAGTGGGCGGACGGCCCCCGCAACCACCTCGGGCTCATGTCGGCGGGCTTCCCCAACCTCTTCACCGTGCTCGGCCCGCTCAGCCCGTCCGTCCTCAGCAACATCGCGGTGTCCCTGGAGCAGCAGGTGGAGTGGATCACCGACTGCATCGCCCATCTGACGCGGAACGGCCTCACGGAAATCGATGCCGCACCGGAGGCGGAGGAGGCGTGGGGCGCCCACGTCGCGGAGCTCGCGGACCGGACGCTCTACCCGGCGTCGGAGTCCTGGTACATGGGGTCCAACATCCCGGGAAAGCCGAGGGTGTTCCTGGCCTACACCGGCGGGCTGGACCGGTACCGGGCCGCGTGCGAGGCCTCGGCCCGAGACGGCTACAGCGGCTTCGTCCTCTCCGGCGACGCCCGCGAACGATGACGGATGACGGGTGACCGCCCGCCTCATGGCGCGCCGGGGTCTCTGCTCGTGCCGCCGGCAGCGTGAGGCGGGGGTTCCCAGGGCCCTGCCGGATGGTTCGGCGGCTGAGGCCGAGAAGCCGGGCGCGGCACCGTCATGCGGGGTGACGACGGATACTGCGGCGCCACGCGCACCGGCCCCGGCCGGGGCGAGCGCCTGCCGGCCCATTGGGGGCGGGTGGGCACCGAGCCCCCGGCGGCGAAGACGGGGCGCGGGCGCCCCTCACGGGCTGACCGGGGCCCCCTCCGAAGGCTCACACCCTCGGCCACCCGAAACCTCCTGGAGCCACTGGCCCGCGGCCTTCACCACTTCGTCACGGTCCGTTCCGATGTCCGCGCGGACGGTGGGAACGACCTGATCGGGCGGGATCGCCTCGTCGTAGATCCGGCCGGTGCGGTCCGCCTCCCGGGCAGTGGTCAGGCCGATGACGGCGCCGTCGGAGAGCGGGAAGCCCTCGACGCCCGTGGCCACGCCGTAGGAACCCGCCCCGAAGGTCCGGGTGGCCGGGCGCCCCCGAAAGGCGACGAGGAGGGCTTCCGCGGAACTGGCGGTCCTGCCGTCGGTCAGGACCGCCACCGGCGGATCCGGCGTTCCCAGCGGATCGGAGGCTCCCCACGGGGACTCCTCGCCGTTCAGTTCCGGCCTGCGGTTCTTGACGTACCACGGCGTGCTGGTGCCGCCTGCGAAGACGAACGCACCGACCTTTCCCTCACCGAGGAACGGCGCCGCGACGGCGAACATCGGCCATGCGCTGCCGCCTTTGTTCTGCCGCAGGTCGATGATCCATCCGCAGGCCTTCCCGTCCCGCTCCACCTCCTTGATCGCCGCGCGGCCCTGGCGGACGTAGGCGTCCCGTGTCCGCCGGGCCCCGCCGACAGCGGGGAGCGCGAGGTAGCCCACCGCGTGGGGCAGGCGCCGGCCGGTGAGGCCGGGGAACACGTCCTCTTGCCCTTGGCTCTTGACGGCAGCCTCGGTGCTGGTCAGGAAGTAACCGTGGCGGTCGCCGAGTTCCTCGAGCGCCTCCGCGATCACCGGGTAGGTGTCCGACGCCGTACGCGCCGACTCCGCCCGCGCGAACGCCTCACGCCGCACGCGAGTCCAGTCGACCCCGTCCCGGTGCACGGAATGGGCCGCGATCACGTCCAGGGCCCGCGAGAGGTACTCCCGCGCGCCTTGCGGCCCGGACCGGCCGGCTGCCCAGCCGTCCCCGGCGAGGAGCAGCGCCATCACCAGGAGGAGGGCGGGCACGACACGCCGCCGCCCACACCACCGCGCGCCGCTCCACGCCGTCGAAGACTGCCACCGGGTCCGGATGACCGCCTCCACTCTTGCTGTCGCTTGGGTCAGCGTCAGCCTAGACGAGGCGGCCTGTACATCCGATCAACTGAACGGCGACGCAACGGCCATCGCCTCACCCGTGTGGGGCACGACACTGCGACAGTGAGGCCGGCCGGACGGGCGGTCCTCCGCCGGCGTGCGGCAGCTCGCATTCGTCGTGGTGGGATCCACACCGCAGCAGGTACGCGCAAGGACCGTCGGCCCGGGGCCGCGCGGCCCTCCATGGCGATCCCTGTGGTCGATTGGCACGACCAGCCCACAGCGGAGGCGGCGGGGGAGGCCGACCTGCACGGGAACGGAACGCGCCAGGACCATTTCGCGATCTACTCCCCACAGCACCTGATGAGGCGTCAACGCGGTACCGCTCTGGAGATTCCCCGAAGCGAGGGCTATGGCAGCACGAGAGTTCCGTACGGCAGGCCACCACGGCCCTCGCCCTGGTACAGGCCGGACAGAAGTACAGGAGCCGGTCCCCTTCCGCCACCCACTGGGCCGCATGCTGGCCCGCCTTCGACCAACCCGGTCCTACGAGGCCGTACGTCTCGCCGGCTCAAGACGCCCCTCAGCCGCCAGAGGCCCGCCTGAGGGCCGCCTGAGAACTCGGGCAGCTCTGAACTCCTGACGAAATGTGGAAGTTCAAGGCAGGCACGGCCGGCTTCCATGGCCTGGTGGCCGACTCAGGCCGGCTTGCGCCACACGGAGACGTGCTTCGCGGAGTCCTGGGTGAACGGGGACCCGTCCCAGTCCGCGACGCGACGTTCCAGTTCGAGCCCGGCGATCCGCGCCATCAGGTCGAGCTCGGCCGGCCAGGCGTACCGGTGCCGGGAGTTTTCCCGGCGGTAGTGGCCGTCGTCGCCGTCCCGGGTGAAGTGGTGCGAGACGAGCACCTGCTCGACCAGGTCGAAGGTGTCGAAGCCGAGATGCCGCTGGGAGACGTCGAACGGCACCGCGACCTGGCCGGGCGGCAGGAGCCGCAGCGGCGGCACACCCAGCTCGATCACGAACCGGCCGCCGGGCTCCAGATGCCGTGCGGCGTTGCGGAAGCACTCGACCTGCTCGTCCTGCGTGAGCAGGTTCGTGATGGTGTTGTAGACGAGGTAGACCAGGGTGAACCCACCGGGAACGACGGTGGTGGCCATGTCCCCGATGACCACCGGGAGGGTGTCCTCGTCGACCTTGCGCCGCAGCACCGCTGCCATGTGCCCGGACAGTTCGACGCCCACCACCGGCACGCCGCGTTCCCGGAGCGGGACTCCCACCCGTCCGGTTCCGATGGCGAACTCCAGCGCCCGGCCGTCTCCGGCGAGCTCGGCCAGGAAGGCGAGGGTCGGTCCGAGAACGGCAGCCGAGGACGCTTCGGCCTCCTCGGCGTCGTAGCGGTCGGCGGTCGCACGGGTCCACAGTTCACTGCTCGTCACGGGTGGCCACTGTGCCGGGTGCCGAGGGGTGCTGTCGACGCATTTGGGTTCTCCGCGGCGCGGCGTGCACCGCCCGCAACTCGTCGTCTCCACATGGCGGGCCCGGCAGGCCGAAGGGCCGGCCGGGTGGCCTGCGGCCCGACGCGCGGCACGTCCCGCCGGGGCCGGCCGCCGCACGGGGTGGGGATGCCCCGCGCTGCCCTTCGACTTCGCACCGGGGCCGTCAGAGCGGCACGTCACCGTCCGCCGCGAACGGGGCCCCGTGGCCCGGCACGATCAGGTCCGCCGCGGCCAGGACGCGCAGGCGGGCGGCGCGCAGGGCCTCGCGGTCCGGGGCGACCGGGTCGTCCGCGGGGCCCTGGGAGTGCCACCACAGGTCGCCGGCGAAGGCCACCACCCCCGACTGCGTGCCGGCCAGCAGGGTGATGTCCTCCGGGCTGTGTCCCGGGGTGCGGATCAGCCGGAGCGAGGGGGTGAGTTCGTACCCTTCGGCGTCGCGGTCGTGCCATGCGTGGCCGAGGTACTCGGCCTTGTGGTCGTGGACGCGGGCCCGGGGGAACAGTCCCGCGTTCATGATGTTGTCCGGGTGGTGGTGGCTGAGGACCACGTCGGTGATGTCGTCCGCGGTGAGGCCGAGTCCGGCGAGCGGGCCGAGGATGTCGTCCGGGCTCGCCACCATGCCCGGGTCGAAGACCATGTGCCGGCCGCCGTCGGTGACGTAGGAGACGGTGGCGGCCACACCGGGGCCGGTGGAGCCGGTGTAGCCGGTGTTCAGGATCGCGTAGGTGGCGCTGCGGCCGAGCGGTGCGTCAGTCATGACCCCATCCTCGCCGGGGCCCGGGCGGGCCACGAGTGGCACTGATGACACTGATCGCAGGTTTCGTGCCATCGTCTGCCGCCCCTGGCAGACTGCCTCCGTGCAGCAGCCCTTCCTCACCGTCGCCGCCTACGCCCCACCGGGCGTCGGCATGCTGTCCATCGGCATCGTCACCGAGGTCTTCGGCCCGAGGGGGGCCGGGGCGCCCGCGTTCGAGTTCGCCCTCTGCACCGACCGCCCCGGGTCCGTGCCCACCGACCTCGGAGTGCCCCTCACCCTCAGGCACGGCCTCGACCGGCTGGCGCGGGCGGACCTCGTGATCGCGCTGCCCTGGGCGGGGTTCCGCACGCCCCCCGCCCCGCCCGTACTCGAAGCCCTGGCCGCCGCGCACGCGCGCGGCGCCCTCGTGGCCGCTCACTGCGTCGGCACGTTCGCCCTCGCCGCCGCAGGGCTGCTCGACGGCCGGCGGGCCACCACCCACTGGCGCTTCGCCGGCCTGCTGGCCGAACGCCACCCGGACGTCACCGTCGAGGCCGACGCCCTCTACATCGACGAGGGCCGCATCGCCACCGGCGCCGGGGCCGCCGCCGGCTTCGACCTGTGCCTGCACCTCCTGCGCCGCGAACACGGCGCCTCCACCGCCAACGCCATCGCCCGCGAGATGGTGCTGCCCTCCCACCGCGACGGCGGGCAGGCCCAGTACCTGAGCGCGCCCGTACCGGAGAACTGCCGCGACGAACGCCTCGCCGACGTGCTCGCCTGGGCCCGCACCCACCTCCACGAGCCGCTGCCCGTCGCGGAACTGGCCCGCCGCGCGCTGATGAGCAAGCGCTCCTTCGCCCGCCGCTTCACCGCCGCCACCGGCACCACCCCCCACGCCTGGCTGCGCGGCCTGCGGCTGAGCAGTGCCGAGGAACTCCTGGAAACCACCGACCTGCCGGTCGAGGAGATCGCCCGGCGAGTCGGGTACGGCAGCGCGGCCGTCCTGCGCGAGCAGTTCGTCCGCCGCCGCGGGGTCCCACCCCGCTCCTACCGGCGGTCGTTCACGAACACCCCCTGACCTTGTTCTTCATCTACTGGTGCCGCGTCCCGCCGAAGCCTGGTCGCGTCTCATCTGGCGCCGCGTATCCGGTCGGCGGTCTCCCGCATCGCGGGAAGTCGGGGGTCGCGATCTCATGCGAGCAGGAGCAGCGCAACGGCGGAGGAAGCCGGCGCGTCCAGGACGCTGTCGGCGGTTGTCCAGGGCGATGGTCCATGCTGCCAGGGCGTTCGGGTCGGCTGCTTGGATTACGGTGCGCATCCATGTGGGAAGCGGAAGCGGTCCCTGGCGTTCCAGCGTCTCGATGAACGGTGCGGTGCCCTGGGTCCGGAATACGGCGGCTTCCGCCTCGGCCTCGGCCGTCCCGATGGTGATCGGGACGGCGTGGGAGCCGCCCGCGACGAGCGTGGTCAGCCGCTCAGGGTGGCTGGCGAGGAGATGGAAGCCGATGATGCCGCCCATCGAGGCGCCCCACACGGCCGCCTGCTCGATCTCGAGAGCGTCGAGCACGGCAAGGACGTCGTCGACCTGACGGCTGATTGCGTAGCCGTCCGAGTCGTGGGGCGCTTCGCTTTCGCCGTGTCCGCGGGCGTCGATCAGGACGAGGCGAAAGTGATCGGTGAGTGTGTCGACGTATCCGGCGGAGTGCCATGTGGTGCGGTCTCCGAAGAAGCCGTGCAGCAGTACCAGCGGATGTCCACGGCCCACGGTCTCGAACTCGATCGCCAGTCCGTCACTGCCGGTGATCCGCACGTTCCGAGCCTGGAGGACGGCCGCCTGCTCGTGCCACGTCTTTTGCCGACGCAGACCCCGTCTGTCCCGACTGTGCCGAGGCCGTCAAGCGCGCTCCGAAGTCGCAGGTGGCCTGGATCCAGGCACAGCCTGACCGGCACCGAACGGAGCGGCTCCGGCGGGATCCGGAAGAGGCGGCCTGGCGGCGGTCAGGGGCGCTGCTCGTACCGGATGTGGTGGCGGGCCGCGATGGGATTGATCTTCTCGGGGTCCAGCTCCCCGTCGGTGAGCACAGCGGGGCCGGCCTCGACCAGGTCCTCCACGTACCGCTCCCAGCCGCCGGGCGCGGAGATCTGCAGGACCCGCGGGGGCGGGTCGCAAGCGCGGCGCAGGGCGTGCGGGACGCCGCGGGGCAGCAGGGCGAAGCTCCCGGCCGGGGCGAGGTGGGTCCGGTCGTCGAACTCGATGCCGAGGACCCCGTCGAGGACGTAGACGCACTCGTCGGCGAGGTGGTGGGTGTGGCGGGGGATGTCCTTGACGAGGGTCACCTCCATCAGCGACAGCCGCCCTTCGGTGTCGGCGGTCCCGGCCTTCACGGCGAAGGCGGGCGGGAGCGGGACCCGGCCCGGCCGGGCGGCCCCGGGTTCCAGCAGGATGAAGCGGTCCTCGTCGGGCATGGCTCGGCCCCTCCTCGCATGGCACCATGTGAAGCGGAATCCGATTCCGTTTCAGTTCCGTGTTCACTGTAGGGACAGGAGTGGTCGCCTTGTCAACGCCCCCCGAGCCGGGCGGCGCCCGCCGGCCGCGCGCCGACGCGGAGCGCAACCGCGCCCTCGTCCTGGCCGCCGCCCGCGCCCTGTTCGAGGAGCGCGGGAACCAGGTGCAGATGCCCGAGGTGGCCCGGGCGGCGGGGGTCGGCATCGGCACCCTGTACCGGCACTTCCCGTCCAAGCAGGCCCTCGTGGAGGCGGCGGCGGAGCAGCGGTTCGCCGGGATCCTGGAGCTGGCGCTGACGGACTGCCGGCGTGAGCCCGAGGCCGGCCGGGGGCTGGCCCGGTACCTGCGCCACGTCGGCGCCACCCTGGCGGCCAGCCCTGGCCTGACGGCCGCCGCCCAGTCCGCGACGGGCTCGTCCGCCCCCGGCGGGGAGACCCGCGGACGACTGGAGGAGGCCGTCGCGGCGCTGATCGCCCAGGGACAGGCCGCGGGAACCCTCCGGGCGGACCTCGCGGTCGCGGACGTCTACATGATCGTCGGCGGCCTGTCCGGCATCATCCGCACCGGCAGCGGCGACTGGCGCCGCTTCCTCACCCTGACCTTCGAAGGCCTGCGCCCGCCGGGCGACGGCTGAGCGGGACGGTCAGCCGGACTCTCCGGTGCGGCGCGCGGTAGCGGCAGCGGTCCGCGCGGGGGGGGCGTGCGGCGCCTTCCCGGTTCTGCGGCAGCGCGCGTACCGCTCCGGCGTCGACGAGACCTGTGCGGCGTGATCCGCCGAGCCGAACCCGGTTGCGCGCCCGGACTCCAGCAGGCGCCGCCCGCGTACGCGTTCGCCCCTCCCTCGAAGCACTTCGCGCCCGGGCACCACTCCTGGCCGCCGACCCCCCGCGGCCAACCCGAACAGGCCGATCAGCAGCGGCGGCCGGAACTCCGGGGCCTCCGGAGAGGATTCCTCAGTCTCCGCAGCGGCATCCGGCTGCGGCCTTGGCCGCGGCGGGGCTGGTGGCCGGCGTTTGCGTCTCCTCGCCGGGGGTGCAGCAGGCGGTGACCCCGCAGCAGGTAGCCGCCTCGGGGACCGTGGCGGTCTCGGCGGTGGGCTTGACGGCTCGGATGGTGGCCGAGTGCATGCCGTCGGCGACCGCGCGGGTCGGGGTGATCTCGACGCCGGTGAACCCGGCCGCCTGAAGTCCTTGCCGGTATTCGGCGAAGGAGAGGGTGCCGGCGATGCAGCCGGCGTGGTCGCCGCGCTCGGCCCGCTGTGCGGGGGTGAGGGTGTCGTCGGCGACGACGTCCGAGACGGCGATCCGGCCGCCGGACTTGAGGACGCGGAAGGTCTCGGCGAAGACGGCCGCCTTGTCGGTGGAGAGGTTGATCACGCAGTTGGAGATCACCACGTCGATCGTGGCGGCCGGCAGGGGGATGGCCTCGATGGCGCCCTTGAGGAACTCCACGTTCGTGGCGCCGGCCTGCGCGGCGTTGGCGAGGGCGAGGGCGAGCATCTCCTCGGTCATGTCCAGACCGTATGCCTTCCCGCCGGGGCCGACGCGGCGGGCGGAGAGGAGGACGTCGATTCCGCCGCCGGAGCCGAGGTCCAGGACGCGGTCGCCCTCGTGCAGGTCGGCGGCGGCGTTCGGGGCGCCGCAGCCGAGTGAGGCGGCGAGGGCCCCGGCGGGCAGTGCGGCGCGGTCGTCGGCGGTGTACGGGGACGGGCCGAAGTTCTCGTCGGCCTCGGCCGGCTCGGGCCCGCACCCTGCGGTGCCGCCTGCGGTGACCTGAAGCGCGGAGGCCGCGTAGCGGGCCCGGACACTCTCGCGCAGGTCGGTGGACTGCTCGCTCATGACGATGGCTCCCAACGGACGAGGTTCCCTCCCCGGCTGGGCAGGGACCTGGCTGCATCGATGCCCCTCGATGCAACCTTGCGCCTTGGATCGAAGAAGGTCAACATAGAGGAATGTCGAAACAAGAGCTCCCGGTCCTGGGGCAGGACGCCGAAGGCTGCTGCGGCCGGCTCGCGGCCGCCCCGCTGGAGGAGGACCGGGCCGCCGAGCTGGCCAAGGTGTTCAAGGCCCTGGGCGACCCCGTCCGGCTGCGGCTGCTGTCGATGATCGCCTCGGGTGACGGGGGCGAGGTCTGCGTGTGCGAGCTGACCCCGGCCTTCGACCTGTCCCAGCCGACGATCTCGCACCATCTCAAGCTGCTGCGCGAAGCCGGTCTGGTCGACTGCGAACGCCGCGGGACCTGGGTCTACTACTGGGTCCTGCCCGCCGCCCTGGACCGGCTGGCAGCCGTGCTCAAGGCCCCGCGCGCCGCCGGGGCGGCGGCGTGAGCGGGGACCCGGTGCCGCTGGGACGCCGCGCCGCGGCGGAGGCGGTGGGGACCGGGCTGCTGGTGGCCGTCGTGGTCGGCTCCGGCATCCAAGCCACCGAGCTGTCGCAGGACGCCGGCATCCAGCTGCTGGCCAACTGCCTGGCGACCGTGTTCGGGCTCGGCGTGCTGATCGCGGTGTTCGGGCCGGTCTCCGGCGCCCACTTCAACCCCGTCGTCACCCTCGCCGCCTGGTTCAGCGGCCGCCGCTCCGGCGACGGACCGTCCCCGCGGGAGGTGGCAGCGTACATCCCTGCCCAGATCGGCGGCGCCATCACCGGCTCACTGCTCGCCAACGCCGTCTTCGGCCGGCCCGCGCTGGTCTTCTCCGCCCACGACCGCTCCGCCCCCCACCTGTGGCTCGGCGAGATCGTCGCCACGGCCGGACTGCTGCTCGTCGCCTTCGGCCTGAACCGGACCGGCCGGGCGAACCTCGTACCGGCCGTCGTCGCCGCGTACATCGGCGCGGCGTACTGGTTCACCTCCTCGACCTCCTTCGCGAACCCTGCGGTCACCATCGGCCGGGCCTTCACCGACTCCTTCGCCGGAATAGCCCCCGCCTGCGTCCCCGCGTTCATCGCCGCCCAACTCCTCGGCGCCGCCGCCGGCCTGGGCCTGCTCGCCCTCGTCTTCGGCCCGACCGCCCGCCGGACCGTCGACGGGCCCGCGTCGACCGTCGTCGTCCCCGCCTCCCGCTGAACCCCTGGAGCCCCCCGCCGTGACCTCGTCCCCCACCCGCCCGTCCGTGCTGTTCGTCTGCGTCCACAACGCCGGCCGCTCCCAGATGGGCGCCGCCTTCCTCACCCGCCTCGGCGGGGGCCGCGTCGAAGTGCGCTCCGCCGGCTCCGCCCCGGCCGACACCGTCAATCCCGCCGTCGTCGAGGCCATGCGGGAGATCGGCATCGACATCTCCGCCGAAACCCCCAAGGTGCTCACCGCCGAGGCGGTCCAGGCCTCCGACGTCGTGATCACCATGGGCTGCGGCGACGCCTGCCCCTACTTCCCCGGCAAGCGCTACCTCGACTGGACCCTCGAAGACCCCGCCGGCCAAGGCGTCACCGCCGTCCGGCCCATCCGCGACCAGATCGAGCAGCGCGTCCGCGGCCTCCTCGAGGAACTCGGAATCCCAGCAGCCGAGTAGGCGGGCCTGCCCCCCCGGACGGGGGACCTTCTTCCCCACGCGTCCGGACGCTCCTGTGAGGCTGTATGACGGCTCACGACTGATCGGGGTCGGCGAGTATCCGTCCTCTGGCGAGCTTCGGCGTCGCACCGCCTGAGGCGGCCCGGTGGCAGTGCCCCCGCGCCGGCCGCCGGGCCGCCCTCGGCCTGCCCGGCGCGCCGGAGCCCGCCCACGCAGGTGCGCGGTCAGCGGGCGATGGAGAGCGCGAAGGGGGTGAAGCCGGTGGTCCGGATGACGTGCGGGACGAACAGGATCGCGGCTTCCGTGGCGCGGGCGGTCCGGATCCCGCCGAGGTCGGTGATCCACTCCTGCCTCCAGCCCAGGTCGGCGAGCAGGTCGCGGACGGTCTGCTTGGCCTGGGGGTCTTCGCCGGAGAGGAACGCGGTGGGTGGCTGGGAGAGGGCGGCCGGTGCGGTCATCACCGAGAAGAGCATGGTGTTGAGCGTCTTGACGACGCGGGTTTCGGGGAGCTCTTCCTGGAGGCGCTCGGCGAGGCTGGAGCCGGGGTAGAGGAGGTCGGCGGGCAGGCCGTCGGGGCCGTCCGTGGTGGCGTTCGAGACGTCGATGAGGATCTTGCCCCTCAGTTCGTCGCGCAGCGCGGCGAGGCGTTCCAGTGAGCCGGCGCCCGGCGTGGCGTTGATGACGATCCGGGCCGTGCGTGCGGCGTCGGCGGCGGCGCCTTGCGTGCGGTCCGCCACGCTGACCCGGTGGCCTGCTCGGGTCAGGGCGGCGGCCAGGTTGCCGCCGACGCGGCCGTTTCCCAGAACTGCGATGTCGTTCATGGCGGTTCGTTTCCTCTTGGTCTCTGGTGGGCTCTGCGTCGGTGTCAGCGGGAGAGTGTCGATACGGCCTGGGCGTGGACGCCGGGTGCGGCGGCCAGGAAGCTGTTGCTCTGCAGGGTCCAGGGGCGGCCTTCGGCGTCGGAGATCCGTCCGCCCGCCTCCCGGACGAGCAGCGCGCCGGGGAGGAGGTCCGCGCGGGCTCCGGCGAACTGCCAGAAGGCGTCGGCCCTGCCCGCGGCCACGTTCGTCAGGTGCAGGGTTGCGGGGACAGAGGTGCGCACGACGAGGGCGTCGAAGAGCATCGCGGTGATCGAGGCGCCGACGCGCCGTACGACCTCCTCGTCCTCGTCGGGCCTGGCCTGGCTGGTGGCGACGATGCCCAGGTCGAGGTGCGCGGTCTGCGAGACGTGCAGGGGCCGTCCGTCGAGGTGGGCGCCGGCTCCGGCGAGCGCGGTGTAGGTCTCGCCGGTCAGCGGCAGGTGGACTGCGGTGAGTACGGGCTGGTTCTCGCGTACGAGGGTGGCGGTGACCGCCCATTCCGGCAGGGCGTGCAGGTGGTTGACGTTGCCCTCGGCCGGGTCCACGACCCACCATTCGCCGGGCGGCAGCGCACCGCCGTCGAGTTCGTCCTCCACCCAGCCGGCGGTCGGGCGCAGCCCGGTGAGGCGGGGGCGCAGGATGTCGAGGGCCGTGTCGTCGTTGGCGGCCAGGGCGCGCATCAGCTCCTCGCGGGTGTCGTGGCGGACCGCCTCGCCGAAGCGCTCGCGCAGCGCCGAGCCGGCCGTGCGCACGGCACTCACGGTCCGGGCCAGCAGGTCGGCGTCAGGGGCACTGCCGGTGGCGGCGGCGGTGGCGGCGGTCTGCGGCGTTTCGGGCATGTCGGTGCTCCTGACGGTGAGGGGGGGGTGGGACGGGTGACGCCGTATCGGGGCGGGCCGGGCGTTCCCGCCGTGCGCTTGTGCCTCAACGGTATGAAGCCCGGAAGTTAACTTCAACTGCATGTCAGGCACGCCTAGGATTACTGGCATGCAATTGGATTTGAACCTGCTCACCGCACTCGACGCGCTGCTGGAGGAGGGGAGCGTGGCCGGGGCCGCCGCACGCCTTCACGTCACCGCCCCCGCGATGAGCCGGAGCCTGGGCCGTATCCGGCGCACGACCGGGGACCAGATCCTGGTGCGCACCGGCCGCACGATGACCCCGACGCCGTACGCGATCGCCGTCCGAGCACAGGTGCACGAGCTGCTCCACCAGGTCCAGGAGGTCCTCGCGCCGAGCCGTGAACTCGACCTGGCAACGCTGGAGCGCACGTTCACGCTGCGCTGGCACGATTCCCTGGTCGCCCTGAGCGGACCCGCGCTCCTCACGTCGGTGCGCGCACAGGCACCCGGCGTGCGGCTGCGCTTCATCGGGGAATCGAGCGGGGACACACACGAGCTGCGGCGCGGTGAGGTCGACTTGGAGGCGAACGCCAACCGTCCCGGCGCGCCGGACATCCGTACCGAGAACGTGGGCGAGACCCGTCTGGTCATCGTCGTCAGGAGGGGCCACCCCCTCACCCGGGCCGGGACCCTCACGGCGCAGCACTACGCCGCTGCCGAGCACGTCACCGTCTCGCGGCGCGGAAACCTGGGCAACGCCCTCGACGAAGCCCTGGCCCAGCTGGGCCTGAGCCGGCGCGTGGTGGCGACGGCGCCCACGGAAGCGGCCGCGTTCGCGTTCGCGCGCGACAGCGATCTGGTGATCAGCGTCCCCGAAGCCACCGCGCGATCCGCGGTCACCGACCTCGGACTGGCCGTCCTGCCCCTGCCCCTCGAACTGCCCTCCGCGCCGGTGTACCTGTCATGGCATCAGCGCTACGACACCGACAGCGCGCACGCCTGGCTGCGCGGGCTGGCGCGAGACGCATTGGCTCCGGCTGCCTCACCCGGCCTTCCCGGACCTCCCTGACACTCCCCCCCCGGATCCGGCGGGGCACCGCGCTCGCCCCCTTCAGCACCGCACCGCCGACCTCGGGGATCTCGGTCCCGGCCGCCCAGGAGCGGGCCGCCGCCCGGCGGGCGGCCGTGCCGGCCCTCCCACGCGTCCGTGAACTGGCACGTCAGGTCGGACGGGGCGTCGTACGGCTTGACGGATCCTCAACACTGCGAAACGGGGCACGAAGACGCGGCGTCGCCCCCGTGTCGCGGCCGCTTCCGCGGCGGCGCGGCGGCCGGATGCCACGTGCAGGGAAGAGTGTCCAGGCCAGCGCGACGCGTTCGGCGCGTGCGTAGGCGTCGGCCGCCGCCTCCTCCTCGCCGAGCAGGCGGTACAGGTCCCCCAGCCCGTATGGCGGCGGACGCCCGCCGGATCGTTGCGGGTGGCGGCCGTCACGGCGTCCAGGTGCTCGCACGCCCACCGGTAGGCGGGCAGGTCGTGCTCGGCGGCGAGGAGGCGCGGCCGGGCGACGAGGGGGTCCCGCGCCCCGGCCTGCCATTCGTGGGGCAGCAGTCCGGCCGAGGCCGTCAGGGCGGAGGACAGCAGCCGGGGCTCCCCCGAGGAGCCGGCGAGCGCCAGTTGAGCGTCGGCCGCCTCGCGGGCACGCGCGGCGTCCTCCCCGGCCACGGCGTCCGCCAGCACCTGGAGCACGCGGGCCCGGGTCGCCTCGTCCAGTGCCCGGTCCCCGGCAAGCCGCTCGAGCCGGGCCAGCGCCGTCGGCCGGGACCCCGCCCTCCAGGACCAGCCGTCGCGCCCAGCGGCCGCCGCTTCGGGCCCGGTGGCGGCCACCGTCGCCTCGCACCGGGGGAATTCCCTGACCGCGGTGAAGGACCACACGGCGGTCGAACGGCACTACCGGCGGGACGCACCAGCTCAAGCACTGCCCGGCCATGGCCAAACTGGGGAAGGCCGTGGCCGGGCAGAGCCGCCATGAAGGGGCCGTCGGTGCCGGTGCGAGCCTGGCGCTCCGTCAGGTCGGTGACCAGTGGGCCGGACAGCAGCAGCCGGTGGGGCCCGCACCGGCTGCTGCTGTCATGGGCCCTGGTCGCGGCCAGCGCGGTCGCGGGCCACCGCTCGGTCAGCGGCGCGGCGCCGTGCGGGAGGTCGGAGCCGGACTCACGGCAGGGTGACGGTGGCGCTTCCGTAGACGGGGCTGGTCACCGAGGTGCCGCCGTAGACCGTCGTGATGGTCGCCTGCGCGCGGGTCTGGTACGTGCCCTGCTTCAGCGGGTACTCCGTGTCGGCGCCCGAACTCAGCGCGTTGTACACGGTGGTGGAGTTGTAGGTGACCTGGGAGCCGTTGTAGAAGAGCGCCACACCGAGCTGGATCTTGTACACGGAGGCCGTGCAGCTGACGCTCGCCAGGCCCTCCTCCCCTCCGCCGTACGGGCCCCCGTAATAGCGGAAGGGAGTCGAGGGGGTCACGGTGCAGTCGATCGTCTGCGGCGCAGCCCCGGCTCGGGTGGCGGGGACGGTGAGGGTCAGGACGGTGGCGCCGCTGCCCGGCTTGGCCAGGGTGACGGCCGGACGTGCGGTGGTGGCTGCGTGCGCGGTGGCGCTCGGGAGCATCAGGGCGGCCAGGGACGCCGCACAGGCGCCGAGGGCGGCGCGTCGGATCAAGGGGTGGGTGTCGTTGCTCATGGCTGCTTCCTTGGACCGGCCGCCTGCGGAGCCGGATGCTCCGGTGGCGGGGCTGTGAAGAAGTGACATGTACGAGCCGAACACTTCGGGCAGCGGCACCGGGGACGGTGCCGCACCAAGGCGTGCCAGTCTTCAGGCCCTCCGACTGGACGTCAATATGCCACTGTCACAGGCGTGGTCCTGGTGGTCTCGCGTAATCAACTGTCGTCGTCAGAGGTATCGCACGCAGGGCATGACGGCGATCGCCCGCGTGCGGGGGTAGGAGCGGCCCGGGGCGGCCTCGGGCGCCAGGTTGCAGATCTGGAGCGGTGCGCGCCTGGGTCCTCTTCGATGTCCACGACATCGAAGAGGACCGTGTCTTCAAGTGCGCCCTGCACTCCGCGCACGGCGCCGACGACCAAGCCCTGGGAACGCACATGCTCACCTTCTGGGCCACCGCCTGCAACGGCGGCCGGCCCGCGGAAGCCGTCGCCGGCGCGGTCCTCGGCGCCGCAGGGGGCGAGGCCCCGGGCCCGGCAGGCCGACGCGCAGTGGCGCCGGGGGGATCACGTGCGGGCGTCCGGAACAGCGCACCGGGCCCTGGACCTCATCGTCCAGATCAGCTCCCGGCGGACCGCAGGCCCGCTCAAGGAGCTCGTCGCCACCACGGCCACCCGCCAGAACCTGATCCTTCGCGAACGGATCAGTGCCGGCTGACGCCGCTCGGGGGACCCGGCCGGATCAGACGATGGGGGGCCGGCCGGCGCGCGTCAGCCGCCACACCGTGCGCCACGACATCGCCCGCCGCTCCCCCGCTCCTCCCCGCAGCCCCTCGGCGAACCCCTGCGCGAGTACGCCCAGGTTGCCGGAGGCCCGGAACCGCCAGAGGCAGATCAGGACCCAGACGGTCAGGTAGACGGGAACGAGGGGGGCGGGCAGACGACGGCGCGCGACCCAGACCCGGTTGCGGGCCACCATCCGGTAGAACGGCCCGTGCCGGGCGGGATCCGTCGCCGGGTGATGCACCTCGATGTCTCCGGCGTACCAGCCGATCCGGCCCAGGTCCCACAGCCGCCAGGACAGGTCCACGCCCTCGTGGAAGAGGAAGAAGTGCCCGGGCCAGCCGCCCACGGCCTCGAAGTCCGCCCGGCGGACCAGGACGATCCCCTCCGCCATGACGGTGACGACTCCCGACCGGCGGGCATCCCCCGAGCGGAGCCGGGGTACCCAGCGTCCCAGAGTCAGGCCGGTGACCGGATCGGCGATGCGGGGCTGCACGTAGGCTGCCTGCGGGTGCCGGTCGAACTCGGCGATCAGCCGGGTGAGGGTCCGCGGGTCCGGCAGGATCGCGTCGTTGTCGAAGAACAGCACGAACTCGGCCCCGCCGCCGTCGGCCAGGGCCTCGGCGCCGACGTTGCGGCCTTGCGGGATGCCCGTGTTCTCCGCCAGCGCCACCGTGCGCACGCCGTCCGGGACATGGTCGGGTTCCACCCCGTTCCCGACGATGACGACCCGCAGATCCACCCCCTGCTGGGCCAGGACCGACGCCATCGCCGTACGGAACTCGGCATCCCGGTCGTTCATCGTGAGCACGACCACGTCAACCGTACGCCTGGCTTCCCTGCTCACCTGAACCCGTCCTCCGCCGCCTGGTCCCGCCGCGGCGCTGCCGTGCGGACGCCCACCACTGCATGGGGGCCACGCTCCCACGGCCCCGACTCCCCGGCAGCGCCGCCCCGCGCAGCGTAGCGCCCCCAGAGCCGCATCCCGAGCCCAACGTGGCCTGCACACGGCCGAGTTCGGAAGATCCGCCGGAGCGTTCGGATCGATCACCCATCACGCCATCCGGTGATGGAGGCCCGCCGAGCGGGCCTCCGCGTGTACTTCCCCGACCGGGTGTTCCGAACAACCGTGATTCCCGGTCGGGTCGCCACGACCTGCGAATACCCCCGCAATCCCCCGACGGAGTGAACAGAACCTGTTCGAGCGAGTTTCAACGCCACCACTCCAGGCCCGCCAAGCCCACCCGACCAGACCAGAACATCCGTTCACCATTCGCTCCCGATTCGGCCGTGACGCACCCGATCGGGAGCCGTTCTTAGAGCACCAGTACCAGCCGTGCGCCCATCCGGAGGACTTCGTGCATCTTCTGCCGCAGCGGCCCGACACCGCCGACCTATTCGAACAATCCCGGCCTGACCCGGGTCCACGACCGTCCTGCCGACGCCGCGGTGACGCCTCGGCCGGGCACGGCCGCGATGTACGACCGGACACCAGGAGGGCCGCGTGAGCAGGGACTCGGGGAGCGGAGCCGGCGCCGGCGGGGTGTCGGAGTCCGAGCGGCTCCTCTTCGGCGGCGAACTGGCCTACGACGTCGGCTGGGACCAGCACGAGGGGGCCTGGCTCAAGCTCGGGCTGTGGACGATGGCGCGCCAACTGCCCCGGCTCGCGGGGACCGGCCTGCGGCTGGCCCACCTCGCGGACGCCCGGGCGCTGCGCCTGGTCCTGGCCTCCGAGGCCGGCCGGGGCGTGGCGCAGGCGATCGGCCTGGTCGCCGTCAACAGCGTGCTCGGGCACGTGCTCGCGGCCGGCAGTACGAACGAGCGTCTGTCCCGGGCGGTGCCCGCGCTCACGGCCGTGGCGGTCACGGCGTTCCTCGGGTCGCTGCTGCGCTCGGCCTCGACGGCGGCGACGGGGGCGTTGGAGCCGAAGGTGCAGCGGGTGGCCACCGAGCAGTACCTGGGGCTGGTGCACCGCACGGAGCTGTCGGCGATCGAGGACGACGAGTTCCACCGGCTCCTGGACGCGGCCCGGTACGGGGCGGACTCGGCCCGGCGCATGATCCGCTACTGCACCAACACCCTCAACGCCGCGGTCTCGTTGATCGCCGCGGCCGGGGTGCTGACCGTCCTGCACCCGGTACTGCTGCCGCTGCTGGCCCTGATGACCCTGCCGAGCGCGTGGAGTTCGCTGATGATCTCCCGCCAGCGGTACATCTCCTTCCACGCCTTCGTGCAGCACGCCCGTGCCGGGCACCTGCTGGGTCAGTTGCTGACCCAGAAGGAAGCGGCTGCGGAGGTGCGCGTCCACGGGATCGGGCCCTTCCTGCTGGGGCACTTCCGGACCATGGCCGAGACCAGCGAGCGGGAACAGACCCGGCTGGCCCGCCGGGCCGCGCGGATCGGGCTCGCCGCCGATGGCGCCGGCGGCATCGCCACCCTCCTCGCCTACGGCGCGCTGGGCGCCCTGCTGTGGGGCGGGGCCATGGAACTGGCGGTCGCAGGTACGGCCGTCCTGGCCATCCGCACCGGCGCCGCGAGCCTGGACGCGCTGGTGCTCCAGGTCACCGAACTGCACCAGGAGTCCCTGTTCGTCGCCGACTTCGAGCGCCTGTGCCGGGAAGCGCAGGCCCGGGCCATCCCCGTGGGCGGGGACCCGCTGCCCGAGCGGCTGCGGGAGGTCCGGTTCGAGAAGGTCACCTTCACCTACCCCGGCAGCGGGAACGGCGGTGCCGTGCCGGAACCCACGCTGCGCGACGTCAGCCTCTCGTTCCCGGCGGGGAAGATCATCGCGCTGGTGGGCGAGAACGGCTCCGGGAAGTCCACCCTGGTCAAGCTGCTGGCCGGCCTGTACCTGCCGGACGAGGGCTGCGGCACGATCCGATGGGACGGGGTCGACGCGCGTACCGCCGACCGCGACCAGGTCTTCGGCCGCGTCGCGCTGATGTCCCAGGACTTCTACCAGTGGCCCTTCACCTTCCGCGTGAACGTCGGCATCGGCCGGCCCGGAACGGCCATCGACGACCGCGCGGTCCGGGAGGCAGCCGCGTTCTCCGGAGCCGACCGGGTCCTCGACGACCTGCCCCGCGGCCTCGGCACCCTCCTGGCCCGGGGCTACCGCGGCGGCCACCAGATCTCCGGCGGCCAGTGGCAGCGCATCGGCATCGCCCGCGCCAAGTACCGGCAGGCCGAGATCCTCATCGTCGACGAGCCCACCAGCGCCCTGGACGCGGTCGCCGAGCAACGGGTCTTCGACCAGATCCGCGCCCTGGCGGCGACCACCGGGCAGACGATCGTGCTGATCACCCACCGTCTGCACTCGGTGCGTCACGCGGACCTCATCCACGTCCTCAAGGAGGGGAGGGTCGCGGAGTCGGGCACGTTCGCCGAGTTGATGGACGAGGCGACGGGCACGGGGCACTTCCGCGAGGCGTACCTCGTCCAGGCCTCTGCCTTCGAGACCACGATCCCCACCCAGCCCGCCGGCGACCACGACAACACCCCCACGCGGGACCACGCATGAACGCCGGCGCGCAGGCCGCGGGGCGCGGGCCGGGGTTCAGGCCGCACCTGAGCGGGGAGGCCGCCGGGGCTCGTGGGGACATCGGTGCATCTGGTGGCCCTGCCCGCACTCGCCGTGCAGGAGCTGGAGCTGGAGGCGAAGCCGGGCCGGGCGGCGCTCCTGGCGTCCCTGACTCGCCTGCGAGCGCCGACGACTCCTCCGTCCCGCTGTCCCGCCGACCTGTGAGGCCCCTCTTGCCGCACACCCGGTCGCACGTCCGCGATCTCGCGAACCACCGGGAGACGAGCCGATGACCTCGCCCGCCCCTGTCACCACTCCCCGCTCCGGCAGTTGCCAGTGCAGGAAGGTCCGGTTCACGGTCACCGGAGAGCCCGACTACCCCCACACCTGCAGTTGCCGGGACTGCCAGCGCCTGTCGGGGGGACCGATGATGTCGTGGGTGTCCTTCCCGCTCGACCGACTGGTCTGGTCCGGCGCCGAGCCGTCGTGGCACTACACGTGGCCCGACTCCAGGCGCGGCTTCTGCCCGGACTGCGGCAGCCAGATCTGCGCCTTCGACGACGGCGCCACCACCATCGCGGTCACCCTCTCCGCTCTCGGCAACCCACCGGACCTGGTCCCCGTCAACCAGAGCTTCCGTGAGAGTGCCGTGCGCTGGCTGCCCCAGGTCCCCGACACCCGTACCCGTACCCGCACCCGCACCCGCACCCGCGGCTGAACGCCCCTGCACGTACCACGAGATCGGAGACCCGTGTCCCTGTTCGACTCGGTGCACCACCCCTGCGCACGCTACCGCCCCCGGCTGCCCGACCCGCCCGTTCAACTCCCGGCCCGGGAACCGGCCGGGGCGAAGGCAGCCACGCTGTGAGCGGCGGGGCGCGGCACACGGTGCCGGTGGACGTCCACCTGATCCTGCGCCGCGAGGGTGACAGCGGCCCGGAGGTACTGCTGTCCCGCCGGGCCGGACCGGTGTACGCGACGGGGCTCTGGCACCTTCCGTCGGGGCACCTCGAACCCGATGAGGACATGGTCGAGGCCGTCATCCGGGAGGCCCGCGAGGAGACGGGCGTACCCATCGACTCGGAGGACGTGACGGCGGCGGTCACCGTCCACCACCGGCCACCGACGGGATCCCGCTCCCGGATCGGCGTCTTCTTCGAGGTACGCCGCTGGTCGGGGCGGCCCCGGATCATGGAGCCGGACCGCTGCGACGGCATGGGCTGGTATCCGCTGGACGCCCTGCCCGACCCGATGGTGGCGTACTGCCGGGCCGGTCTGGACGCCTACCGCGCGGGCCTGCCCGCGGCCGTGCACTTCCAGCAGCCGGACGACGCCGTCGAGTACGGCCCGGACGCCGCCGTCCGGACCCGCCTCCTGGCCGGACGGCCCGTCGGCGAGGTGGAGCTACCGCACCCGCTGCGGGTGTTCGCCGAGCGGGCCGTCGGCCGGATCGCGCGAGCGTCAGAGGTGTCCTGGGTCCGCACCGGCAGCCGGGTCTGGAAGCTCACCGGGTCCGGGGGCGGCACCTGGTACCTGAAGCGCCACCGCGGGCAGAGGTTCCACGGCCGGGAAGTCTTCGCGTACCGGTCATGGGTACCGGCCCTGGGGCCGCGGGCTCCCCGGCTCGTCGCGGCCGACACCGAGGCCCGGGCCGTCGTCGTCACCGCCCTGCCCGGGCGCCCGCTGCACGGCATGGTCCTGGACCCGGCCGACGAGGCGCACATCCAGCGCGGCCTGGGTCGTCTCACCCGCGCCCTGCACCGCGGCGCACCCGAGCGGGCCGCCGAATCCGCCACGGCCGCCGAGGCCACCGAGGCCGCCGACAAGGTCAAGCGCCACGTGGAGGGCGCCCGCCCGTACCTGGCCGACGGCGACGAGGACCTGGTCCTCGCCCTCGCCCGCACCTACGCGGACCTGCCGCTGCCCCCGCTCGTGCCCACGCACGGGGACCTCCAGTACCGCAACGTCCTGATCGGAGACGACGGCGAACCGCTCCTCTTCGACTTCGAGCGCTCCGACTACAACACCGCGACCCGGGACCTGGTGCGCCTCAGCGACGCCTGGACCGGCCGCCCGGACCTGCGTGACGCGTTCCTCGACGGCTACGGCCGGCCCCTCACCCCCGCCGAGGAGCTACGGCTGGACTGCGAGGCGGCCTTCGACGCCGTCTCCGGCATCGCCTACGGCAGCCGCCACGACGACCCCGAGGTCACCGAACGGGGCCACCGCACCCTGCGCCGTCTCCACGCCGTCCACCACCCCTGAACCCGGCCCAGCAGGCCCACCAGCCCGTTCGAGGAAGAACCCCCCCCCGTGCCGCAATCCCGCCTCGTGACCCTTTCGAGGAGTACGCGGCCGAGCTCGGCGCGGCCGAACCCGGCAGGCCCGCTGAGCCGTTGCGGGGCGCCAGCCGGCCCGCCGCCCGCTACGGACCCGCCTCCCAACACCCCACCGCCCCTTCCTGACCCACCCACCCACCCACCCCAGAGGGAGCACACACCTCATGAGCACCACCCACACCGCACAGGACTGGCACGCCCACTACGACGCCGGCCGCGACTTCCGCCCGCTGGGCGACACCGAGAAGACCGTCCTCACCGAGCGCCTGGCCCTGCCCGAGGACGCCCGGGAGGCACGCGCCTTGGACGTGGCCTGCGGGACCGGGGAACTCGCCCGTGCCCTCGCCGCTGCCGGGTTCCAGGTCGACGCGGTGGACTGGGCCCAGTCCGCCCTCGACCGGGCCGAAGCCGCCGGCCCGGACGGGATCACCTACCGGCGCCTCGACGTCACCGGCGGCGACCTCGCCCGCCTCACCGCCGAGAGCGGCGGGTACCGGCTCATCACCATGCGTCGGGTCCTGGCCCACCTGCCCGACCGCACCCGCACGGTCGCCGAACTCGCCGCCCTCCTCGACGAGAACGGCACCATGTGCGTGATCACCCCGCACGCCGACCGGCACCCGCCCGGGCTCCGCGGGATCTGCCTGGACGACATCGAGATCGGGCAGCTGTGCGACGCCTGGGACCACGCCGAGCGCATCGAGGCCGGAGAGTCCACGGTCCTGCTGCTGCGCGGCCCGAGGACCGCGTCCCTCGCCTACGCGGAGAAGGGGACACCGACGCCACCGGCCGCCATGGCGGGCGTCGCCGTCGTCGTCACCAACGCCCGCGGCCAGGTCCTCCTCGGCTGGAACAGCGCGCGCACCCTGTGGGAGCTGCCCGCCGGGAAGGTCGAGCCGGGCGAACCCTTCGAGGTCACGGCCGTCCGGGAACTGCGGGGAGAATCCGGGCTGGTCGCGCAACCGGAAGCGGTGCTGCTGCTCGGCACGCTGTGTGACGCCACGAGCGGCGGGTTCACCCGTGTCACCGAGGTCGCCCGGATCACCGCCTTCACCGGCGAGCCGACGGTGCGGGAGGCGAATCCTTCCCGCTGGGAGTGGCACAACCTGTCCGACCTGCGGAACCTGCCGCAGCCGCTGTTCACGGCCAGCGCCCAGGCCGTGAACCTCGCCTGGCCGGGCCTGCTGCCCGACGTGCCCGCCGCACACCACACTCCCCGGCCTGCCGGACCGGTTGCACCGGCCTTCGGCGAGCCGGCCGCGGCGGTCCGGCTCCGCGAGCAGCTGGTCCGAGACCTCACGGCGGCGGGGTGGACCGACACCCCCGAGCTCCGGCGGGCGTTCGCCATGGTGCCCCGGCACGCCTTCCTGCCCGAGCAGCCACTCCTCAGGGCGTACGCGAACGAGGCCGTGGCGACCGTCTTCGACGAGGCGACCGGCCGGTCGATGAGCTCGGTGTCCCAACCCGAGATGCAGGCCGTCATGCTCCGCGAAGCCGGTCTGCGGCCGGGCGACCGAGTGCTGGAGATCGGGGGCGGCGGCTACAACGCGTGCCTGGCCGCCGAGCTCGTCGGCCCGACCGGGTCGGTGGTCTGCGTGGAGATCGACCCCTACGTGCACGGCCGCACGCTCCGGTTCCTGGCCGAGACGGGGTACGCGGACCGTGTCCGGGCCGTCCTCGGCGACGGGACCCACGGAGCGCCCGGCCCGCTCGTACCGGCCGCAGGCTTCGACGCCATCCTCGTCACCGCCGGTGCGAACGACGTCCCGGCCGCCTGGCGCACGCAGTTGGCCGAAGGCCGGCACCTGGTGGTGCCGTTGCGGATCGGCGGTTTCACCCGGGCCCTCGGATTGCGGAAGGAGGCCGACCGGCTGGCTTCGACCTGGGTCGGCGCCTGCGGGTTCGTTCCGATGCAGGGCGCCGGCCGGTGGGACGAGGCACCGGACCCGATCGGCGAGAGCGGCTACGCCATCCGCTGGGAGGACACCGCCCCGGCTCCCCTCGACGGCCTCGACCGCGCCCTGACGACGGCGGGAACCGAGGTGCGGACCGGGGTGACCGTGGCCGAGAACGAGTCCTTCGAACACCTCCAGCTGTGGCTGGCCACCACTGTCCCCGGGTTCTGCCGCCTGACGGGGGACCGTGGACGGCCGGGCCCCATCCGGCTGCCGAAGAGCATCGACCCGATGGCGATGGTGTCCGGCAGTTCCCTGGCCTGCGTGGTCATCGAACGCCTCGAAGAAGAAGGGCAGGGCGGTGCGCCCACGTGGGAGTTCCGCGTCCTGGGGTTCGGGCCCGACGGCAAGACCGCCGCCGACACCCTGGCCGACGCCGTCCGTACCTGGGACCGGGAACTGCGCGGCGGCGCCCGCCCCGTGCTGACCCTGCTGCCCGCGGACACGCCCGGCCACGTGCTGCCCGCCGGAGACGTCGTCGACAAGACCCTGGTGCGCATCGCGGTCACCTGGGCCGGACGCGACCGGCACGCCGGCCCGGGCGTTGTACGGAGCGAGGGAGGGGACGGAGGCGCAGGGCGGTGATCGCCTGGATCACCGCGGCGTTCGGCGCCGGGAAGTCGGCGCGGCTTCACTGCCGGTCGTAGCCCGCGCGAACAGGTCGTGCCACGCCAACCACCTTGATTCGCTTGCCAGTTCGGATTCAGATCGTATGATGATCGCCGTCCGGCCGGTGGCCGGATTCGTTCGGGATGCCGCGGGGGGTGTCCCGGATCCTTTCTCCACCCCGATACGGGAGCACCTCATGAAGCGACGCATCGCCGCACTCGGCATGACGGCGGCATCGATCGCGGCCACCCTCGTCGGTTTCGCTCCGACCGCGAGCGCGGCCACGCCTTCCTGCACCAGTGAGACCCGGATCTGGCAGGGCGACTTCTACACCGACGTCCCGTCCACGTCGAGCGGCTCCACCAACTGCGTCCTGCGCAAGGGCATGACCAGCAACGCCGTCTACCGCCTCCAGTACACGCTCTACATCTGCAACGGCGCCAACAGCCTGGACCTGGACGGCATCTACGGCGACGAGACGGCCGCCGCCGTCCGCGTCTTCCAGGACCGGATGCACATCGGCGTCGACGGCACCTACGGCCCGCAGACCCGCAACGCCATGTACTGGTCCTTCAACTCGAAGACCAACTACTACTGCGGCAAGATCTGATCCGTCGCGCTCGTCTTCCCCAGGGCCGATCGTGGTGACGCGGGTCGCGCAGGCGGTGCCGAGGTAGATGGTCATCCTCTTGTTCGTCTCGTTTTCGATCAGATCCGCCCGGACCTGGAGAGCGAGACAGACGTTGTCCGGCGGGTTGGAGACCCGGAACTCGTTTTGATTGACGTCGAAATACCGGATCGTTCCCGGGGCGGCCTGCGCGTTGGTGGCCAGACCGGTGGCCGACACGGCCGCCGTACCGACGGTGAGGCCGATCCTGCCGAGGCGTGAGAGGGGCGGGGATCGTCCATCCGGAAGGACGACGGCTCTGCCGCCGCCCGGCAGAGCGTGCCGGAGGTCTTCCACCGCCCCGGGACGACGGGCGAAGAGATCCGGCAGTTCCGGATGGTGGCCTCGGACGTCCCGCCGCGGGCGGAGCTGCGGAAAGTCCGCGAGCCGTCGGAGCATGGCGAGGCGAAGGAGTGGAGTGGTGGCACTGGGAAGAGGGCCTGTGTCACCGCTGCCTGGGAAGCCGCCGCGCGAGGGTGAGGAGGGCGGATCCCCGTTTCAGATCGTGACCCGGCCATGGGCGGTGGCGAACTCGACCGAGACCAGGCCCGGTTCCTCGTCCTCGACCCAGGCGACGTCGATCTGGTCGAGGGGGTGGTCGGCCGGTTCGCCGAGGAATTCGGCGATGGAGGCGGCGTCGCCGGCGATGGAGACCCCGTGGATGGTGGTGGAGGTGCGGGGGTCGGCGCTCGGGCGCTCCGCGTCGGGGACCAGCCACTGGAGGAAGTACGGCAGTTGCGGGTCCTCCATCAGTTCCAGCAGGCCGATCTGCTTCCACCTCAGGTCGAACCCGTCGGGGCGGACACGGTGGCCCTCGGCCGAGGTGCGGCCGAGGCGGGCCTCGACCGGGGCGATGTCGTCGACGGAGACCACCCAGCCGAGCCAGCCGCCGCCCTCGGCGGCGCGGCGCGCGACCGCCTGGCCGAAGGGTGCGCGGTCGGCGGCGGGGTGGTCGAGCGTGGTGACGACCTCGACGTAGGTACCGCCGCTCAGCGGGAGGATGAAGTTGCGGGTGCCGAATCGCGGGTGCACGCCCCCGTCCACGAATCCGGCGCCCAGGGCCGATCCGATCCACTGGACGGTCGAGACGAAGCTGTCGCGGGCCACCGCATAGGACACGTGATCAAGTCGCACTGCGCGATCATCGCCTGACGACCCGCACGAATCCCGACGCCACGCCCGCCGTCCCGGCCACGTCCTCGATGGATTCAGCCGTGGAGCGGATCGACCACCGTCATCCCGGCGGAGGAGAGGCCCGGTCGAAGCCAGTCGGCAGCACCGCCGCCTCGCGGACCGCGAAAGCGCCCTCCGCGATGTCCTGTTCGCGAAGCGGATGCTCCGGCCTCGGCGGGTGGTGGTGTCGGCGAGGTGTTCGCGTCGGACGGCTGGGCCGGGAGGCTACGCCCCGGGGGTGCGGTCCGGTGGGCGGAGAGCCGTCGTCCGCACCGCCCGTCAGAGGTGGGACGGCAGGTATCCCAGCTGTACGGCACGGACGCCGGCCTGGAAGCGGCTGCGGGCGCCGAGATGGGTGAGCAGGCCGGTGGTCAGACGGCGGGCGGTGCGGGTGGAGATGCCCATGCTGTTGGCGATCGACTCGTCGGTGCGGCCCTCCGCCATCAGGCGCACGACCTCGGTCTGCTGGCGGGTCAGTTCGCCGGAGGAGCGCTGGGGCGCGGCGCCGAAGGGTTCGGCGGAGTCCCACACGAGGTCGAACAGGCGGCACATCAGGGAGATCACGCCGGGGTCCGTGATGGCCAGTGCGCCGTCGGCGGTGCTGTCGGAGTCGGAGGCGATCAGGGCCGAGCGCCGGTCGATGATGATCATGCGGTTGGGCAGGGTCGGCACCGTGCGGATGTGTGCTCCCTGCTCGGTGAGCCAGGCCGCGTGGCCGGCGGTGGGGGCGTCGCGGCGGATGCTGTCCAGGTAGACGGTGCGCATCGTGATGCCGCGGGAGAGGAGGCGGCGGTTGAGCGGGCGCGAGGCCTCCATGTTGGCGGGCGTCTGGGGGCCGCCGGGGGCGAAGGTGAGGAACTCCTCCTTGACGTCGTCGTTGAGGGCTTCCAGGTGGTCGCGGATCGCGTCGATGCCGCGGAGGTAGCGGATGCCGGCGCCCATCGACATGGTGTCGCGCTGGGCGTACTGGGCGATGAGCTCGGCTGTCGCCGCTCGGCTCTGCTCCACGTGCTGCTGCTGCTCGGCCAGCTCCGCCTGGCGGCGCGCGAGGAGTTTCATGAGCCCGAGGTCGGGGCTGATGGCGCGCATCGGGGACTCGTCCGCCGAGGACGTGCGGATCAGGGCCAGCTCGAAGAGCTGGTCGAGGGCGTCGCGCACGGCGTCCTCGGACAGCTCCAGCTGTCCGGAGAGCTCGGCCACTCCGGACAGCGGGTGAGCCAGCAACTCCCGGTAGACCGCTTCGG
Organism: Streptomyces sp. NPDC096136; assembly: GCF_044763325.1. Lineage (NCBI taxonomy): Bacteria > Bacillati > Actinomycetota > Actinomycetes > Kitasatosporales > Streptomycetaceae > Streptomyces > Streptomyces sp. NPDC096136. The sequence continues at coordinate 276,844 of NZ_JBIWFZ010000006.1, read as the reverse complement.
CTGCGGCGCTGAGGCCGAGTGGACCAAGCATGAACGTTCCCTTGTGGTGCGAGTCGTGCGGGTGGTTCGAGTCGTGCGAGTGGTGCGGGTGGTTCGAGCGGGTGGTCCGCGCCGGGATCCCGTGCCGACCTACTCCGACCTGCGACGATCCGGTCCGGTATGCGGACGGCCTGCGCCGCATTCTATTGCTCCGGGCCGTCCCGGAGCGGCCCGGCCCGGGCGGCGCGTCCAGAAGTGGCCAACTGCAACCCCTGGCACTGGGGCCCCGAATCCCGCATGGTCTAAACCATGTTCCTGATCTGCGCATCCCTGACCCCGCGCCCCGGCGTCAGCGGCCCCTTCCCCGTCGACACCGCGGCCGCCGTCGCGTCCGCCGCCGCTGCGGCGGGGATACGGGGCGTCGAACACGTCGTCCAGCGCGCCGCACCGGGAGCACGACCCGTACTCGGCATGTACATCGTCGCCACTACGCAGCAGGCCGCTGCTTCCGCTTGCGAGCGGGCGTGGCACGCCGCGGTCGCCGCCCGGCCGGAGCTGGGGGGGTGGACGGCCGTCTGGGAGGACGTTCCGCTTCCGCAACCGCCCGTGGCCTAGGGCGGACATGGCCATTTTGACCCTCCCGATCTCCCTTCTCCTGGCACTCGCGCCGGGGCAGACTCGTGGTCGTCCAGGAGAACGAACGAGGAACGGAGCATGAACATGAAGAAGACCAAGGGCCTGGCCCTGTCGCTGATCGCGGCCACCACCGTGCTGCTCGGTGCCGGCACCGCGAGCGCCGGCACCGTCACCCCCGAGCACCCCCGCACCCCGATATTCACCCTGCAGCCCGGCACCAGCTGCTCTTCCCCCGGCTTCGGCTGCCCGCGCGACTCCGGCTGGCAGGAGATCAAGCCGCCTGCCGCCAAGTGACGGAGCCCGGGTCGGGCAGTCGCGCCCCGCACCGGGGCGCCGGGGCGCGCCGGCTCACGGCGTTCCTCGACCGGCTGTCCCCCACCTCGACCGTGGAGCCCGTCCCGCTGCGGGACCTCCACACGGCGCACGCGCCGCGCAATGCCGAGGAGGACGAGCAGTACGCACGGACGCTCGCCGCTTCCCAGGAGGACCTCGCGCCGGTCCTCGTGCACCGCTCGACGATGCTCGTCATCGACGGCGTGTGCCGGGCCCGCGCCGCCGCGCTCCGCGGCCGCACCCACATCCGGGCGCGCCTCTTCGACGGCACGGAGGAAGACGGCGACATGCTGTCGGTGCTGGTCGACGTCGCGCACGGCATGGTTCCGCCCGTGGCGGAACGTACCGCCGCGGCCCGGCACGTGCTCCGCGTGCAGCCCGAGTGGTCCGACCGGGCGCTGGCCGCTCTCACCGGACTACCGGGAAAGCGCGTCGCAGCGCTCCGGCGGGAGAGCGGGTCCGCCACCCCACCGCACGAACGACGGCTCGGCCTCGACGGCCGGGCCCGGCCCCTCGACTCCGCCGCCCGCCGGCAACTCGCCGACGGGCTGCTCAACGACGATCCGCACGCCTCCCTGCGACAGGTCGCCCGCGCGGCCGGACTGTCACCGGCCACCGTGGCCGACGTACGCGAACGCAGGCGCCGCGGCGAGGATCCCGTACCCCGCCGGGGCACCGGGGCCCGGCCCGGGCGGGCCGGCCTGGTCCCGACGCCCCGGACCGGTGGGACGGCCCTGCCGGCGACGGCAGTCACCGCGCTGCGCCCCGCACTGGCGTCTCTGACCCAGGACCCCTCCCTGCGGCTCACCGAGAGCGGCCGCGCGCTGCTGCGCGCCCTCGACGTCTCCTGTGTGCTCGCGGACGGGATCGAGGGCATCGCCGCGCACGTTCCGCCGCACCGGCTGGACACCGTCGCCCGGCTCGCGGAGTCGCACGCCAGGCTCTGGGAGGCGCTCGCCTCCCATCTCGGGCAGCGGCGCACCGGCCGGGACGACCGTGTCCCGCTGCCCGCGGGCACCGGCGGCGCGGCCGGCTGACGGCGCTTGCCGCTCCTGCCACCGCCGCCTCCGGTGGCCGAGGCGGACGAGCACGCGCATTCCGGCGGCACGACGGCGTTCGGCGGCGTTCGGCGGCGTTCCACGCCACCGTGCACCACGCGACGTGCCGCGCCGGCCCAGCACCACCAGCACAGCCCATCCCCCTTCCGTCGGCGGACCCCGCCCCCGCCCGCCGGAACCCCCGCAATCCAAGGAGCAGGAGTGGCACTCGCCATAGCAGAACGACACGTGGCAGGGTCGGTCGTCCACCTCACCCAGGCCGAGAGCGAGGGGTTGTGGAACCTGTCGCACGAGGTGGTGTCACTCCTGGAACACTCCCCGTCCTTCGACCTCTCGGAACTCCTCCCGGACGTCCCCCACGCGCTGCGCACCGCGCTGACCGAGTTCCGCGAGGGAGCGTCGGACAGCGGCTACCTGCTGGTGAAGGGGGTGTCCACGGGGGAACTCCCGAGCACACCCGTGGAATACGGGTCACGGGCACTGGCCGGACACCCCACCAACGGAACGCTCGCCCTGACGGCCGACATCCTCGGCAGCCTCATCGGCTACGCCGACGAGAAGAAGGGCGACCTCTTCCACGACGTCCACCCGGTGCGGGGCGAGGAGCACCGGATGGAGAACAGCGGCTCGGTGGCCTTCGACTTCCACACCGAGAACGTCCACCATCCGCTGCGCCCCGACCACCTGGGTCTGCTCAGCCTGCGCCAAGGGCACGAGCGGACCACCGCCACCCGCGTGGCCTCCGTCCGGCGGGCCCTGACCCGCTTGAGGGAGGACGAGGCCGTCATCCTGCGGGAACTGCGCTTCGAGAGCCTGTTCCCGACCTCGTTCACGCGGGGCGCCTCCGGCGAACGGCCCGCCACGGGCCGGCACCGGGTCCTCTTCGGCGCCCCGGGCGGCGAGTTCTTCCGCTACGACTCGTTCAACACCAGGGCGGCGGACCCCGAAGCCGCACAGGCCCTGCGGGCCCTGGCCGAAGCACTCGAAGCCGTGTGCACCGAAGTCGTCCTGGAACCCGGTGACCTGCTCCTCGTCGACAACCACATCGCCGCCCACGGCCGCTCCGCCTTCACTCCCCGCTACGACGGGCAGGACCGCTGGCTGCGGCGCTTCTACTCCCACAGCGCCCTGCCGGGCTGGGCGCGGCGCATGATGGTCGGCGCACGCGTCCTGCCGGCCACCACCGACATCCAGGGCGTCTTCTGAGGCCGCACCCCGGCCTCCCACCCGCCCGTCCCCCTGCTTGCCCGCCGCCCGCACCTCCGGGCGCCCCGGGCCGGTCCGTGGTGCCCACGCGCACCCCGTCCACACGTGCCGGACTCCAGGAGTCCGCACGCCCTCATCGCCAGCGCACCTCAAGCGCGCACCGCCAGAAATCCTCCCAAGAAGGGCACACCCATGTCCATCCTCGCTTCCCCCGGTGACCTCGTGCCCGGCGCGATCCCGGACCCCGTCCTGAGCGCCGTCGTATCCGGCGAGACCTCGCCCGAGGCCGTCTACTACCCCGTCAGCGACCAGCGCATGGTCACCGGCGAAGGGGTCTACCTCTACGACTCCGAGGGCCGCGGATACATCGACTGCGCCTCCGCGACGTTCAACCTCAGCCTCGGCTACCGCCACCCGGCCGTCATCAAGGCGATCAAGGACCAGGCCGACGAGCTGATCCACGTCACGTCGAGCTTCCAGACGGAGCCCATCAACCGGCTCTCCAAGCGCCTGGCCGACCTCGCCCCCAAGCGCCTCACCAAGACCCACCTCAAAGTGTCCGGCGGATCGGTCGCCAACGAGGGCGCGATCAAGATGGCGCAGCGGGCCACGGGCAAGCGCGACGTCGTGACGCTGTTCCGCAGCCACGTCGGCCAGACCATGATGATGGCCAGCCTGTCCGGGAACGCCTTCCGCCGGGCGCCGTTCGCCCAGCTGTACCCGGGCGGCATGCAGGTGCCGGACCCGTACTGCCACCGCTGCTTCTACGGCCAGCAGGCCGGCAGCTGCCGCATGATGTGCGTGGACCGCATCAACGACTTCCTGGAGTTCGCGAGCAGCGGCAGCGTCGCCGCCGTCCTCGTGGAGCCCATCTCCGGCAACGGCGGCAACATCGTCCCGCCGGACGGCTACTTCACCAAGCTGCGCGAGCTGTGCGACGCCCACGGCATCAAGCTGATCTTCGACGAGATCCAGACCGGCATCGGCCGCACCGGGCGCATGTTCGCCGCCGAGCACTTCGGCGTCGAGCCGGACGCGATGACGGTCGCCAAGGGCCTCGGCGGTTCCGGCGCGCAGGTGGCCGCGATCATCGCGAGCGACGAGATGGCGGGCCTGCCCACCAACGACCACTCGTTCACCTACGGCTCCAACCTGCTGGCCGCCTCCGCCGCTCTGGCGACGCTCGACGTGATCGACGACCCGCTGTTCCTGGCGAACGTCCGCGCCACCGGTGACCTGATCATGGGCCGGCTGGAGGAGATGAAGAAGCGCCACCGGGTGATCTCCGACGTCCGCGGCGTGGGCCTGATGATCGGCATCGAGATCGTCGACACGGACGGCACCCCCGACACCGCCCTGACCAACCACCTCGCGGACAAGGCGATGGAGCACGGCCTGATCCTGCGCACCTCGCGCTACGGCAACGGCAACGTGCTCAAGATCCGGCCGCCGCTCACGCTGACCCTGGCCGAGGCCGAGCTGATCTGCGACCGCTTCGACGCGCTGCTGACGGAGCACGCGTGATGGAACCCGGCCTCGTCCTGGTGGGCGGCGGGTTCCGCGCCACCACCTTCCTCGCCTCCGCCCCCGAACTCCTCTCCCACCGGGTCGCCGTGTTCGAGCGCGGCACGTCCTTCGGCCCCGGCGGCTTCGCGGACTACGCGATCACCAGCACCTCGATCGGCTCCCGCTTCCTCAAGGAGCTCTCCGCCACCGGTCCCTTCTCCGCGCTGAGGGACGATCCGCTGGTCGCCCGGGTCGCCGACGCCGAGGCGCCGGTCCCCATGGCGCACCTGGCCGCGGCGCTGGGCCGGGTCGGTACGGCGGTGGCCGCGGCCCTGGGGCCCGACGGGCTCTCCCTGGGCACTGAGGTGACCGGCATCGACGTCGTCGAGGAGGGCTCGGCCGTGCTGGTCCGCCTCGCGGACGGGCGGACCGTACGGAGCCGGAACGCGGTCATCGCCACGGGGCGCACCGAGCGGCCGCACGCCGAACTCGCCCCCTGGAGGGCGAAGGTGCGCCGGTCCGCGCAGATCATCAGCCGCAGCGGGCGGGACGCGCTGCGCCGGGAGCTGGCCGCGCTCGGACGGCCCGGCGAGGACGGCGGCCGGATCGTCATCGCCGGCGCGTCGCACAGTGCCATGTCCGTGCTCCGCGTCCTGCTGGAGCTGTTCGACGAGATCCGCGCGACCGACCCCGGCTACCGGCCCCCCGCCGTCGACGTGCTCCAGCGCAGTGCGGCGCGGCTGGTCCACCCCGGCCTCGCCGAGGCGCGGCGGGACTACGTCGAGGGCCGCGAACGGGCCGCCGACCCGGCCACCGACGTCTGCCCGGAGACGGGCATCGTCTTCCGCGACTCGGGTCTGCGGCACGAGTCGCGGGACCTGTACTGCGCGCTGTGGGACGGCCGGGTCCCGGGTGCCCGGCTGATCCGCACGGGCCGGCTCGCGGAGGCCGCGGACCTGCTCGACGACGCCGCTCTGGTGGTCCAGGCGCTCGGCTACCACGGCCACGCGCCCGACGTGCTGGTCGACGGCCGGCCCGCCCGCCCCAGCGGCTCGCCGGAGCGGTTCGCGCACACGGACGACGGCACGGCGCTGATCGCCGGGCGGCCCGTTCCGGCGCTGTCGGTCCTGCGGGTCGAGCCGACGCCGTACGCCCTGCGCGACCACGCGGTCTACGGCAGCGGGCTCTACGGCAGGCTCGCCGGCCGGCTCCTCGCCCGGCTCGGAGCGGACGCCGGCCCGCTCGCCGCGACCGCGTCCGCGGCCGTTGCCGCTTCCGTGCCCACTCCCCCGTCCCCGTCCCTTCCCCTGGAGAGCGCCGTATGACCACCGAGACGACGACGGCGGGCGCCGCCGCGTGCGTCCGCAACCAGCAGCAGCTCGTCGAGGAGCTGGCCGATCTGCTCCAGGGCCGCAAGCGGCCGGGCCGGCCGCTGGTGGCCGGGCTGACCGGCATGGACACCTCCGGCAAGTCGCAGCTGGCCACCGCGCTGGCCGCCGAGTTCGAGCGCCGGGGAGCCGACCACCAGCTCGTCCGGATCGACGACTTCCACCGGCCGCGCGCCGTCCGCTACCGCTCCGACCTGCCGGAGGCCGAGGCGTACTACCACCACAGCATCGACTTCGGCCGGGCCGCCGGGGAACTGCTGCGGCCCGTGAGGGAGGACGGCCGGCTGTCGGCGGAGCTGACCCTGCTGGACCTGCCCACCGACACGTACACGCTGACCCGGACGTACGAGGTCGGGCCGGAGACGATCGTGCTGGTCGAGGGGGTGTTCCTGTTCCGCGACGAAATCCGGGACCTGATCGACCTGTTCGTGTACCTCGACGTCGCCGAGGACGTCGTACTGGCCCGCGGCCGGTCGCGGGACGTCCCCTCGCAGGGCGAGGAGGTCATGGGCAAGTACCACACGAAGTACCTGCCGGCGCAGCGGGCGTACCTGGCCGAACACCCGCCGGCCGAGCACGCGGAGGTGATCGTCGACAACTCGGACTGGACGGCTCCGGCCGTACGGGTGTGGCCGGCGGACGCGGTGGCGGCCCGGGCAGAGGACGGCGGGCGATGAGCGCCGCGGCCCCCGGCCGGGGTCCCGTGCGCGCGGTGGTCTTCGACCTGTGGAAGACGCTCGTCCCGCTGCCCGACGACGTGAAGCGGCAGGCCTTCACCGAGACGGCGCAGGCTCTGGGCCGGCGGCCGGAGGAACTCGCCGGGCCCTGGGCGCAGACCCGGGTGCGGCGCGAGACCGGCCCCCTGGGCGCCTACCTCGACGGCCTGCGCGAGGACCTCGACGCTCCGTGGGACGAAGCCCAGCAGGCCGAGGCCATGCTGGTGCGCCGGACCGTCCACGGCCGGGGCTTCGCCCGTCCCGCCGACGGCGCCGTCGAGACGCTGACCAGGCTGAAGGCCTCGGGCGTGCCGATCGGCCTGGTCTCGAACTGCAGCTCCGACGTCCGGGACATGCTCGACGCCTCGGACCTGGGGCCGCTGATCGACGTGTCCGTGCTCTCGGCGGAAGCCGGGCTCATGAAGCCGGATCCGGAGATCTTCCTGCTCGCCGCCCGCCGGCTGGGCGTGGACAGCGGTGCGTGCCTCTACGTCGGAGACGGCCACGACGACGAACTGGACGGCGCGTCGAGCGCCGGGATGACCGCCGCGCTGCTCGACCTCGGCGAGGACCACCCGTGGGCCGGCCCCCGGATCGGCGCGCTGCCGGAGGTCCTGGGGCTGGCCGGGTACGGCGGCCGTGCACCGGATGCCGTCTGAGGCGACGGCGCACGAAGCGTTCCCCGGCCCCGCTCCGACGCCCGTACCGGGCGATCGACCACCTTTTCCCCGTTCCGACAGGAGCTCGTGAACCTCATGAAGCACGTCATCGTCACCAACACCGGCAATACCAAGCAGGCCCGGCAGCTCGCCGAACGGGGCGACCTGCGCATCCTGTTCGTCACCGAGCCGCGGTTCGTCGACCAGTACCCGGAGGGCACCGAGCTCGCCCTGGTGGACGACCTCAACGACCCCGAAGCCGTCACCGCCGCGGTCACCGCGGCGCGGCAGCTCGGCGAGTTCACCCACGTGCTGGCGCTCTCGGAGCGCGCCTCCCAGGCGGCAGCCCACCTGCGCAGCCACCTCGGGCTGCCGGGGCCTTCGTTCGACACGGTGGTCAACTGCACCGACAAGCAGGTCATGAAGCAGCGGTTCCGGGAGGCCGGGCTGCCCACCGCACGGCATGCCCTCGCGGCCGACGCGGCCGGGCTCGCCGCCGCACTCGGGGAGACCGGCTATCCGGCCATCGTCAAGCCGGTCATCGGTGCCGGCGCGGACGCGACCGAGGTCGTGCGCTCCGCCGCCGACCTCGCGACGCCCGCCGTGCAGGCGTACCTCGACCGGCTGGCCCACCCGGCCACCACCTCCGAGAAGGCCTTCCCGGTCGTGGTCGAGCAGTACCTGGACGTTCTCAACGAGTACCACTGCGACGGGCTCGTCACCGACGGCGAGGTGACGTACGTACGGGTGTCGCGCTACCTCAAGCCCGTCCTCGCCTACGGGGAGGGCGGTGTCTTCGGCTCCCACCTGCTGGACCAGGACTCCGCGGAGGCGGCCGTGGTCCGCGAGCTGCACGAGCGGGCCGTCCGCGCGGTGGGCCTGCGCGACGGGGTGACCCACTTCGAGGCGCTGGAGACCGCCGACGGCATCCTCGCCGGGGAGATCGCGTGCCGTCCGGGCGGCGGCGGCATCCGCCGCATGCTCCAGCTCGACAGCGGCTTCGACACCTGGGGCGCGTACATCGCGAGCAGCTTCGGGGAAGCGTACGAGGTCCCGTCCGCAGCGGGTGCCCCGGACTCCGGTGCCGCGGACGCGGGCCTGCTCGTCGAGATGCTGTTCCCGGCCGTGCGCGGCACCGTGACGGCGATCAGCGCGGCGGAGGACTTCACCGCGATTCCCGGCGTCATCGAGGTCGACATGCGGCTGAAGGCGGGCGACACGGTCGGCGGGCTCATGGACTCCTCCACGGTCAGCGGCCTGGTCTTCGCGCGGACTTCGGCCGACCGCGACGTGTCCGCCCTCGTACGGGACGTCGAGGCGGCGTTCCGCATGGAGACCGCTGCGCCCGAGGAGGCGGCCGCGTGAGGATCCTCGTCCTGAACCGCTCCAACCTCGCCACCACCCCCTACGCCCAGTGGCTCGGCCCCGCGCACGAGGTCGTGCTCGTCACCTCCACCGGCGCCATCAGCGCCGACCCCGATCGCGCGCGGGCGGAGCTGTCCGGCTACCGCGAGGTGGTCACCTTCGACCGCTTCCACGCGAACGCGGCCGTCGAGACCACCGCACTCGACCTGCACCGGCGCCACGGCTTCGACGCGGTCATCGCCATGAACGAGTACGACCTGCTGCGGGCGGCCCGCCTGCGGGAGGCGATGGGCCTCGACGGCCAGGGCACCGCCGAGGCGGAGGCGTTCCGCGACAAGCTCCGCATGAAGGAGGTCCTCACCGCGGCCGGCGTCCGCACGGCACCGTTCGCGCCCGTCGCGCACGTCACCGACCTGTACGCGTTCGCCGCCGAGCACGGCTACCCGTTCGTGGTGAAGCCGCGGCGCGGCGCCGGGTCGACGGGCGTGGAAGTGCTGCGCGACGCGGACGGGCTGGCGGCCTACGCCGCATCCCACACCCCGCTCGGGGACGACGACGGAGCCGCGCTGCTGGCGGAGGCGTACGTCGAGCACGAGCTGTTCCACATCGACGGGCTGGTCGTGGCGGGCACCACGGTGCTGGTGTGGCCGTCCGCCTGCACCTCCGCGCTCACCTACCGCGAGGGCACCGTGTTCACCAGCACCACCCTCGATGCGCACGACCCGCTGACCGGGCCGCTGCGCGACCTGACCCTCCGCGCGGTGCGCGCCCTGTCGGCCTGGCCCACGCTCACGTTCCACGCGGAGGTCTTCCGCACCGCGGACGGCACGCTCCTGCTCAACGAGATCGCCTCCCGGGTCGGCGGCGGCAAGATCTACGAGACGATCCGGCTGGCGACCGGTGTGGACCTGGTCCGCGAGTACATCCAGGCCGTCGGCGACGACAGCGTTCACCGCCCGCCCGTGGACCGGCCCGAACGGACCGCCGGCTTCGCCCTGTTCCCCGGCAGCCCGGGAACCCTGGCGGCGGCGCCCGCCGAGGGCACCTGTGACGTGCCCGGCGTGGACCAGTACCGCCTCAACGTGCCGGTGGGCACGTTCCTCGGCGTCGCCGAGCACAGCAGCGCGCGGATCGCGTCGGTGGTCGTCGCCGGCGACGACCGCGCCGCGGCGGGGGCGGTCCTCGCCGAGGCCGTCGACTGGTTCCGGGCGGCCTGCGAGATCACGCCGCCGGAACCGGACCCCGCCCCCTGACCGGCCCCCTCCCCCGCTCGCCCGCTTCCCTCCCGTACGTCGAAAGGCCCCCCGTGCACGTCAGTCAGACCGTCCTCATCGTGCCGATGCAACCCACCCCCAACGGACGCATGCACATCGGCCACGGCGCCGGAACGTATCTGCGCGCCGACGTCCTCGCCCGTGCGCTGCGCAGCCGCGGCCACGACGTGTCCGTCATCAGCGGCAGCGACGGGTTCGAGGACTGGGTCACCGCCGCGGCCCGGGCGGACGGAAACACCCCCGAGGAGACCGTCGCCCGCCACCACGCCGGCATCAAGCAGGACCTGGACAGCCTGTCCATCGGCCTCGACGCGTGGATCGACCCGACCTCGGCCGAGCACCACGACGGCTACCGGGCCGTCCACGAGGACACCTTGGAGCTGCTCCGCTCCACCGGCGCGGCACGCGCCGAGAGCGAGCGGATCCCGTTCTCCGAACAGACCGGGCGGGCCGTCGTCGGCACCTGGATCGCCGGCGACTGCCCGCACTGCGGCAAGCCGTGCGGCGGCGCGACCTGCACGTTCTGCGGCCAGTTCTTCCAGCCCGAGGAGGTCGTCAACCCGCGCTCGCGGCTCGACGACTCCACGCTGGAGTGGCGGGACGAGGAGAACTGGTTCACGTACCCGGCCGATCCGCACGCCATCACCGAGCACCACGAACGGGCCGGGGTCCGCCCGCAGTTCCTCGACACCGTGCGCCGCTACCTCGACGCCAGTGCGGGGCGGGTCAACCTCACCGGCCAGGGCACCTGGGGCATCAAGAGCCGTACGCTCCCGGCAGGCAAGGTCATCGCGAACAGCTACTACCTGTACAGCGTGTACTGCGGCGAGGTGCACCGGCGGCTGACCGGCGCCGGCGCCAACCCGTTCGCCGCCGACAGCGACGTCACCACGATCGGCGTGTTCGGCAGCGACAACTCCCGTCCGGGCTTCGTGTCCCCACACGTCATCGCCCAGGGTTCGGGCGGCGCCCTCAAGCCGTTCGACGCGGCCGTCGTCACCGGCATGCTGCACTTCGAGGGCCAGAAGTGCTCCACCAGCAAGGGCCACGGCATCTGGCTCGGCGAGCTGCTCGGCAGTGCCCGCGTCACGGCGGACGAGCTGCGCTTCCACCTGCTCCACGCCCCGCTGGACCACGGCACCGCCGACGTCACCCTGGACGGCCTGGTCGAGGACGTGGTGCGGCTGCGCGACTGGCAGCGGAACGTGCTGCTGCCCGCGGTCGACCAGGTGCGGTCGGCGGGCGCCGCCGTGGCGTGCACCCCCGCCGTGCTCGACGCCGTCGACGCCCAGCACACCGGGCTCAGCCCCTACCACACTGACCTCACCGCGGCCGTCGCCGCGCTCGCCGACTGGATGCACCGGGGCCCCGGCTCCGCGCCCGAGGACCGCGGACCGTGGCTGCTCGGCCTCGCCCTGCTCGGTGCGCCCCTGGTGCCCCGCCTCGCCGGTGAGATCTGGGCCCAGCTGGGCTTCGAGGGCGCGCCGGACCTGGCGCGGGCCCGTGCCGGCAGCTCCGCGCCGTGCCCCGGGCCGCGGCTGACGCCGCCGCCCGCGCAGCCGCTGACGACCGAGGCCCTCCTGCCCTTCGTCCACCGGGCCTGAGGCGCGCGGCCGCCGCCCCGGCCCGGCCCGCGCCGTCACCCGTACCTGCCCCCCACGCCCCTCCCTCGCCCTTCTTCCCTCACCGACCGGACACCGGAGTACCCCATGCACATCACCAGCTGGCTCGACCACGAACCCCACCGGCTGCGCGAGCTGGTCCGCAGCGCCGTGGCCCGTACCGCCCCCTGGCGGGTGGCCGTGCTCTACGGCGGGACCTCCGCCGAGGACCGGCTCTACATGGAGAGCAAGCCCGCCTCCGACTGGTCGGTGCACGACGTCCTGGACGGGCTGCGGCAGCTGGGGACCGAGGCCGACTGGATCGACCCGACCTCCCCCGCCTTCCCCTCCGAGATCACCGCCTACGACGCCGCGTTCCTCAACGTGCACGGCGACTTCGGCGAGGACGGCCACCTCCAGGGCACGCTCGCCTACCTCGGCGTCCCCTACACCGGCAGCTCGGTCGCGACGGGCGTCATCGGCGCCGACAAGCGCCTGACGAAACTGCTCCTGGCCTCCTCCGGCGTCACCGTCCCCGCCCACCGGCGGCTCAGCCCGGCCGGGACGCCCGAGGCCGGCCTGCCGTGCCCGGTCATGCTGAAGGCCGTCAACGGCGGCAGCAGCGTGGGCATGGTCCTCGTCACCGAGCCGGACGACGTCGCCCCCGCCCTGCGCGGCCTCGGGGAGGCCGGCTTCACCGACGTCATCGCCGAACCCTTCGTCGACGGCACCACCGTGACGGTCTCCGCCCTGCGCATCGACGGCGAGGTGGTCCTGCTGCCGCCGGTCACCTGCGGCACCGAGCGGGAGTACTACGACGAGTACAGCAAGCTGCACGGCGAGCGGGCGGGCACGGTGACCTACCTGGCCCTGACCGACGCCGACGACCCCCGCCTGCACGCCCTGCACCGCGCCACCCGGCACGTCCTGGAGGTCATCGACTTCGAAGGCGCGATCCGGGTGGACTTCATCCTCACGCCGGAGGGCGACCCGGTGCTCCTGGAACTCAACACCATCCCCGGCGTCCAGCACGGCAGCAACCTCGTGCTCGCCGCCGCCGCGGCCGGCATCACGTACCCCGAGCTGCTGGGCGTCGTCCTGGCCAGCGCCGCGAACACCGCGAAGCTCGCGCCGTGGAGGCGGGAGCGGGCCGACCTGGCCTGACCCCGGCTCCGGCCCGGGCCACGGCCCCGGAGCAGCCGGACACACCCTCCCCCCGCACAGAACGGACACCCATCCCATGCTCCATGACGGCTACAACACCACCGCGGTAGCAGTGGTCGACGCGCTCGGCACCGGTCACCTCCTCGGCCCCGCCCTCCGCTCCCGCGGCGTCCCCGTCGTCCACGTACGCAACCACACCGCGGCGTTCGAACGGCAGCTCCAGACCTTCCACGCGCCGGACTTCACCGCCGCGCTCGACTTCACCGGTGACCCGGCGGCCACCGCACGGCAGCTGCGCGGACTGGGCGTCCGGCACGTCCTGGCCGGCACCGAGAGCGGCAGCGACACCGCCGACCTCCTCGCCACCGAACTGGACCTGCCCACGGCGAACGCCCCCGGATTCGCCGCGGCCCGCCGGGACAAGCGCACGATGCACCGGATCCTGCACGAGGCCGGGGTCGCCGTACCGGCCCAGCAGCACCTGGACGGCGAGGGCCGCGTCCGCTGGCAGACCGGCCCGCTCGCACCGGAGCGGCCCACCGTGGTCAAGCCGCCCGCCAGCGCCGGGACGGACGGCGTGCACGTCTGCCCCACCGCGGCGGACCGCGACGCCGCCGTGCGCAGCCTGCTGGGCGCCCCCAACCTGTTCGGCCAGCCCAACGACGGCGTGGTGGTCCAGGAACTCCTCACCGGCCCGGAGTACATGGTCAACACCGTGTCCGTGGACGGCTCCCACATGGCCGTCGAGATCTGGCGCTCCGACAAGAAGCTGGTCGACGACGCGCCCGTCTACGACCGGCAGGAGCTGCAGAGCCCCGACGCCCCCGGCATGCCCGCCCTCCTCGCCTACGTCCGCGAGGTCCTCACCGCGCTGGGCGTGCGCTGGGGCGCCACCCACACCGAGGTCATCCTCACCGACCGGGGGCCCCTGCTGCTGGAGACGGGCACCCGGCTGCCCGGCGGCCACGACCCCTCGCTCAGCCTCAAGGCCCTGGGCACCAGCCACCTCGACGAGGTCGTCGACTCCTACCTCGCGCCCGACGCGGTCGCCGACCGCGGTCCGGTCCGCCCGCTGCGCCGTCACGCGCTGGGCGTCAGCCTGATCTCCCCGACCGCCGGCGTCCTCCTGCGGCCGCTCGACCTGGACCCGGTCACCTCGCTCCCGTCGTTCCACGGGATCAAGCTGACCGTCCGCGCCGGATGCGAACTCCCCCGTACGACCGGCCTGCACAGCAAGCCCGGCGGCCTCTACCTCTGCCACGAGGACCCCGCGCAGCTCGAACGCGACTACCTGGCCGTACGGGCCTGGGAGCGGAACGAGTTCACCGACGCCGTGGCCGGCCGCTGACGGACGCCGCCCGGCGCCCGGAGTCCGGCGCCGGCCCTCCTACCGATTGCCCTGCCCTGGCCGCCCTGGCCGCCCTGCCCGCCCTGGCCGCCCTGGCCGCCCTGCCCGCCCTGCCCGCCCTGCCCTTGAGGATGCCGCCATCAACGCCCGAGCGAACACCACCACGCCCCCGCCGGAACCCGGCACCGCGCTCACCCCCCGCGAGCTGCTCCGCCGCAGACCGCTGCGGCTGCTCTTCCTGGCCCGCGGCACCTCGGTGCTGGGCGACATGGTCACCCCCGTCGCCCTGGTCTTCGCCGTCCTCGCCCTGGGCGGCGGCGCGTCCGGCGTCGGCGTGGTGCTGGCCGCCCGGGCGCTGCCGAGCGTGGCACTCGTCCTGATCGGCGGGGTCGTCGGCGACCGCTACCCGCGCCGGTCCGTCATGGTGTGGTCGAACCTCGCGGGTTTCGCGGGCCAGACCCTCACCGGCGTCCTCATCCTCCTCCAGCACGCCCCGCTGTGGTGCATCGCCCTGCTGGCCGCCACCCGCGGGGCGACGGGCGCGTTCTTCAACCCGGCCTCCACCGGCGCCATCGCGGAAGTCGCCCCGGCGGGGAACCTCCGGCAGACCTACAGCCTCTTCTCCCTCGTGGGCAATGCCGCGGAAGTCGCCGGACCGGTTCTCGCCGCCGCACTCCTGGCCTGGACCGACCCCGGCTGGCTGCTGGTGGCGGACGGAGCCACCTTCCTGATCAGCGCACTTCTCGTCTCCGCCGTCGGCCCCCTGGGCGAACCGGCCGCCGGCGCCCGCCGCTCGATGGTCAAGGACATCCGCGAGGGCCTGCGCTGCGTCACGGAACGCCGCTGGCTGAGCGCCCTCATCGCCAGCGCCGCAGTCTTCCAGCTGTGCCTCCTGTCCGCCCTGAACGTCCTCGGCCCGGTCGTCGCCGACGACCACCTCGGCGGCGCCTCCGCCTGGGCCCTCATCGTCGGCGCGCTGGGCGCCGGCGGGCTGTGCGGCACCGCCCTGTCCCTCAAGCTGCGCATGCGACGGCCCCTGCTGACCGGGTACGTCGTCATGCTCGCGGGCGCCGGCCCGACCCTGCTCCTCCTCGCCCTGCCCGCGCCCGTGTACGTCCTCGCCGTCTCCGAGTTCGTCTCCGGCATGGCCATCGCGGTCTTCACCGCCGTGGAGTCGGCGGCCATAGCCAAGGAAGTGCCCCGCGACCTCCTCTCGCGCGTGGACGCCGTCAACCGCTTCGGGTCGATGGGCCTGCGCCCCGTCGGCACGGCCCTGGTCGGCCCGGTCGCCGCCGCCTGCGGAGTGCCCCTCACCCTCGTCTGCGCCGCCGTGCTCTCCCTGCTCGCCATGGTCGTCCCCCTGCTCGTCAGGGACGTGCGGCAGCTGACCGAGTGAGCGGGACGCCACCAGAAGCCGAACGGACGCCCCCGCACGACCCCCGAGGAGACTCGTATGACGGACCTCACGCCCGCCCCCGTCCTGATGGCCGACCCCCGCGTCGCCGCCATCCCCGTCACCGGCTCCGACGAGCCGCTCGTCGACCTGCGCACCCACTCCCACCTGCGCATCGACACCCGCAAGGCCGACCCGGCCGGACACTACGCCCACGTACGGCAGGGCGTCGCCGACCGCCTCGCACGCGCCGCCGGCCTGCTCCCCGCCGGAATCGCCTTCCTCTTCGTCGAGGGCTACCGGCCGCCCGACCTCCAGCAGCACTACTTCACCGCGTACCGCGAACGCCTGCGCGACCTGCGGCCCGACCTGGACGACGCCGGCCGGCACCTCGCCGCCAGCCGGTACGTGTCACCCCCGGAGATAGCACCCCACTCGGCCGGATCCGCCATCGACCTGACCCTGTGCACCGAGGACGGCCGCGAACTGCCCATGGGCACGAGCGTCAACGCCTCCCCCGAGGACAGCGCCCTGCGCTGCTACACGGCGGCCCCGGACATCGACCCGGAGTGCCGCGCGAACCGCGAGCTGCTCGGCGGCGTCCTCACCGCGGTCGGCTTCGTCAACTACCCCACCGAGTGGTGGCACTGGTCGTACGGGGACCGCTACTGGGCTCTGGGTACGGGCCGCGCCGCAGCCCTGTACGGGCCGGTCCACCGCACCGCGGAACCACCGGTCGACGGGAGCGCGGACGCCGGCGAAGGGACCGCCCGGTGATTCCGGAGCCGTCCCACCTCACCCCGCCGCACCCCGTCGCGCCCCACTCCGCGTACCGGCCCGTCCGCCACGAGGTGCCGTACTTCGCGCAGTGGGAGTCGCCCGAGCTGGTCTCGGAGATCGTCACGGGCCGCCTCGACGCCGCCGACGACCCCCGCTGGCGGGCCTCCGGCGCCGACTCCCGCGAGGAGTACGCCTTCTGGTCCTGGCGGGCATGCGGCATGGCCTGCCTCCGGATGGCGCTGACCCACTGGGGCCTCGACGCGCCCCCGAGCGTCACCCTCGGCAAGGAGTACCTCGAAGCGGGCGCGTACGTGCCGAAGGAGGGCGGCCTGCACGGTCTGATCTACGCGCCCTTCGCCCGCCACACCCGGGACCGCTTCGGCCTCCACGCCGAATCCCGCCCCTGGCTCCCGCTGCACGAGGTGGCGTACCAGCTGCACGCCGGCCGCCTCGTCATGCTGTCCGTCCACCCGGGCGTCCGCAGCGGGGACACCGAGCCGCCCCACCGCGGCGGGCACCTGGTGCTGGCCGTGGGCGCGGACCGGGAGTCGGTCACGATCCACAACCCGTCGGGCTGGCACGGCACCTCGCAGGAGTTCGTCGACGTCCCCTGGCCGGTGATGCGCCGCTACTACGCCCACCGCGGCGTCCTCCTCGGCCGCCCGGCCGACTGACCCCGCGCCCTCCCGGCGAAGGGGAACGATGGTCGGCCCCGACCCGGCACGGGAGCGTGCGCAGCGTGGGCCGGCCCCGGGGCGCGACGGCTGGCCGAGCCCCGCGCGGGAACGGTGGCCCCTACGCCGCGGCCCTCGAGGCGCGGCGGTGGGTGACGACCAGGCCGCCGAGCGGACGCCTTCGAGCTTGGGGCGGGGGCGTCGGTGGGGATGTGGCCGACACCTCGAGGAGACGGGTGCTGCGGGCGAGGGCTTGGGCGTGCTTGCCGAAGAAGGCGCCGATCAGGACCAATCCGGCGATCGTCGGCAGCGCCCAGCAGACCAACCCCGGCCTGACGGTGGTCAGCGCCCTCGACCGCGACCAAGCACTTCCAGGGGGCCGGGCGACGTCCGGGCAGCCGGCTCGGTTCGCGAGGAGTTCCGGTCTGCCCTCATGGGGGTGAACGTCGAGAATATGATCTTCGAATGTCACAGGGGGGAACATGGGCGAACTGCACTCTGCCGACCGCAGTACCGAGACCAAGGCAACGGAGGCTCTGCCAGAGCCCGATGTCCGTGACGGTGGTGACCTGCATGCCGAGCCGGTGGAGCCCGAGGACGCGCCGGACGACTTTCACGATACCGCCGCCCCTGCCGACGAGCAGCCTGAGATCCGGGCGGACGACGACGTCCCGGACGAGGTCGGGGCGGAGGACGACGGCATAGAGGGGCCGGACGAGGCCCATGAGCCCGCGGAACCGCAGGAGTTCTGGGAGCCCGAGGAACCAGCGGAACCTGCAGAACCGAAGGAGTCCTGGGAGCCCGAGGAACCAGCGGAACCTGCAGAACCGAAGGAGTCCTGGGAGCAAGGGGAGCCGGACCAGCCCGCGGGGCCCGCGGAACCGGAAGAGTTCCAGGAGCCCGGGGAACCGGAAGAGTTCCAGAGGTTCGCGGAACTGAGCGACTCCGAGGAGCCTGCGGACCCCGGAGAGTCGGGCGAGCTCGAGAATCTGCGGAACCCTGACTCCGTCGAGCCCGCCGACCGGTCCGGCGCTTCCGGCGAACCGGAACAGCCCCACGCCCGTGGGGCCTCCGACGTGCTCGCGGACGCCGCCGAGGAGCGGAGCGGGGACGAGCAGCAAGACACGGTCTCCGGGGCAGCTGACGACGGCCCGCCCCCCGAGGGTGCGCCCCTGGGGGACATCTACTCGAAGCTGCGTGACGCCGTACTCACGCCGCGCGAGCCGGCCGAGGGTTCCCTCGACCTGTACGCCACGGTGGACCGGCCGGCGTACAACGCCGTGGAGATCCCTGAGTACGGTGTGCGTCTCTACCAGTACGGCACGCCTCTCGATCGCTCCGACGGCGGGCGCATCCCCCTGTTCGACGGCCCGCCCGCGCGCGAGCAGACCATGCAGGGGAGCCTCGGCGACTGCGGGGTGATCGCCACCATGGGTGCCGTTGCCGGGCACCTTCCGGAGGCGATCTCGAATGCCGTCAAGGAGAATGCCGACGGCACCTACGAGGTGACTTTCCATCAGGTGAAGAAGACCGCTCCCGGCGACTGGACTCCCTACGAACCAACGGGTTCGCTCACCGTTCTCACCGTCACTCCGGATCTGGTCGTGAAGTACGACGATACGCAGAGGCCCGCCTACGCAAAGGTGCAGGGAGGGGCTGCCTGGCCCGCGATCCTGGAGAAGGCCTTCGCGGGGGTCGACCAGACCTGGGAGGAGGGCAAGCTGGGGGATGCGTCCGGCTACCAACGGCTCAATCTGGGCACGAAGGCGGACAACCGGGCCGTGATGCTGGCTCAGCTCACCGGCCGCCCGGCGTACACCGAGGACGTCCCCAGCCAGTACGACATGAACGGCGTGAGCCCGGACCGCCAGCTGCTGGCCGCGTTCCGGGAGAAGCTGGACGCGAACTGCCCGATCCTGATGGGGACGAAGGACGTGAAGAGTACGGAGGAGCCGCTCGGCCACGACCTCGTGGCGGCTCATGTCTACGAGGTGACCGGCGTGGACGACCGGGGGCGCATCCACCTGCGCAACCCACACAACAAGAACCAGCCGGAACCGCTCACGGCCCGGCAATTCAGAGACATCTCCGCCGGTCGCTACACGACGATAGGATAAGGAAATGATCAACGAAGTAAGGCTCTGGCACGGAACCTCCGGAGAGTCGGACAACGGCTGGTTCGCGGTGATCTACGTCTACGCTCCGCCCGGTGGACCACTCACGGTCCGCCTCGTCGTCGACGCCGCCGGGGAGCAGAAGTACACCCTGGGCGTCGGAGACACCTTCCCCGTGCTCAACGAGACCTGGATGCTTGACCGCGTCGACAACCCGGAGAGCGACGACTGGGTCGTCATCCTGCGCAAGGCCCATTGACGCCCGCTGGCAGAACACCGGCTGGAGCGCGGCAACGGCGCGGTCGAGTCGGTTGGTCGCCTGCCCGGGGTGCTCAGGGATCCGGTCCCCCTGTCCTCGCCGTGGAACTCGCCGACATCGCCGAGCAGGCGCGCGCGAACAGCCGAAGCTCGCCGGACCGGGTACCCCCGGCAGCCTCGCCGTCATCGAGTCGCTCCCGACGGCCTGGCCCCCGGCGTGATCGCCTGGCGGGCGGGCGGTGTTCCCCCGCCCGCGTGGGCGAGTCCGCGGCACGCGGACCAGGAGGACAGCGATCTCACCTCACGATCCGGTGGCAGGACGGGGGGAGGGTGCGCCCGAGAACGTCGTACCGGAAGGCGTGGGTGGCGACCGCCCGGAGCGTGGGCAGCTGCCCGTGGACCCCTGGTGCCGGAGCCGCTCACATCAGGGGAGGGAAGCCGCACATGTGCTCGTACCCCTCGTCCGGGGCGGCGGCGGGGGCGTTCCTCACGTCGCGCACGACCATGAGGATGAGTCCGGTCATGAGCAGGACGACTCCGCTGCCGAGGCACCACCAGCCGGCGGTTGTCGGGCGGGCGTCCGCCACGGGGCTGCCGGTGTGCAGGAAGAGCCCGCCGAGCATGAGCAGCATGCCGGCCGCGACGGCGCCGGTGGATGCCCGCTTCAGCCCGTCGGCGCCGTCCGTCGGATCCGGTGCCACCTGGGTTGCCACCGACTGCGCCACCGGGTTGCCGTGCCGGGTTGCGCCCCCGGCAACCTGGGTCCGGCCTGCGGTTGCGCTCCCCTCCTGTGGGACGGGGTGGCGGTCGAGGACCTGGCCGACGGCCTGCAGCGCGGGGGCGCGCACCGCGTCGTCGGCGTCGTCGTCCTGACCGGCTTCGGCTGCCGCGAGTTCCACCTGGAGGCCCACCAGGTCCTCGCTCAGCCGGGAGGACTCGACGCGGAGCCGGTCGCGTTCCTGCCGCAGGGCCGTCGCCTCGGCGGCCGAGTCCTCCAGCAGGCCGCGGAAGGCCCGGATCTTGTCCTCGTGTGCGAGCAGGTCCCGGAGCAGTCGTGATTCCTCCTCTTCCCGGGCGCGCAACTGCTCCTCGTGTTCGGCTCGCGCCCGGTCGAGCCGGGCGTCCCGCTGCTCCTGGAGCAGGGCGTTCAGGCGGGCGGTCTCCTCCTGATGGTGCTGCCGCTGTGCGCGGAGCCGGTCCTCGGCGGTGGCGAGGGCCCGGCTCGTCGTCTCGTGCCGGGCCAGGAGGTCGTCGTAGTCGGCCTGTCGGCGGCGGTGCTCGCCGAGGGCGTCCTCCAGCCGGGCCTGGACCCGGTCGTGGAGGAGGACGGTCTCCTCGTAGGCGTCGGCCATCACCAGGCGTTCGGCGAACGCAGAGCTGGACGATCGCCTCGACGGTGGAACGGTGGGGAAGCCGTTCCCCCGACAGGTTCTTCGACAGGGCCGAGGCGCTCAGCGCCACACCTGGGGCGACGTGTTTGCCGGTCAGGTCCGCGGCCCCGATCAGGGACCGCAGGTGCTCGACGGGCGCCAGCTTGTGCGGCCGGTTCCTGAAGACCTCCGGTTTCAGCGGATTCAGCGCTCGACGGGCCGGCCGCGCCTCCCCACCTTCGGTTCCTTCACTGCCGGGTTCCCTCCTCGGCAACACCCGTCATGCCCGTTCTCCCAGTTGACAGTTGCGGAAAGAAGATCGTTTCCCTTGGCGCACCCGCTGCGGCCACGTGACGCTCGAAACACACCCCCGTGGGGCTGACGTCCTGCGACCTTCCATGTACTGAGGAGAACCATCGTGCCGATCCGTCGTGCCCCGCGTGGCAGCTTTCCCGTAGAGCTCGTCGTGTTCCTGGCGATCCTGGCCACCGGCGTCGTCCTCGTCCTCGTCGGCCACGTCTCCCCCGAGGCCCTCGCCGGCTACGCCTCGGCCCTCGGCGGCCTCTACGCGGCCTGGCGCCACCGCCCCCGGGGCGAAGAGCCCCGGCGGACTCCTCCCGAGGCCCCGCCCGCAACCGGGCGGTAGACAGCGGCGCCCGGCCCCCGAGCGAAGCGGGGTGTGCGCCGTCTGGGGGCGAAGGACGGGAAGAGCGCCTGCGGCATGGCCGCGGCCGCGGTGACGGCCACGGTCGCCGTGGTGGAGCCGGGCGCGGGCGGTACGGGTCCCGAACGCGGCCTCACGCCCCCGCGGGGAGCAGGACGGCAGGCCACAGCCGTTCCTCCAGCGGGGTCCTGCGGTGGCGGACCGCGGCGTCGCGGAGCCCGGCCATCGCCACCTCGCGGTAGGGGCTCGTCGCGAGTTCCCGGGCGGCGTCGGCCCGTACGTCCTCGTCACGTCGGCGGGCGGCGGCCGTGTCGAGGGCCTTCTGGAGCATCACCTGGGGGCCGTCGGCCAGACCTCCGATCAGCCTCAGCCAGTCCTCGCGGTCGGCGGTCGAGGCCAGCCGGGTCAGCGGCTTCTGCCACTTCCAGCCCAGGCGGGTGACGTGGTGGGGGTCGGTCAGACCGGAGCCGGCCGTCCGGCGGGCCACCTCCAGCGCCACCTCGACGGCCTGGCCGGGGTCGGAGTCGCAGAGGCGTTCGGTCAGGAAGCCGGCCCCCGAGTCGTGGATCGCCGCCGTGTCGGTGGAGAGCCGGACCCGGTCGGCCACGGTGCCGATCGCCGCGGCGATGGCGTCCCGAGTGGTCAGCGGTGCGAAACGGCAGCGGAGGAGCGAGCGGAGGAGGGCCAGCTCCCCGGTCGAGGTGTCCGGGACGACCGCCGAGGCCAGGGCCCCTTCCAGCTCCTCCCAGCCGGGCTCGCCGCCGACCGCCGCCAGCGGGGAGACGTCGTGGCCGTTCCAGTGCCGCAGGACCTGGCACGCCGTGGACCACTGCCGGTTGCGTACCTTCGCGACCAGCCGGGCCTGCGCGGCGAGCGAGGGCCGGTCGGCGGCGCCCAGGCGGACCACGTCGCCCCACAGGCGCAGCGCCGCCAGCTTGGCGGTCGGGTCGGGACACGGGCCGGTGTCCCACAGGGCGGCACACCAGTCGGCCAGTTCCGGCCCGAATCGGTCGAACAGCGCGCGGGCCGCGGCGGCGGCCGGACCGGGCTGCTCCACCGTGCGCTTCGCGAGGGCGGCCAACCAGGGGACGTCGGCGGTCGGTACCCGCCGGCGCAGCGCCTCCGGGAGCAGCCGGTGGGCCTCGGGGGCGTGGTCGGCGAGGGCCGCATGGATCACCCCGTTCATGGTGTCGCGGTCGCGGGGGCCGTGGTACGGCCTTCCGCCCCGGAAGGCCGGCCACTTGTTGCGGCCTTGGGCCAGTTGCTCGTGCCGGAGCCCCTCGAGGGTGCGCCAGCGCTCCAGGGCGACGACCGCCCGGGAGTGGCCGGATGCCGCCAGGGGGACGAGGAGTTTGGCTGCGCCGTCGAGTGCCAGGAAGGTGGCGTCCATCCTGTCCTCCCCCCACCGGCCGCCCGTCCGCCTCCAGGGCACGATGTCCGACAGCCGGGCCGGCGGCAGCAGGGACAAGCCGGTGACCGCGAACCGCAGGGCCGGGGATCCCGTACGGCGGCCCCGGCCCCGGTCGAGGCGGGGGTCGAAGACCTCCAGCCGGGCGGCGCACCAGGTGGCGGCCGCCCTCGTCCCGGGGGCGTCGGCGGGCTCGCGGAGCAGGGGCGGCAGCAGGAAGGCGGCGACGGTGTCCACGGTGTCGCGGCCCCGGCACAGCGCCACGGTCTCCTCCAGGAGCTCGGGCACTCCGTCGGTCGCCTCGCGCAGCAGCGTGCCGACCTGCCCCAGAACCGCCCTCAGCCGGGAGTTCGGGACGTCGAACGGGTTCCCTCCCTCCGCCGCCAGATCACGGATCACGTCTCCCGGCGGCGTGGTGGGCGTGGCGAGCGAGGCGGCGAACCAGTGGGCGTCCAGCGCCGCCTGGGCCCGCCTCCACTCCTCCACGGGCGTACGGGCCTCCCAGGTGGCGCCGCCCTCCTCCTGCTCGTCGTCGGCTCCGGCCGGGAGGGCCTTGTCGGTGCCGAGCCGCTGGGCGATCCGGGCCGCGACCGGGAACAGCGCGTCCCACTCCGGGTCCCCGGCCCGCCGGTGGATGACGGCCACGCAGTGGAGGGCCTGGGCGCGCGAGCGATGCCGCTCGGCGAGCGCGAGCAGTTCCCGCATGCGTTCGGCCGTCCACTCGCTGCGGTGCTCGGCGAGGGCGTCGACCAGCCGCACCGCCTGGTTGCCGTGGCTGCTCGCGCTGTTGGAGCTCCGGCTGACCAGCCACGACCACAGGCAGTGTTCGCCTCCGCAGCCGGTCGGGGCGGCGTCCCGCGGGTCCGGCTCACGGGTCAGGCAGCGCGCGTGGTCCTCGCACAGCTGGCGCAGGAACGTCCAGACGGCCGCCGCGGTCCTCCGGTCGAGCCGCCCGAACCTGCACAGCACGTCCAGGACGCGCCACTGCATGCGCGTGCTGTGCCTGAGGACGACGCCCAGGTCCTCGGCCACCCGCTCGGGGTTCATGTGCTTGCGCGTCGGCAGCAGGGCCAGCACCTCGCGCAGCATCGCCGGTGAGGCCTTCTCCCGTAGGTACCGGTGGAACACGGCACGGACGTCGCCGTACAGGTCGTCCGGGAGCAGCGCGCAGGCCCGTACGGCGATCACCTGGAGGTCGACGTCCTCGCTCCCGAGGAGTTCCGCGAGCAGCTCCTCCGCGTCGTCCCGTGCCCGGCCGTCCGCGCGCATCCCCTGGACCAGGGCCTGTTCGGCGACCACGGCGCGCAGGTAGTCGTCCGGATGCGCCGCCAGGTGCCGGCCCAGCGCCCCGTAGTACGACTGCTTCTTCTCCGCGGCGAGCCGCACCAGGCAGCGGGCCGCCGCGTACTCGAAGAGGGTCTGGTGGAAGAAGTGGACGCTCGGGCGGCGGCCGGCCGTGCCCGCGACCACGCTGCGCCGGTCGAGCTGTGTCAGCTGCTCGAGCGGATCGCCGTCGCCGGCCTGCGGGTTCGCCCCGGCCATGCGGCCGACCGCGTCCGCCACGGGCAGGGCCACGGCTCCGTCGTGCAGCATGAGGCGGGCGAGGGACTGGGCGGGCCAGGACAGGTCCGGCGACTGCGGCAGCGCGTGGCCGGCGGCTCCGTGGCGGCCGTCCTCGCTGACGCGTCGCTCCCAGTAGCGTTCGTACAGCCCCGCCGCGTCGATTTCGGGAGCCGGCGACCGGGGTGCGTACACCTCGAAGAGCATGCGCAGCGTCAGGGGCCGGGCGACCACCTCACGGATGGGCAGCCCGCGCACCGCGGCCTCCAGCAGGTCGGCCACCGCCTTCGCCCGGGCGGCGGGGGTGGCCGCGGGCAGGTAGTGCAGGCAGTACGTGGACAGCGCGCGCTCCAGCTCCTCGCCGCTGCGGAAGTCGCCCGTGTGGAAGACGACGTCGGACGGCGTCCTGCCCAGGAGGTCGTGGAGGGCGGCGCTGTCGCGCGTGCGGCAGGTCAGGGCGAGCGGCACGCCCCGCTCCTGGCAGAAGGCGACCGCCCGGCGCAGTACGGTGCGGCCGCCGGCGGCGTGCAGGAGCAGGTCCGCGGTGTCTAGCAGTGCGATGCAGCCGGGTTTCGGGCTGA
This sequence comes from Streptomyces sp. NPDC096136, assembly GCF_044763325.1. Classification (NCBI taxonomy): domain Bacteria; kingdom Bacillati; phylum Actinomycetota; class Actinomycetes; order Kitasatosporales; family Streptomycetaceae; genus Streptomyces; species Streptomyces sp. NPDC096136. The sequence goes on along the minus strand of NZ_JBIWFZ010000006.1, from coordinate 251,809 downwards.
GTTCGAAGGACTCCAGCAGTTGCTCGCCCTCGCCCGGCGTGAGCAGTTGCTCCGCTCTCAGCAGGACCGGCCGGAGTTCCGCGCCCGCGCGGAGTTCGTCCGAGGGGGGCCCGGTGCGCGTCCCGGCGAGCGGGGCCGCGGCACGGCGGCCGTCGAGGAGTCCGGCCAGGTACCACAGGAGGCTCGACTTGCCGGTGCCCGCCTCGCCCAGCACCACCTGGACGGGCTGGCCCGGGCCGCCGGCCAGGGCCTGCTGCTGCAGGACGCGCGCCAGACGCTCCTCGGTACCGCGGCGCACGTACACGTCCCGCAGGGATACGGGCGGGGCGTCCGCGGAACCGTGGTCGAGGACCAGCATGTCCTGACGGGCCCGCTCGCTGATCTCGTCGACCAGCTGCCGGTGCGCGCTGCCGCCGTCGCCGGCCTGTCGGGCGGCGAACTGCCACAGCCGGCGTGCGGCCTTCTCCAGCCCGAGCCGGAGCCCGGAGGGGAGCGCGTACTCGGGCTCACCGAGGCGTGCCAGTGCCTCGACGACCCGCTGCCGGTCCTGGGTGATCGGCCTTTCCAGACAGACGTCGGCCCGCAGCCGCTGGAACGTCGGCCACTGGAACCTCGTGTACCGGTCGGGTGCGGTACTCGCCCCGGCCCGCCGGTCGCGCTCCATCTGGCGGGCGATCCGCGCGTGGACGTGCCGCCACAGGGGGGAGTCCGCCGGCCGCTCGCGCGTCTCGCCGGAGCGGGGCAGCGGCCGTCCGGACTCCCGTCGGTCCTCGAGGTCGTAGAGCAGGCACAGGGCCCGGTGCAGGTACGCCCGTACTTCCCGCGCGACGGCTTCCTCGGCGGCCATCGGCCCCTCCCCACTGACGGATCGGCAGGCCGCTCAGCGTAGGGCACCCGGCCCGGTCCCGTAGCCGTCCCGGTCGGGCCGCGCAGCGGCGAGACCTCGCGGGAGTCCTGCACGAACCGCCTGTGACCTGCGGTTCCACATCCCTTCTCACCGGATCCCACGAGGGAGTTCGGGAGCCCCACCGCACCGGACGAGGCTGATCGCGCACGCCGGCAATCCCGGGGTGCGGGCCCGCACCTCGCCGTCTCGAGAATCGGTGAGGTCACCACACCATGCGCCATGTCCGTTCCGTCATCGACACCTGCATCGACCACGCACTGCACACCACGGGCGCCGTCCTCTCATGGCACCCGGGCCCCGAGGTCCGCTTCCTGGGCCAGGTCGTCCACGACCTGGCCTCGAGCCAAGCGGTGCGCCTGTGGGTACGCACGGCCACCCGCGTGTACGGGACCCGTCTCACGGCCCGGCTGAGCCGCGGCGACGACCGGTAGCCCCACACCAGCCCGCCCCGGCCTGCGCTGTGCGGCGTGCCGACCGGGGGCAACGGTGGGTCGGCACCGGACTCATGGGGGAGGACCGTCTCGCCGTACTCGAGGCCGCACGCGCCCGACCGGTACGGCTCGGCGCGGTACACGTGCGCACGCTTTACGGAGGCAATGATGCGTGCATCCCGATGCCGGACACCGAGGGCAACGAGTTCAGTGTCGACTGGGCACAGGACCACAAGCGGTGGTACGGAGCCCGTTCCGGGGCGGTCTCCGCGGTCCGTTCAGCGGCCGAGTGGTCACTGACCTGCACGCACCTCCTCGGCCGAACGAGTGCCTGCAGGGCGCGGCGCTGGAGGACCCGAGGAGGCCGTGGTGACGATGTGCGGCGGCGGGCCTGTCCGAGGCCCGCGCAGCAGCCACGAGGAGGAAGCGCACATGGCCCGTTCGCACGGTTCTGCCATCCCGCGTCGCACCCGGACCCGGTCGTGTCCTCGCATGCTGGCGGCCACGGTGCTGACCACCGGGATGTCCTTCGCTCTCGTGCCGCTCGGGGCCGGTTCCGCCGCGGCTCAGGGCTGTGTGCAGACGGGCAACCAGGTGGTGTGCACGTACGACTACACCGGGGCGGCCCAGACCTTCACCGTGCCCAGCGGGGTGACGCAGGTGTCTGTGGATGCCCGGGGCGCTTCCGGTGGCGCGGCGGCCGGCGATCCCAACCCCGGGGGCGGCGGGGGCGCCGGTGCCGAGGTCGTGGGTACGCTCATCGTCACACCGGGCCAGACCTTGCAGATCAACGTCGGTGGCGCGGGCGGGGCCGGTACGGAGGGAGCTCCCGGCAGCGGGGGTTTCAACGGTGGCGGCACCGGCGGGTCCTCGGACTCCGTCTACGGGGGAGGCGGCGGGGGTTCGTCGGACGTCCGGTCCGGCGCCCTGGACCTGGCCTCCCGGCTGGTGACGGCCGGCGGCGGCGGGGGCGGCGGCGCGACCGACGAGCTCGCCGGCGGCAGCGGCGGTGCGGGCGGCCCATCCGGAGCGACGGGGGCCAACGGGACGGGCGGTGCCAACACCACCGGCGGCCGGGGCGGGGGCGGCGCGACTCCCACCGTCCCGGGCGTGGGCGGAACCGGAGGCACAGGGGCCGACAACAACGGCGGCAGCGGCCAGCCCGGTGTGCTGGGCACAGGAGGACTCGGCGGCACGGGCCGCACCGGCGACGCCGGCGGCATCACCGGCGGCGGGGGCGGTGGCGGTGGCGTGTACGGCGGTGGCGGCGGAGGTGGCGGGGGCATCACCGACGTGGAGTTCTCGGGTGCGGGCGGCGGTGGCGGCGGTTCGAGTGCCGGGCCCGTCGGCAGCACCTTCACCACCGGAGCCAACACCGGAAACGGCCTGGTGACCCTCACCTACACGCTGCCCGGCACCGTCATCACCTACCTGGAGTCGCACCCGAACCCCTCCCAGCCGGGCAAGCGGGTCGACCTGACGGACCTCGTCTGCCCCTCCACCGTCGGAACGGGCGTACCCCGGCCGACCGGCACCGTCGCCTTCGGCGTCGACGGCACGCCCGTGGGCACGGCCCAGCTGACGCCCGGAGCGGGCAACTGCGGCACGGCCACCGTGCCCGTGAACGACCTGGCCCCCGGGACCCACCTCGTCACGGCCGTGTACTCCGGTGACGCCAACTACCAGTCCAACCGCGACAACCCCGAAACCCTCATCCACAAGGTCAAGAAACACAAGAAGGACGGTGTGCCCCACACGTGGCCGTGGAACGGCCACGACGGACCCTGCCGTGCCGGCTCGGGCAACGGCGTCGGTGGTGAATGTGCCCGCTGAGGCGGCGGCCGGCCGCGTGGCCGCAGTGTGCGCGCCGCCCCCCTGACAGGGTGCGACGTGCCGCCCGGGCGGCCCACGGGCAACTGCGTCGACCTGTCGCGCCACGTCCTGACCGCACCGTACTCGGGCGCATGGCTGGACGAGGCCGGCAACCTCATCGACGCGGCGGCCCTGCGCCAGGCCGGGGCCGCCGACGGCACGTGGGGGAAGGCTTCACTGCGCCGCTCGCTCGGGCCGACGGCGAGTCGACCGCGCCGGGTTCGTAGGCGCTCTCGTCCTCGCGGGTGGTGCGGACGGCGGCGACCTCGCAGCGGGCGCGGAGCGCGGCCCGGTCGCCGTACGCGATGTGCAGGGGCACGGAGGCCTGCCGGTCAGTCGTCTGCCAGGGTGATGTCGAGGTCGGCCACGAGGGCCTCGGCGAGATCGGCCTGCTGGGCGGGGTTGATGAGGATCTTCGAGAGGTTGGCGACGCCGCGGATGCGTGAGAGGTCGTTGCCGCGCAGGTCCAGGTCCCGGTACCGGCCGGCGCCGAACTCGGTGAGGCGCAAGGTGCACTCGGAGAACACGGCGTCGGTCAGGTCGCAGTCGGTGAACGTGGCCTCGGTGAAAGCGCAGCCGGTGAAGGCGACGGGACCGGTGGCGCGGACCTTCTCGAAGGTGGCGTAGTCGAACCTGCAGTTCTCGAAGAGGACGTCATCGAGCACCAGGCCGTCCAGGGCGGCGCCCATCAGCCTGCAGTCGCGGATGTGGACGCGGGTCAGCTTGCTCTCGGTCCAGCGGGCCGTTCCGAGGTCGCTGCCGGTGATCTCCACACGGTGCAGGTCGACGGCCTCGAACTCCGCCCGTTTGGCATGGAGGCCGGCGATGCGGCCCGTGATGAGCCGCGCGTCCGAGAGGTCGAGCGAGCGCAGGTCCGCCTGCCCGTACGTGAAGTCCCGGACGGTGCCTCGGGGGCTGTCGAGGGTGTCGACGCGGGAGAGGGAGAGGCCGAGGTCGTCGAGTTCGGGCAGGGTGATGGTGGCGTGGCCGAAGGTGCGAGTGGACATGTGGTGCTCCTTGATCGTGACGCAGGGGCGGCCGCGCGCTGTGGCAGGACCGCCCCGCCCGCGTGGCTGCTTGCTCCTGCTCCAGAGGTTCCCCCGAGCACGACGGCCGGTCCGACGGCACCAGGACCGGTACTGCACCAGCTCCAAGATCGCCCTGCTCGAAGGAGTGACACGGCACGCCCCGGTTGGCGGCGTGGGCGCCCCCGCAGGAAGCGAACGCGGTGCAGGTGGCGCGGCAGGCGTCGATGCCTTGCCGGACGCCCTCGAACGACGTCGGGTCCGGCGGTGCCGAGAAGAGCGGCGAGCCGGCTTCGGTGGCCTGAGGGGCGCCCCCAGGCCCCCCTTCCGCATGCGTTACCGGCGGGAGCGTGGAATTCCTTGTGTTGCTCCTCCGGCCGGCGTCGGGTCCGCCGGGGTCACCGGGGAGGTCGCGAGCAGACGGGTGAGGGCGTCGCCGACGGCTTGGGTGAGCGTTGCGGGGACATCGAGCCCGAGGCTGCGGGCGAGCTCGGCGGCGTGCACGCGGACGGCGGCCTCCACGAGCAGCGCGTACGTCTCGGTGGCGGCGCGGGTGCGGATCCGGCCGATGACGGCGAGCACGGCGGCGACCGGCGCGGCGGGCCACCACCACACGCTGAGCGGCAGATAGAACAGTGCCCAGGCGTACAGGCCGGTGGCGCGCGTGAGCGCCTGCCGGGCGTCGGTGATCTCGGTGCGCGCGGTGTCCGGGAGCATCAGCCACAGAGCGGGCCAGACGGTGGCGAGGTCGAGGTGGTGGTCACGGTCCAGCCGGACGGCGGCGGCGTGGATGCGGTCCCCGCTCCAGGTGGGCCGGACAGGGCGCTCGGCGGCGATGCGGTCCATGGCCCGGCGGGCGGCGTCCAGGGCCGCGGCGTCGGGCTGGGGCCTGCGCTCGTTGCGCACTGCGGCGCCGATGGTCGCGCCCAGCCCCTGCCGCACGACGCCTGCGGCAGCGTCCCAGCGCACTTGCCGACGGGCGACCCGGCGGCCGGCGAGCCGGCGCAGCGGCGACGGCCAGGCGAGCCAGTCGGCGGCGAGGTACACCCGTTCCACCGTCGACCCGAGCGCATGGGCGGCCAGACCGACCACGGCCGAACCGGCCAGGACGGCGGCCAGCAGCACGACCTGACCGCCCAGGGTGTGCGCGGCGGGGGCCTTCGCCCAGGCATCCACCTGCACGGTCAGCTGACGGACGGCGAAGGCGTGGCGGTGCCCGAGGGTGTGCGCCGCGACGGCGACCGCGAGGTACAGCGCGCCGGGCAGCGCGAGCAGTGAGATCCAGCGCTCCGCCAGCTTGGAGCCGAGTGTGGACAGCAGATCGACCATCGTCCGCTACAGCCGGGTCCGACGCAGGCTCTGCCCCACGATCCCGCAACGGGGCAGAGGTGCCGTGTCCTGCGGCCACCACCACCGTGAGCAACGGGCCGTGGGACACAGGTAGACCGTATGACCGGCCCCGGCCGCGCTGGTCCCGGCCAGGCGAACGCTGCGGGAGCTGCCGTACACGCCTGCCGCGTCGCCGTCCGCCTGCAGGCGGGCGTGGAGGACGTCCAGCGGCCCGGACACGTCCCCGTCGGTGTGCAACGCCGCCGTCACCCGGTCCAGCGGCACGGCGTCGCCGGTGTCGAGCAGATCCTCGCGGATCTCCTCGACATGGGTACAGACGTAGGCCAGGGCGGCGCGTGTGCGCTCGGCTGCCCCGTCAGCGTCGTCGGCCATCGAACCCCCCAAGAGCCGGTCCATACGTCCCCGCGACGGGCCGGATCCCAGGGGAGGCGACGGGCGCGGCAGTGCCGACCGTATCGGCAAAACCCCTCTCCTGGTAGCCACTTGTACGACTACAGTCACCGAATGTGACGTGGCATCGACGACGAGCGCGACTGTTGGCAGGGCTTCGGTCAGGCGTGCGGCACCTGGCCACCGGCCCCGGCGCAGGCACCCGGGCGGTGGCCGCCGCCGCGGAGCTGACCGCCCGGGCGATCGCGTCCGGAGACCCCGGGGCGATCTCCCGTGCCGTGGTGGCGTGGGAATGCGTCCTGTCCGACCATCCCGAGCAGGTGGACCTGTACGCGGCGTCCGGCATGTCGGTCATGCTGTTCGCCCGCTACGAGTGCAACGGCGACGTCGCCGACCTGGACGACGCCGTCGACGTCGGCACGTGGGCGCTCGACACGTTCCCGTTGAGCGACCCGAACGCTCCCGGTCACCTGTCCAACCTGGCCAACACACTGCGGGTGAGGTTCGAACAGGCGGGACGGCGGGCGGACCTGGACGAAGCCGTCGATCTGGCCCGGAAGGCGGTGGAGCTCGCCGGCTCCGGGAGCCCCGAGCAAGGGGCCTACCTGACAAGCCTGGCGAATACGCTGCGGACCCGCTTCGAGCACTTCGGGAACAGGTCCGACCTGGACGCGGCCGTCGGGTTCGGACGCGACGCCATCCAGGCCGATGGCAGCGGACACCCGTTCCAGGGCATGCGCCTGTCCAACCAGTGCTTCTCACTGCGCCTGCGCTTCCTGCGCTTCGGGGACCCGGCCGATCTGGACGAAGCCGTCCGCCTCGGCCGCGAAGGAGTCCGCGTCACTCCCCTCGGCCACCCGAACCAGCGGATGTACCTGCACAACCTCGGGCTCGCGCTGCGCGTCCGCTTCAAGTCCGCCGGCGTGCGGGCGGACCTGGACGAGGCCGTCGACGCCGGCCGCCAGGCGGTTCGCGTGACTCCCGCCCACGACGTGTACCTCGCGCCCTACCAGTCCGGCCTCGGCAACGCCCTGCTGGCCCGCTTCGAGCGCTTCGGCGACCCGGCGGATCTGGAGGCGGCCGTGGGCGCCCACCGCGAGGCCCACCGCGCCACCCCTCTCCCCCACCCCGACCACGGCCTCTTCGCGAACGGCCTGGCGAACACGCTGGGCGAGCGCTTCCATCACGCCGCGAACGCCGCAGACCTCGACGAGGCCATCTCCCTGGGCCGGGAGGCCCTCCGGGGCATACCGGCCGACCATCCCGTCCGCGCCCTGCTCCAGAGCAATCTCGGGCGCCGCCTGGTGACGCGGTTCGCCCTGGACGCCCGCTACGCGGACGACCTCGTCGAGGCCGTCGACCGGTGTCAGGCAGCAGTCCGCTCCGCCCCGGCCGACCACCCCGGGCGCACGGCATTCCTCCTCAACCTGGGCCAAGCCCTCGAACACCGCTTCCACCACACGGCGAGCGAGGACGACCGCCGACGGGCGGTGTCCGCCTACACCTCCGCGTGGGAGGGCGAGCTCGGATCGCCGTCCGAACGCCTGGCCGCCGCCTGGCAGGCAGCCCAGCTGCTCGTGCGATCGCAGAGCGAGCAGGCGCGGGCGGCGGCACTGCTCGACGCCGCGGTTCTGCTCCTGCCCAAGCTGGCGCCGCGTCAACAGGACCGCACGGACCAGCAGCACGCCCTCAGTGACGTGGGCGGACTCGCCGCGGAGGCCGCCGCGCTCGCCCTGGCCCACACACCCGGAAACGAGGCCGATCGGGCCCTGCGCGCCCTCCAACTCCTGGAAACCGGGCGGGCAGTGATGCTGAGCCAGCGCATGGACGCGCGCAGCGACCTCGCCGACCTCCACCGGCAGCACCCCGCGCTGGCGGAGCGCTTCGTCGCCCAGCGCCGGCGACTCGACGACCCGGCCGACACCTCCGCCGTGGGAAACGACGCGACCCGGCAGACCCTCGACCGGCACCAGAGCGCAGCCGCGTTCGAGCGGACCCTGGAAGAGATCCGGGAGCTCGACGGCTTCGACTCCTTCGGCCGTCCCCCCACCACCGACGACCTCCTCACCCAGGCAGAGCACGGACCCGTCGTGGTCTTCAACACCGCGGCCCATCGCAGCGACGCCCTCCTGGTCACCGGGAGCGGCGTCTCCGCGGTACCCCTGCCCGCGCTCGACAGAGCCACCATCGGCGAGCACGTGATCGCCTTCCACCGGGCGCTCCAGATCGTGGAGACCGGCGAGCGAAGGGAACAGCGCAAGGCCCAGGCCACGCTGTCCCACACCCTGAAGTGGCTGTGGGACGCCGCGGTCGATCCGGTCCTCACCGCGCTGGGCCACGGGCCCCGGACGGCGCCCGAGGACCCCTGGCCCCGGGTGTGGTGGGCCCCCGGAGGACTGCTGGGCCTGCTGCCCGTCCACGCCGCCGGCCACCACCACACGGAGGACGCCGACACGCGCCAGGGGGACACCGCCCTCGACCGGGTCGTCTCCTCGTACACCCCCACCGTCCGGGTCCTGCGCCACACCCGTCAGCGGGCCACCCCCACCCTCCACGGCACTCGCGCCCTGGTGGTGGCCATGCCCACCACCCCCGGCCTCGGCGACGACCACGGCCAGCTCTTCCACGTCCCTGCCGAGACCGCGAAGGTGCAGCAGCACCTTCCCCACCACGTCCTGCTGCGCGAACCCGATCCCGGCACCGTCGCCACCACGCTGCTGCCCACGAAGGCGAACGTCCTGGCCCAGCTCCCCACCTGCGCCATCGCGCACTTCGCCTGCCACGGTGCCAGTCACCCCACCGACCCCTCCAGCAGCCGGCTCCTGCTCCACGACCACGCCCGCGACCCGCTCACCGTGGGCTCGCTCGGCCCGATCGACCTCCGCAACGCGCAGCTGGCGTACCTGTCGGCATGCCACACCGCCGCGATCGACGCCGCCGACCTGCTCGACGAGGCGATCCACCTGACCTCGGCGTTCCAGCTCGCGGGCTTCCCCCATGTGGTCGGCACGCTGTGGGCGATCGACGACGCGACCGCCGTGGACGTCGCGGACGCCTTCTACCGCCACATCCGGGCCGACACGGGCGCACTCGATACCGGCCGCGCCGCGCTCGCCCTCCACACGGCGGTGCGCGCGCTCCGCGACCGCCTCCCCCGGACCCCGTCCCTGTGGGCGGCCTACCTCCACGCTGGCGCCTGACCTCGACGCCTTCATCGCGCGGCGCACGGAACGCTGGGCCCGTCAGCCGAACGACGCGGGGCCCCGCCCCCGTGTCGGAGTGGCGGTGCCGGGCCGTCGTTCAGTTCATGGCGGCGCTGCGCGCGGCGAGGGTCGTTGTCGCGGCGTCGGGGAGTGTGGCGGGGTTGAGCAGGGTGGTGACGGCGAAGGTGTCGGCGTCGCTCCATGCGCAGACGGCCCGGTCACGGGCGGGCTGCGTCACGAGTCCGCAGATCAGCCCGCCGCCGTACTCGCCGGCGTCGAACGTGGTGGCGTCGTGTGCCCTCGCCCCGGCGATGAAGTTCCTGAACTCCTGGCGGATGGACATGCGCGCCTTCTCCGCCTTGAGCCCCGGGTTCGCCTCGGTCGTCCGGATCATGAGGATGAGGTCGGCTGTGTCGTCGGCGTTCTGATCGTAGAAGCCCGCCGACGTTCCTTCGGGAAGCGTCCCGCCCGCCAGCCACGCGGTCTTCGTCTGCTCGGCCGCGGCTCCGGTCATCAGCCGGAAGTCTGCGAAGGAACCCGGCACGGCCGCCTGTGGGCCGCCCGTGCTCGGAGTCGAGGTCCGCTCGGCGGATGATCGCGGCAGCGCCTCCGCGGCGCGCGGCTCGGGGTCGTAGCCGCGTACCGCCTGGACCACGGCCACCACCGCGATCAGGACCGTCGCCCCGACGACCAGCCGGCGGCGCTTCGCCGCCCGGCGCACGGTGTCGGAGTGGTCGCCGCCGGGGGGCGTCGACGGTGCGCGCCAGGAACGGGTGGCGCGCCAGAGCACCACGAGGGCGACGGCGAAGACGAGGGAGGACCCCAGCACCCGGCCGAGGGCGTAGCTCTGGGAGGTGGAATCGACGGCTGTGCTGATCACACGCTGGATCGTACGTGTGATCGATCTTCTCGGACATCACGATTCGGCTGCCGTGCCCTCGCCGCACAGGGCGGGGCGGTCGGTCGCTACTCGGCGGAGCTCCGGTCGCGATCGGGGGCGCGGTCGCTGCGGCGTGCGGTGCGTGCCGCGCGGAGCCTGCGGGCGGACCAGGCGGTGGCGGTGAGGAGGGCGGCCGAGGTGAGGTTGCCGAGTACGTCGTCGAGGAGGAAGTCGCGCAGGACGGTCCAGGTCGTGGTCATGGTCGGCTCCGGAGCGGAGGGGCAGCGGGAAGGGGGAGCGGGAATCCGGGGATTCGGGTCCGCTGCGACCGTGCCGACTGGTGTGATGTGTCCGGGCCCTGACGATGCGTCGGGGCTGGTCGACGAGGTGGGACGCCTGGACATGACCGGTCTGGGCTGGACAACCGGGGGTTCGGATGGCGCGGCAGAGGCGGTTCGTCCAGCGGCCGAGAGCCAGGGCGCTCGCGGAGTTCATCGTCCGCATCACGCGGCCGCGTGCGATCAAGGAGGTGCACGAGCTCATGGGCCGGCCGAGCCGGGCGACCTGGGCGACGTACATGAACGGCTCCGCGATCATCCCCCAGCGGACGCTCGGCGCCCTGGTGAAGGCCGTGACCCCTGTCGACGGCCACGCCCTCGCCGCACGCCTGCGGGAGGCGAACCGGCTCTGGAAGGCCGCTGACGAGGAGTCCCGGCACCCGCAGGGCGGCGACTCGGCCCTGGTCGACCTCCACGAGCGGCTCGCCAAAGCCGCGGAAGGCAGGTTCCGGGCCGAGCTGGCGGCCGAGAAGGCGAACGCGACCGTGGGCACCCTGCGGGACATGGGCGCCCTGCTGGGGGTGGTCATCGACTCCACGAGGGCGCAGCTGCGCATGGCCACGGACCGGGAGCGGGCCGGGCTGAAGCTGCGGCTCGCCGAGGCCCGGGTGCGTTCGGAGCGCATCGCCCGGGAACTGGACCGGGCGCAGTCCCGCCGTTACACGGCGGAGCAGGCCCGGCAGGCCCTGGCCACGGAGATGATCGCCGCCAGGGAGGAGCTCGCCCGGCTCCACCAGGACATCGCGCAGATCCCGGAGCCGGTTCTGCCGGACCACTCCCCCACGGCGCCGGTCGCGCTGCTTCCGGCACCGGAGGTGGTGATGGACGTCCTGGACGAGCGGTTGGCGGCCATCGCCGGCGAGCGCACCCGGGCCGAAGAGGAGGTGGCGGACCTCGCCGAACTGGCGCGGCTGGAGCCCGGCGCCGCCATGGCGGCGCCGCCGGACATCGTGGGCGAGGCCGTCGGGCCCGGGGGTCCGGGGTCCGCGCCACCTCCGGCCGGGGGGAGCCGGTTGTCCAGGACAACTCCGGACAACGAGCCGCCGGGAACTCCCGCCCCGCGGCGTCCCGCCGTCGTCGCCGCGTGCCTCGCCCTCGTGGTGGCGCTGGGGGTCTCGCTCGCCTGGGACCCGCCGCCGGCCGGGCCGTCCGCGCACGACCCCCTGAACGGGAGCGACGGGAACCCGCTGACCATCGGCGTCACGATCGACGCGCCCGGGCTGAGCACCCTGAGCGGGGGCGCCTCCCGCGGGTTCGAGACCTCCATGAGCGCCTGGCTCGCCCGCAACCTCGGATTCGGAAGCCAGAGCCCGCGGTTCGTGGCGCTGACCGCGGAGGAGCGGCTGGCGGCGCTGCAGCAGAGGCGGGTGGACGTGCTCGTCGCCCACGTCGAGATCACCGAGACGCGGAAGGGAGCGATGGATTTCGTCGGCCCCTACCTGCGGAGCTACCACGGGGTCCTCGTCCGGAAGGGGGACCAGGGCGTCTCCTCCTTCAAGGACCTGTCCCGCCGGAAGGTCTGCACGCGCGCGGGTTCCACCTCCCAGGAGGCCCTGCTCAACGAGAACGGCGCGCAGATCGAGAAGCGGCCCGGGCTCGCGGAATGCGTCGCCTCGCTCCGCGGCCACGAGGTGGACGCGGTCCTCGACTCCCAGGTGGAGCTGTACGGGTACACGGAGAAGTACGACGACGTCGAGGTGCCACCGGCGGTGACGGACGGCCGGCCGGCCGGCTTCTACGCCATCGCTCTCGCCAAGGGGACGCCCGTGGAGTCGTGCAGGAAGGTGTACCGCGCCCTGCAGGAGTACGTGCGCACCCGGTGGTCGGCGGACTTCAGCTCCAACCTGGGGAACGCGGTCAAGGCGTTCCCCACGACGTGGAACGCGTTCGCCCCGGCGGAAGGCGACATGAACCGCTCCTCCTCCTGCCCCGCGCCCTGAACCTCTCAACCCCGCCCCGTCGGCTCGCCCTTCGGGGCCGGCGGGAGGTCGGCGCGCCGGGTCGTGCGGTGCCACCAGTGGTGGCGGCGGGGGTGGACGGCGCGGCCCATCGGGCGGCCCAGGAGGAGGTAGCCGAGCAGCGCGCCCGCGGTGTTGAGCAGGACGTCGTCCACGTCGAAGGCGCGTCCGGTGACCAGGGCGCCCTGGATCAGCTCCACCAGGGTCATCACCGCCGCCGTCACCGCCACGACCCTCAGCAGCCCGCGTGCCGGGGGCAGGAGGACCGGGAGGAGGATGCCGAACGGCACGCCGAGCAGGACGTTCCCGCCGAGTTGCACGGCGGCCTCGCGGACGGACCCGTCGAGGTACGAGCCGATCGAGGCACCCGGGTGCGTGTTGCTGTGCACCAGCCCGGCCGAAGCCGCCGAGGGCTGCAGCGTGAGGCGCGCGAGAACGAGGCTGAAGAGCACCGTCGCGGCGAAGGCCGCCAGCATCGCGAGGGCCCGCACCCACGGCCGGACCGGCGGCCGGGGCACGGGGACGGGCTCCCGGACCCGTGCGGCCCGTGCGGTCGGCCTGTTCCTGCGCACCGCCGCGGCGAGTTTCCTGCGTACCTCCATGGAGCGCTCCCTCCGTCACCGGTTCGTACCGCGCGGACGCGTGTACCCCGCGGCGGGGAACGTAAGACTGCGAAGCACCCTCGGGGCCGCGCAGTCAGCACGGGCACGGCCGCTCAGGATCGCCTCGTCACCGGACACCGTCCCACGAACACCACGGCACGGGACGGACCGTGGCCCGACGGGTGGTCCGACGGGTGGCCCGACGGGTGGTCCGCCGGTGGTACGCGGTGAACCGGGCCTACCGAGCGGCCTGGGCCGGGGGCGGGAAGAAGCCCGTCTCCGTGAAGTGGGCCACCGTCGCGGCGAACCCCTCGGCCGTCAGCGGCGCCGGGACGGTGCCCGGCAGCAGGGCCCGGGTCGGGGAGACGTCGTAGCGCAGGGCGGTCTCGCCCGCGCCGTCGCGGACGGCGGCGAGCAGGGACAGGCCGGTGGGGAGGCGGTGGGCCTCGACGTGGGCCGCCCAGGCGGCGCCGGTGGTGGCGGTGATGCGGTGGCCCAGCGCGCGCAGCCAGCCGACGGCGGTGTCCAGGCCCAGCCGCTGGTCGGCGGCGATGTGGAAGGTACGGCCGACGGTGTCCGGGCGGAGGGTGAGCGCGACCACGGCGGCCCGCACGTGGTCGACCGGGACCAGGTCGAAGACGATCTCCCCGCCGGGGTCCCCGGTGGGGGCGAGGCCCGCCTCGACACAGGCCTTGAGCAGCAGCCAGAAGTAGTCGGAGGGCTGGCAGATGCCGGTGGCCGTGTCCGCGGCGATCCGGGTGGGGCGGTGGACGGTGACCGGCAGGCCGCGGTCGGCGGCCTGTGCCAGCAGCTTCTCGGCCGCCCACTTGCTCTGCGCGTAGCCGTGCCGGAGCAGCCCGGGGCCGGGCAGGGGGTCGTCGGGGTGGACGACCGGACCCGCACCGGGCTCCGGGGCCAGGACGCCGACGGTGGAGATGTGGTGGAGGGGTACGGTCCGGTGCCGGGCGGCGAGACGGAGCAGCTCGACGGTGCCGCCGACGTTCGCGGCCTTCAACCGGTCGTAGGAGTGCGCCAGGTTGACGGCGGCGCCGCAGTGGTAGACGGCGTCGGCGGTACGGGCCAGCTCGTCGAAGAGCTCCGGCGCCAGGCCCAGGCGCGGGGCGGCCAGATCGGCCGGGACCGCGTGCACGCGGCCGGCGAACCCGGGCCGCCACAGCCGGTGGGCGTTCAGGGAGGCGAGGACCCGGGCCCGGGCGGCTTCCGGGTCTGCGGCGCGGACCAGGCAGTGCACTTCGGCCGGGGTACGGGTGAGGAGTTCGTGGAGGAGGTGGGCGCCGAGGAACCCGGTGGCTCCGGTGAGGAGCAGCCGGCGCGGAGCGGCGGTCCAGGAGTCGACGGTGGCGGCGGGCCGGATGTCCGCGGGCAGGACCGCGTCGGCGGACAGGCCGGGTGCCTCCTCGTCGGGTGCGCCCGTTCCGTCGAGCCGGGCCGCGAGGGCGCCGGGGGTGGGGGATCCGAAGACGGCATGGGCGGGGAGGGTCCTGCCGGTGGCGGCGCGCAGGGCGAGGACGAGGCGGACGGCCAGCAGGGAGTCGCCTCCGGCCTCGAAGAAGTTCGCGTCCGGGCCCGCGGGCGGCTGCCCCAGCACCTCCTGCCAGGCAGCGGCGACGATGCGCCCGGCGGCGGTCGCCGGGGGTGCGGCGGGGGTGGCGGCGGGCGCGGCGGGGGGCAGGGCGCGGTCCAGCGCGAGGCGGTCGAGCTTGCCGGTCGCGGTACGCGGGAAGCCGGTGTGGGCCACTACCCGCGAGGGCACGCAGTACGCGGGCAGTACGGCGGCCAGCGCGGTACGGACCTCGCCGGGGGTGGGGCCGGGGGCGCCGGGGCCGGGTACGAAGTGGGCGTGCAGCCGGGGCCCCGCGGGCCCGGGGACCACGGTGACCGCGGCCTGGGCGACGCCCGGCAGGGCGCGCAGCGCGGACTCCACCTCGCCGGGCTCCACCCGGTGGCCGCGGATCTTGACCTGGTCGTCGTCGCGTCCCAGGAACTCGATGAGCCCGTCCGGGCCGAACCGGCCCAGGTCGCCGGTCCGGTAGCACCGTCCGCCCGCCACGCGGGGGTCCGGGCGGAAGCGGAGCCCTGCCTGCTCCGGGTTCCCGAGGTAGCCGTCGGCCACCGGAGTGCCGGCGACCCGGATCTCGCCCGGCGCACCCTGCGGCACGGGCCGCCCGGCCCGGTCCAGGATCTCGACGCGGGCGTTCTGCACGGGGCGGCCGATGGGCGGCCGCGCGGGCCAGTGCGCGGGGTCGCCGGTCAGCCGGTGCGCGGTGACCACGTGGGTCTCCGAGGGGCCGTACTGGTTGTCCAGGGACGCCCCGGTACCGGCGAAGAACGCGCGGACGGCGGGGGTGACGTGGAGCTGCTCGCCGGAGGTGATCACTTCGGGGACGGGGCAGCCGAGGCCGGCCGCCGCGGCGTGGTCGGCGAGCTGCTGGAGGGCGACGAAGGGCAGGAAGAGCCGGTCGACGCGCCGGTCGGCGGCGAGGGCGAGGAGCAGCGCCGGGTCCTTGCGCACGTCGTCCCCGGCCAGCACCAGGGTGCCGCCGCCCGCCCACGTGGCGAAGAGCTCCTGGAAGAAGACGTCGAATCCGATGGGGGCGTACTGGAGGGTCCGGGGGGCCGGAGCGGAGCGGCGGCGCTGCCAGTCCGCCAGGTTGGCGAGGCTCCGGTGCGGCATGGCGACGCCCTTGGGCGCGCCGGTCGAGCCGGAGGTGTAGACGGCGTAGGCCAGATCGTCCGGGCCGGCGGAGGTCAGGGGGGACGCAGCCAGTCCGGGCGCGGCGGGCTCCCGTACGGCGGCCTCTGGCGTGGCGGGCTCCGGCGTCGGGTCCGGGGTGTCGAGGGTGAGTATCCGCAGGTCCGCGGTGGCCGGGCGGGGTCCCGTCGTGTCCGTGCGGGTGAGCAGGATCGAGGCGCCGCTGTCCGCGAGCACCAGGTCGGTCCGGCCGGCCGGCAGCGCGGGGTCGAGCGGGACGCAGCAGGCGCCGCTCTTGAGTACGGCGAGTACGGCCACCGGGACGTCGGGGCCCCGGTCCAGACGGACGGCGACGCGCCGGCCGGGGCCCGCGCCCAGGGCGGTGAGCCGCCGGGCGAGCCGGTCGGCGGCGGCGTCCAGGGCCGCGTAGCCGATCTCGCGGGAGCCGTCGACGACGGCCGGCCGGTCCGGGGCGAGCCGTGCCTGGCGGCTGAACGCCTCATGGGCCAGGAGCGGTTCGGCGGGGGCCGGGGGCCCCTCGGTGAACTCCCGGGCGACCCGGGCGTACTCGGCGCCGGACAGCATCGGCAGCTCGCCGATCGCCGTGTCCGGCCGGGCCAGCGCACCGTCGAGGAGGGTGGTGAACCACTGGGCGATGCGCTGCGCGTGCGGAACGTCGTAGAGGGCGTCGGAGAAGGTCAGCAGGCCGAGGTAGCCGCCGTCCTCGGGCACCAGGTGGAAGAAGAGGTCGAACTTGGCGGTGCCGTGGTCGACGCGGACCTGCCGGGCGGTGATCCCGGGGAGGTCGAGGCCGGGTGCGGCGGCGTCGTCGACGGTCAGGACCACCTGGAAGAACGGGAACCGGGCCGGGCTGCGCTCGCCGTCCAGGGCCTTCACGAGGTGGCCGAAGGGGATGTCGCGATGGGTGACCGCGTCCCACACGGTGTCCCTGGTGGAGCGCAGGAGCTCGGCGAAGGTGCGTGCGGGGTCGGCGGTCTGACGCAGCGGCAGGACGTCGGTGAGGCAGGCGAGGAGCGGTTCGAGGTCCGGTGCGTCGCGGCGCGAGACCGGGGTGCCGATGACCACGTCGTCCTGGTCGCCGGAGCGGGCCACCAGCGCGGTGAGCGCGGCGGCCAGGACGCAGAAGGTGCTGGTGCGGTGGAGCCGGGCGAGTTCGCGGATCCGGCGGCCGGTGCCGGGCCCGATGCGGAAGCGGACCTGCCCGCCGCGGTGGTCGGGGACGTCCGGGCGGGTGCGCGCGGAGGGCACGGTGGACTGGGCGGGCGCACCGTCCAGGACCCGGCGCCAGTGGGCGAGCAGTTCCCCGTGGTGGGCGGCGGGGCGGGACCGCTGCTCCCGCGCGTAGTCGGCGAAGGTCTTCTCCAGCGGCGGCAGCTCGGCGGGCCGCCCCTCCAGCGCCGCCCGGTAGCGGGCGCTGAACTCCAGGTCCAGCAGGCGGAAGCACCAGCCGTCGACCAGGGCGTGGTGGAGGGCGACGGCCAGGACGGCGTCCTGCGGCCCCACCTGGAGGAGCGTGGCCCGCAGGAGCGGGGGCCGGGTCAGGTCGAGGGTTCCGCCGACCGCCTCGCGCAGGGCCCGGTCCAGCCCGCCGGGCGGCACCGTCCGTCGGTCCACGCCCACCGGGCGGGGCTCCTCGGCGTACTGCACGGCCCGGCCGTCCTCCAGGGCGAGCCGCGAGCGGAGGGTGGCGTGCCGCTCCACGATCCCGGTGAGGGCGGTCTCGACGGCCCGTTCGTCGAGGGGGCCGCGCAGGCGGTGGTTCCACGATTCGACGTAGCGCGAGGCCCCGTCGTGGAGCTGGTCGTTGAGCCAGATCGACTCCTGCTCGTACGTCATGGGGTACGGAGCGGACGGGGAGGCGGCGGTCATGACGTGCTCCGTGCGGCGGTGAGGGTGGACAGCAGGGCGGCCGGGTCGACCTTGCCGTTGGGGGTGACGGGCAGGTAGGGCACCCGGTAGACGGCGGCGGGCACGCTGTAGCGGGGCAGCCGGTCGGCGAGGGCGCGGCGGATGACGGCGGCCGTCAGATCGCTGGACCAGGAGGTGTAGAACAGGGCCAGGTGGTCGGGGGCGGCGCCGGCCGTGCCCGGGCCGGTCTCCCGGGCGGGGACCGGCAGGACGTGGCAGTGCCGGATGCCGGGCACGGTACGCGCCACCGACTCGATGCCTGCGGGCTCCAGACGGTGGCCGGCGATCTTGACCTGCCGGTCGGCGCGGCCGAGGAAGTGCAGCACCCCGTGCCGGTCGAACTCGCCCCGGTCGCCGGTGCGGTACGCGGGCCGTGTCCGCCCCTCCAGGGTGAGCGTGGTGAACGCGGCGCGGGTGGCGGCCGGATCGGCCAGGTATCCGTGGGCCAGGCCCTCGCCCGTCACCCAGATCTCGCCGCCGACCAGGTGCACGTCCGTGCCGGGTACGGGGGTGCCGATCGGGATGCCGTTCGGCAGGTCGCAGTCCTCGGGGCGGATGGTGCGGGTGGTGGCGAAGACGCAGCTCTCCACCGGGCCGTAGCCGTTGATCAGGGTGATGCCGGGATGGCGTGCCAGGAAGGACCGCACGTGGGGCGGGGAGAGCGTCTCGCCGCCGGTCAGGACGGTGCGCAGGCCGCCGAACGCGTCGATGTCCTCGTCCACGAACAGGTTGAAGACGGCCGAGGTGAGCCAGAGGGTGTCCACCCCGCTCTGCTCGCGCAGCCGGCGCAGGTCGTCGGGGAGCAGCTGGTCGCGGGCGGCGAGGGCGCAGGTGCCCCCGGTGGTGAGGGGACCCCACACCTCCAGGGAGAAGGCGTCCCAGGAGGCGGGCGCCGCCTGGGCCATGGTGCGGCCGGGGCCCAGTCCGGCGAGGGGCCGGCCGGCGAACAGCCGGGTGGTGGCGGCGTGCGGGGAGAGCACGGCCTTGGGCGGGCCGCTGGTGCCCGAGGTGAGGAAGACCGCGGCGGTGGAGCTGCCGTCGACCCGGAGGCCGACGGCGCGGACCCGGCGGGCGGCGGCCTCCTCCAGGGTCCCGGCCGGCGGGGTCCAGACGCGCGTACGGCGGCCCGCGGCCGGCTCGTCGTCGGGCTGCGGGGCGGACGCGACCATGACGGGCGACCCGAGCCGGCTGACGGTCTCGCGGCGCCGGAAGGCGGGCTGGGCGGGGTCGAGGACGGCGTACCCGGCCCCGCACTTGAGGACCGCGAGCAGGACCGCGATCAGCCGGGCGCCGCGGGGCATGCCGACGGGAACCAGGTCGCCGGGGCGGACGCCGAGGTCCTGGAGGCAGGCGGCGTAGGTGTCGGCGGCGTGGTCGAGGGTGCGGTACGAGATCCGGGCGGAGCCTTCGACGAGGGCCGTGGCCCCGGGGCGCAGACGCGCCTGCCGGGTGACGGCCGCGTGGACGAGACGGCTTCCGGCACCGGGGGCGGCCGCGCTTTCACGCGGCATTGCGCATCTCCGTACAGGAGGTGAGGAATTCCCTCAGCGAAGCACTTTCGAAAACCTCCTGCGGGGCGAAGGGAATTCCCGTCAGGGTGCGCAGGCGGGCACATATGCGCATGGCCTGGAGCGATGTTCCGCCGATGTCGAGGAATTGCGTGTCGGGGGTGATGTCCGGCCGCCCGGTGACGTCGCGGACCACGTCCATGAAAGCGTCGAGGACATCGGATCCCTTGGCCCCGCACGCGTGGAAGAGGGTGCCGCACGGCCGACCGGCCAGTGCCTCGGCCGCCTGCGGGGCGGAGGTCAGCAGAACGGTGATGCCGGCCTCGGTGGCGCTGCGCGCGGCGGCGAGCTTGCTCGCCATGCCCCCGGTGCCGAGCCCGGATCCGGGCGAGGAGAGGTCGAGTCCGCCGAGTTCGGCTCCGGAGCGCACCTCGGGGATGCGCCGGCTGCCGGGCAGCCGCGGATCGGCGTCGTAGAGCCCGTCCACGTCGGAGAGCAGCACCAGCCGGTCGGCCCGGACCAGTCCGGCGACCAGGCCGGCGAGCCGGTCGTTGTCCCCGAAGCGGATCTCGTCCGTGGCGACGGTGTCGTTCTCGTTGACCACCGGCAGCACCCCCATCGCCAGCAGCGCGTCGAGGGTGCGGCGGGCGTTTCCGAACTGCCCGTCGCGCGTGACGTCGTCGTTCGTGAGCAGGACCTGGCCGACGCGGATGCCGTACCGGGCGAACGAGGCCGTGTAGCGGGCGATCAGCAGCCCCTGCCCCACGCTCGCGGCGGCCTGCTGGTGGGCGAGGTCGGCCGGCCGGGCGGCGAGACCCAGCGGAGCCAGGCCCGCGGCGATGGCGCCGGACGACACCAGCACCAGCTGCTCGCCCCTGCCCAGGGCCGCGGCCAGCGCGTCGACCAGCGCGTCCAGCCGTTCGGCGTCCAGGCCGCCGGCCGCGGTCGTCAGCGAGGAGGAGCCCACCTTCACCACGGTGCGGACACCCCGTCCCCGGCCCCCTGCCCGGCCCCCTTCCCGGTCCGGTGTCTCCGGTTCCCGTGTCCGTACGACTGTCTGCACGACGGTTCCCCCTCACGAGGCTTTTCTTCCAGTGGAGTTGGCCTGAACCGGCCTGGCCGGTTCTTTCTACCAGCGCACCGGGGGCACGCCCCGGAGACGGCTGACAGGAAACTGCCGGGACGGGTGCAGCTTCCTGATCCGGCCGGATCTGGTCCCGCCGAATTCCCGGTGCGAGATTTCTTCCGTCGGCTCGACCGGCAGCCACATCCGGTGCGGAGGAAAGAGGCAAGTCGTGTCCACCACCATTGAGTACACCGACCCTGTCGAAGGCTTCGGCGGCTGGCTCGTCTACGACGGGCACACCGCCGACATCGCCGCCGGCGGATTCCGCGTCCAGCCCGGGGTCACCGGGGAGCTCGTCGCTTCCCTGGCTTCCCGGATGACCCTCAAGCAGCGCGTGCTCGGCCTCGGCGTCGACGGCGCCAAGGCCGGCATCGACTACGACCCGGCCTCCCCGGGCAAGCCCGCCGCGGTCCGCCGGTTCCTCGCCTTCTTGCGCGAGGAGCTGTCCGAGCGGTTCAGCATGGGCTGCGACATGGGCACCCGCTGGCACGAGCTGGAGGAGCTGGCCGCCCTGGAGGGCATCCCCTCCATCAAGTACGTGGTGAGGAAGGCCCAGGGCATCGGCGACCAGGACTTCTTCGACCGGCTGCGCGCCCTGGACGCCCCGGTGGGCGCGCTCACCCTCGGCCAGCGCCGGGCCGGCCACGCACTGGCCCACGCGGCCCTGGCGACCGCTCGCCGCCAGGGGCGCGAGCTCTCCGCCCTGACCTGCTCCCTCCAGGGCTTCGGCAACATGGGCCGGGCCGCCGCCTACTCGCTGCTGGAGCACGGCGTCCGCATCACCGCCGTCGCCGACGCCCACGCCTGCGTGGTGGACCCCCGCGGGCTGGACATCGCCCGGATGCTGGACAGCCCCCAGACCAGCGCCGTCGACTCCCTCGCCCCGGGCGCCCTGCGCCTGCCCCGCGAAAGCCTGCTGGACCTGCCCGCGGACGTGCTCGTCCTCGCCGCGGGCGAGAACGCCATCGGCGAGGAGCAGGCCCGGGTGCTGCCGTGCCCCGTGGTCGTGGTCGGGTCCAACCACGGCCTCAGCGCCCCCGTCGAGCAGACGCTCGCCGACCACGGGGTGCTGGTCGTACCGGACTTCATCGGCGGGATCGGCGGCTCCGCCTCGATCGACGCCCTGTTCGGCCCGGCCGCCACCCCCACGCCCCAGGAAGTCCTCGACAGCGTCGCGGCGATGATGGACGACCTCCTGGACGACCTGCTCAGCCGGGCGCGCAACCTGCGCACCACCCCCCGCCGGGCCGCCCTCGACTTCGCCTCGGTGGCGATCGACAAGCGGGGCGACCGCCCCTACGGCACCGGCCCCTACTCGCAGAGCGCACTGCGCCGTGCCGCCCGTTCCCGCCGCACCGTCATCGGCGCCACCACCGGAGAGAACCGTTGAGCACCCTCACCCTGCACGCAGCCCGGGCCACCGCCACCGCTCCCACCCAGGACACGACCGCGACCATGGACACCGCAGCGGACGACGGCCCCTGTAGCCACGAGCGGGGCCACATCACCGACTCCCGCTTCTACGGCCACATCTACGCCACCGAGACCAGCCGGGAGATCTTCTGCGACGTCTGCCGCTTCCAGAGCTGGCTGGACGTCGAGGCCCAGCTCGCCCTCGCCCAGGCCGAACTCGGCATGATCCCCCAGTGGGCCGCCGACCGCATCGCAGACAGCGCCCGCGTCGGCCTCCTCGACCTGGACGGCGTCCGGTCCGAGATCCGCCGCACCGCGCACTCGCTGGTCGGCGTCCTGCGGGCCTTCCAGACGGTGTGCGGACCCGAGGCGGGCGAGTTCATCCACTTCGGGACCACCACCCAGGACATCCAGGACACCGGCCAGGTACTGGCCATGAAGCGGGTGCTGGACCACCTGGAGCAGCTGATCGCCGGCCTGGTGGCACGCCTGGTGGAGATCTCCGAGGAGCACGCCGCCACGGTGGTGCTCGGCCGCACCCACGCCCAGCCGGCCCTGCCGATCGGCTTCGGCCTGAAGGCCTCCGGCTGGATCGACGAACTGCTGCGCCACGCCGAGCGCATCGAGGCGATGCGGCCGCGCGTGCTGGTGCTCCAGCTGTTCGGCGGCGCCGGTTCCATGGCCGGCTTCGACGGGCGCGGCCCGGAGCTGCTGGAGCGGCTCGCCGGGCGGCTCGGCCTGAGCGTGCCCGACACCGGCTGGCACGCGGCCCGCGACCGCATGGTCGAGTACGTCTCCACCCTCGCGATGGTCTCCGGCACCCTGGGCCGGATCGCCGACGAGATCCGCACCCTCGGCCGGCCGGAGATCGGCGAGGTGCAGGAGGCCTGGTACCTGGGCAAGGTCGGCAGCTCCACGATGCCCCACAAGCGCAACCCCGAGGGCTGCGAGCAGATCGTGGTCATGGCGCGGCTGGCCGCGGCCCAGGTCGGCACGGCCCTCACCGCGATGGGCGGCGACCACGAACGGGACGGCCGGACGCTGCGCATGGAGTGGGTCTGCGTCCCGGACGTCTCCCACTACACCCTGACGGCCTGCGAGATCGCGACGCGGGTCCTGGGGGGACTGTCCGTGCGGTCCGAGCGCGCGCTGGCCAACGTGCTGTCCGTACGGGACCAGGTCGCCACCGAGAGCCTGATGCTCGCCTTCGCCGGCCACGTCGGCAAGCAGACCGCCCACGAGCGGGTCTACCAGCTGATCCAGCAGGGCATCAGCGAGCAGCGGTCGCTGCGCGAGCTGATCGAGGCCGACGCCGAGCTGGGCCCGGTGCTGACCGCCCGGGAACTGGACGTGCTCTTCGACCCCGCGCAGTACCTGGGCGAATCCGTCCTCCTGACCCGCCGCGTGACCGAGCGGGCCCGCGCCTGGCTCGGCGGGCGGAAGGACACGGCGGCCTAGGGCGGCCCCGGCGCTCCCGGAGGGGCCCGTCGAGGGCAGCCGCCCGGCGCCGCCCGGCGCCGGGAGCCGTCCCCGTACCGCCCCGGTCCGTCCCCGGGCCGCCGACCCGGACCGTCCCCGTACCGCCTGCGCACCGCCCCGGACCACCCGGACCGCCGTCCCCGCACCGCACCGGACCACCCCCGGACCGCCGTCCCCGCACCGCACCGGACCACCCCCGGACCGCCGTCCCCGCACCGCCCCGGACCACCCCCGGACCGCCGTCCCCGCACCGCACCGCCCCGGACCGCCCCCGGACCGCCGTCGCCGGTCCGTGCAGAACCGTACGCCCGCATCCCCACCAGCCTCTTCCGCGCGGTCCCGCCGCGCCCCCACCCCGTTTCGAGGAACGATCCGATGACCCCCGTAACCGCCGTCCCGCTCTCCTCCGGCCAGCAGTCGCTGTGGCTCGACGAATCGCTGCGCGGCGAGTCCGCCGTCTACAACGTCCCCGTCGCCTACGAGATCCGCGGCGCCCTCGACACCGGTGCCCTGGCCCAGGCCCTGGCCTCGCTCCTGGCGCGCCACCCGGCGCTGCGCAGCAGCGTCCGCGTCACCGACGACGGGGAGCCGTCGCTGGTCACCGCCGCCCCGGGCGAGGTACCGCTGGAGATGCGGGACCTGCGCGGCCGTCCGGCCGCCGAAGCGGCCTGCGCCGCCGAGGCGTTCGCCGCGCAGCCGCTGTCGCTGTCCGCTCTGCCGCTGCTGCGCGCGCTGCTGCTGCGTACCGGCGACGAGGAGGCGCTGCTCGTCCTGGTCGTCCACCACGGGTGCTTCGACAGCTGGTCCGTCGAGGTACTGCGCGGCGAGCTCACCGCCGGCTACGAGGCGGCCCTGGCCGGCACCCCGCTGCCCGCCGGGGAACTGCCGGCCTACGCCGAGCAGCACCGGATCGCACGGGACGAGGAGGCCGCGGGCCACGGGGAGGAGCTGGCCTACTGGACCGAGCGGCTGGCCGGCGCCCCCGCGGAGAGCACCTGGCCGCACGACCTGTCGCGTCCCGAGGCGGCGACCCAGCGGGGCGCGACCGAGGGCTTCGACGTCCCCGGCGACCTGGCCGCCGCGCTGCGGGCCCTGGCCCGCAGGCAGCGCACCACCCCCTTCGCCCTGTTCACGGCCGCCGTCCAGCTGCTGCTGGCCAGGGTCTCGCAGGAGCCCGCCGCCGACGACGGCACCATCGACGTCGCGATCGGCACCCCGGTGGCCCGCCGCGAGCACGCCGCCGCGGAGGAGCTGATCGGCTACCTGGCCAACACGGTCGTGCTGCGCCGCCGGATCTCGCCGGAGGAGTCCTTCGCCGGCCTCGTCGCACGGACCGGCAAGGAGCTGCGCGCCGACCTGGGACGGGCGGCCCTGCCCTTCCCGGCCCTGGTCAAGGCGCTGGCCCCCGGGCGGAGCCCGGACCGCTCGCCCTTCTTCCAGGTGATGCTGGTCGTGGAGGACGCGCCCGAGGCCGAGCTGCGCCTGGGCGCGGCGACCGGGCGCGCCGTCCCGCTGCACTCGGGGACCGCGAAGTTCGACCTCACCCTGACCCTGGTCCCCGACGCGGCGGACGGCTACCGGGGCACCCTGGAGTACGCCACCGGCGTCTACACCCCGGCGGCCGCCCAGGAGTTCACCCGCGCCCTGCTGCACCTGCTGCGCGGGGCCGCGGCCGAGCCGCTCACCCCGGTGGGCGCCCTCCCGCTGACCGCGGCGGCGGACGTCCGTACGGACGGCGAACCGGCCGGCGGGCACGGGGCCGCGCGACCGGCGACCGCCCACGAGCTGTTCGACCGGACCGCGGACCGCATCCCGGGGGCCCCGGCCCTGCGCTGGGACGGCGGCGAGCTCGACTACGCCCGGCTGCGGCTCGCCGCGGACCGGCTGGCCCGCAGGCTCGGGACCAACCGGGCCGTGGCCCTGTGCGCGCACCGTTCCCCCGAACTCGCCGTCGCCCTGCTGGCGGTGCTCAAGAGCGGCGCCGGCTACGTGCCGCTCGACCCGGCGTACCCGCGCGAGCGCCTGGACTACATGCTGGAGGACAGCGGGGCCGGGCTGCTGCTCGTGCACTCGGACGTGGCCGGCACCCTCACGGTGCCCGAGGGCGTGCGCGTGCTGCTGCTGGACGACGTGCTCGAAGGGCTCGACGCACCGCAGTCGCCGGACACGGCGCCCGCACGACAGGAAGGGGACGCCCCGGCGGAGTCCGGCCTCGGCTACGTCATCTACACCTCGGGTTCCACCGGTCTGCCCAAGGGCGTCGAGATGCCGCACGGGCCGCTCGCCAACCTCATCGACTGGCAGCTCGGCCGCTCCGCGTCCGCGGAGGGCTGGAACACCCTGCAGTTCGCGGCGTTCAGCTTCGACGTGGCCTTCCAGGAGCACTTCTCGACCTGGGCGAGCGGCGGCACGCTGGTCCTGGTCGACGAGGAGGTGCGCCGTGACCCGGCACGGCTCCTCGGCTACCTGGAGACCCAGCGGGTACACCGGGTCTTCGCCCCCTTCGTCGCGCTCCAGCAGCTGGCCGACGCGGCCGCCGAGACCGGGGTCTACCCGCAGGCGCTCCGCGAGGTCGTCACCGCCGGCGAGCAGCTCCAGGTGACCGACGCGCTGCGCACCTTCTTCACCCGCGTGCCCGCCTTCCTGGAGAACCAGTACGGCCCCTCGGAGACCCACGTCGTGACGGCGGAACGCCTCACGGGAACGCCGGACACCTGGCCGGACCTGCCGGCCATCGGGCTGGCCGTGCAGCACACCCGGGTGGAGATCCTCGACGACCGCCTGCAGCCGCTGCCGGCCGGTGTGCCCGGCGAGATCTGCGTCTTCGGGGCCGCGCTCGCCGACGGCTACCGCGGCAAGCCCGGGATGACGGCGGAGCGGTTCGTGGTCCACGGCGGCCACCGCCTCTACCGCACGGGCGACTTCGGCCGGACCCTGCCCGACGGGCGGATCCAGTGCCTGGGCCGCCGCGACGGCCAGGTCAAGGTCCGCGGCTACCGGATGGAGCTGGGGGAGATCGAGGCCCAGGTCCGCCGCCAGGAGGGGGTCGCCGACGCGGTGGTCGTCGTGGACGAATCGCCCGCCCGGGCCAAGCGGCTCATCGCGCACTGCCTGCCCGCCGCCGGCGCCGAACTGTCCCCGCAGCGGCTGCGCCGGGCCCTGCGCGGAGTCCTGCCGGACTACATGCTGCCGTCCGCCTACGTGACGGTCGACAGCTTCCCGCTGACCCCCAGCGGCAAGGTCGACCGCAAGGCGCTCGCCGCCCGCCCCCTGCCCGGGGCGGCCGCCGGGGGCGGCTCGGCCGCGGCCCGCGACGCCGTCGAGTTCGAGATGTGCGCCCTGTGGGCCAAGGCCCTGGGACGCGACGCCGTCGGCATCGACGAGGACTTCTTCGACCTGGGCGGCGACTCGCTCACGGCGGTCCGGCTGATGGGATCGGTCCGCGCCCACTTCGGCACCGGGCTGGAGCTCAACGAACTGTTCCGCGCCCCCACCGTGGCCGCCCTGGCGCGCCGGGTCCGCGACGGCGCGGAGGCCGAGCCGGCCGGTCCGCTGGTGCGGCTGCGGGCGGGCGTCGAGGGCACGGCGCCGCTGTACCTCTTCCCGCCGCTCGCCGGCACGGTGGTGCGCTACGCCCCGGTCGCCCGCGCCCTCGGCGAGGGGCTGACGGTCTACGGCCTGCAGTCGCCGGGCATCCAGCCCGGCGAGGAGGCCTGCTCCACCCTCGCGGACATGGCCCGCGTCTCCATCGAGCACATGCGCAAGGTCCACCCGGGCGGTCCCTGGCACGTGGGCGGGTACTCGATGGGCGGGGTCATCGCCTTCGAGGCGGCCCGGCAGCTGAAGGCGGCCGGCGAGGAGATCGGACTGGTCGCACTGCTGGACACCAACCCCCGGATGGACCTGGACCCCGCGGAGGACTACGCCACCCGGATCCTCGTCACCATGGCGCTCAAGCTCGACGTCGACCTGGCCGCACTCGGCGCGCTGCCCGAGCCGGAGCGGATCCGGCAGCTGCTGGAGCAGGGCATCGCGGCGGGCTCGCTGCCCGCGGACTACGACGAGGACCGGCTGAGGCGGATGCTGGAGGCCTACCGGCACAACGGCAGCGCTCTGGAACGGCACGTCATCGAGCCGCTCGACGGGGACGTGGTCCTGTTCCGCGCCGAGGACCGCAGTGCGGACGTCACCGAGGAGGCGTACGACCTGGGCTGGAACATGCGCTGCGGCGGCCGGCTGACCGTCCGGGACACGCCCGGCACGCACTTCACGATGATGGACCCCGGCGGCCCGCTGGAGACGCTGTGCGGCCTGATCGACGCCGAACTGGCGGCCCGCCGGTGAGCGCCGCCGAGGACGCCGCCGCGGTCCGGGAACGGGAGGCCGCCGAGGACGCCGCCGCGGACCGGAGACGGGAGGCCGACGAGGACGGCGCGCGGACCGGGCTGCGGGCGCCCCTGCGCAGACGCCGCTTCCGGCTGCTGTACACGGGACAGTGCCTCTCCCGCACGGGCGACTTCGTCTTCCAGGTCTCGCTCGCCGGGTACGCCGTCACCTCGGGCAGCCCGGCCCTGCTGGCCTACACCCTGTTCGGGCAGGCCACCGGGACCGTGCTCATGCTGCTGGCCGGCGGGGCGCTCGCGGACCGGTTCGGCGCCCGCGCGGTGATGCTCTGGGCCGACCTGGCCCGCGTCCTGGCCACCGCGGGCGTGGCCGCCCAGGTCGCGGCGGGCGGCCGGAGCGTGTGGGCGATCGCCGCCTGCGGGCTGCTGCTGGGCCTCGGCGACGGGGCGTTCGAGCCCGCGTTCACCCTCGCCTTCACCGAGTTGCTGCCGAAGGCCGAGCTGCTGGCCGCCAACTCGCTCCAGGCGATCGCCCTGCGCACCGCGGGCATCGCGGGGGCGGCGCTCGGCGGGATCCTGCTGGCAGCGGCCGGCGCCGCCGTCTCGCTGGGGCTGGGCACGGCGGGGTTCGCCCTGGCCCTCGCCCTGGTGCTGCTGGCGGGACGGTGGCCGGTGGCCGACCGGCCCGCCTCGGGGGACGGCCTGTTCAAGGAGGCCACCGGCGGGATCCGCTACGTCTTCTCCCACGCCTGGCTGTGGGTCTCCATCGGCAGCTTCGGTGTCAGCGTGGCGCTCGTGGTGGCCCCGGCCAAGGCCCTGCTGCCGCTCGCCTCCGCCGACGTACTCGGCGGCGGCGCGAGCACGTACAGCCTGCTCGTCGGCAGCCAGGCCGCCGGCGCCCTGCTGGGCGGGCTGCTGGTGGGCCGGCTGCGGCGGATCCCGCCGGGCCTGCTGATCTTCGGCGGAATGGCCGTCGTCTGCGGGGGCTTCGTCGTGCTCGGCCTGTCCCCGTCGGTGATCGCCTCCGTTCTGGTGGCCGCCCTGGTGGGAGCCGTTCTGTCGGCCGCCACCGTGGCCTGGGCGGCCACCCTGCAGAGCAGGGTGCCCGGTGAGCTGATCGGCCGGGTCTCCAGCGTCGACTGGCTGATCTCGCTGGGGGTCTCGCCGCTCGCCCTGGTGGCCGTACCGCACCTGCTGGCCTACGGCGCCCCGGCGACCGTCCTGATCACGGCCGCGTCGGTCGCCCTGGTGGTCAGCGCGGCGACCGCGCTGGTCCCGGCCGTACGCAGCCTGGCCTGGCCGGCCGCACCAGCCTGAACCCCGGCCCGTACGACCCCTGTTCGTTCCGTTCACCGCCCCTTGCACGCACCGCTTGCACGCACCGCACTCCCAGGAGGAAACCATGGACGACCGCCGACTGTTCACCGACGCCCCCGCCGCGCCCGCCGCCAACGAGACCGAGGCCGCGCTGGTCCGGCTCTGGGAAGAGGCGCTCCAGGTCCGCCCGGTCGGGCGGGACGACAACTTCTTCGAGCTGGGCGGCACGTCGATGCTCGCCTCCCGGATCTGCGCCGGCGTGGAGCGGGTCACCGGCACCCGGCCCTCCGTCCACGAGCTGTTCGACACCGACACGCTGGCCGACTTCGCCCTTCACGTCACCGCCCCCGCCCCGGGCCGCGCCCTGGTGACGGCCGCCTGATGGCCCGCGTGCTGATGGTGGACCCGATCCACCCCGACGCACTGCACGACCTGCGCCGCCGCTACCAGGTGGCCCTGCACCCCAAGCCCGACCCCGGCCGGCTCGTGGAGCTCGCCCGGACCGCCGACGCCCTGGTCCTGCGGGCCGGGGTGCGGGTGACGCAGGAGGTGATCGCCGCCGCGCCCCGCCTGCGGACGGTGATCCGGGCCGGCGTGGGGCTGGACAACATCGACCTCGCGGCGGCCGCCCGGGCCGGGGTCGAGGTGCGCAACGTGCCCGGCGGCTCCGGCGACGCGGTGGCCGAGCTGGCGCTCGGGCTGATGCTCGCCGTGTGCCGCCGGATCGTGGTGGGCGACCGGCACACCCGGTCCACCGTGTGGCACAAGCAGGGGCTGATGGGCAGCGAGCTGCGCGGCAAGACGCTCGGACTGATCGGTTTCGGCGGCATCGGCTCGCGGATCGCCTCGCTGGCCCAGGGGTTCGGCATGGAGGTGGCCGTGGCGGTCGCCCGCCCCGGGCGCGACCGGGCACGCCAGCTGGCCGAACGGGGGATCCGGCTGGTGTCCCTGGGCGAACTGCTGCCCGCGGCGGACGTCGTCTGCCTGTCCGTGCCGCTGACGGCGGACACCCGCGGGCTGATCGGCCGCGCCGAACTGGCCCTGATGAAGCCGGACTCGTACCTGGTGAACGTGGCCCGGGGAGGGACGGTCGACGAGGAGGCCCTGCTGGAGGCGCTGCGGTCCGGGGCGCTCGCGGGAGCGGCGACCGACGTACTGGTCCGGGAGGGCGCGCCCACCGAACTGGCGGCGCTGGACAACGTGGTGCTGACCCCGCACATCGGGGCGCTGACCCGGGAGGCCCAGCGCCGAATCGGGGAGCGGGTGGTCGAGCTTCTGGACGAGGCGCTGGCCCCGCTGGAGCGGCTCAAGCTCACCGCCTGACCAGGCAGTCTTCGAGTTTGAATAGTATTCCACAATGTGAAATTACATTTCCAAAACAAACCCCCTGCGGTAGCATCCGCGCTGGAATTCTCAGACCTGCAGGGGGGAATGCATCGTGAGTCTGATGAGTCTGGGACTGAGCCGGGGCGAGGAAAGCGTCTATCGGCACTTCCTCCGCACACCGGATTTCGGTCCCGACGCGGCGGGCGAGAAGCTGGGGATGAGCCGGGACGAAGCGGACTCCGCTCTGCGCAGCCTGTGCCGGCACCAACTGGTCCGGGACGCCGGTGGGGGACGATGGGTCGCGATCGACCCCGCGCTCGGGATCGAGCGTCTGATCGAGCAGCGGCTGGGGGAACTCAACGAACAGCTCCGGCTGGTCTCCTCGGCCCGCTCGCTCATCCCCGAACTGGTGGAGGAGGCGCGCGCGGCGGACCGCGCGGAGAGCCCGGCCGGCGGGATCGAGCGGATCGACGGGCTCGCCGAGATCCGGGCCCGGCTGGACGACCTCGCCTTCTTCGCCCGCGAGGAGATGTCCGCGCTGCAGCCCGACGGGCCCCTCACGCCGGCCTTCATCGAGGCCGCCCGCCCGCTCGACCTCCGATGTATCAGGCGCGGGATCACCATGAGGACGGTGGTCCTGCGCACTGCGCTGGAAGACTCCGCCACCCGCGGCTACCTCTACGAGATGGCCGACCTGGGGGCACAGTTCAGAGTGGTCGACAAGGTCATGGACCGGATGGTCATCTACGACCGGGCCACGGCGGTCGTGCCGCTCGACCCGGCCGACAGCGCCCGCGGGGCGCTCCTGGTCCGCCAGAGCGGGCTCGTGTCCAACATGGTGGCCCTCTTCGAGAAGGTGTGGGCCTCGGCGGAAACCCTCCCGGGCAAGGACGGGAGCGCGGACTGCGACACCCTCACGGAGACCGACCGCGAGGTGCTGACCCTGCTCTCGCGGTTCGACAAGGACGAGGTCGCGGCCCGCGAGATGGGCATCTCCATCCGCACGTTCCGCCGGCACGTGGCCGACCTCCTCCTGCGGCTGGGGGCGTCGAACCGCTTCCAGGCGGCCATGCTCGCCAAAGACCGCGGCTGGATGTAGCCGTACGAGCCGTACGGGCCGCACCGCACCGCGCGCACCACGACATGCGCGCATGACAAAAAGGGCCTGACCACTGCACCCAGTGGATCAGGCCCTGCTCCGTATGCGTACGCCCGCACCGCGCGGCTCATCCGACCTCGCGGCAGGACAGGAACTCCCAGCCGTCCATGGCGGGATCGCTCAGCGCGCGCCGCGCCTCGGCGCAGGCGCGCGACACCGCGACGTCCCGGTCCCGCGAGAACCGCAGGACGATCGAGAGCCCGTCGTCCCCCAGGCCGTGGAACCGCGCCTGCCAGGTGGCGGGCAGCAGCGCGAGCCAGCGGACCACGCTCAGCGGCGCGCCTTCGGCGATGGCCGCCGAGCCGGCGCGCGCCACCAGCTCGATCTGCCGGCTGCGGACCGGCGCGCGGTGCTCCAGACGGGCGGTCACTGCCAGCCGTTCTCGGACTTGTCCAGGGGGGCGACCTGCCAGCCGTTCGCGAGGACGGCGGTGGCGGGCGTCGACTGCCAGCCGTTCTCGGCCCGCGCGGCCGGCTCTTCGGCGGTGGCCACGACGCCCAGCGCGATGGCCGTACAGAGACCGATCAGGACGGCGGCGGCCTTGGTACGGGTGGTGGGCTGGGCGTTCATGTCTTCCTCCGAGTGGGTCGTCGTGTGCTGGTGACAGGGAGAAATCTGTCACCCGCGGAAGCCCGCTCCAATGACCCACGACGCCAGCAAACTGCCGCCGGAGCTGCAGTTTGCTGCCAGACGCCCGACGCCGGCCGTGCGGGCCGGTACCGTGAAACAAGACGAAGCCCCGCAGGAGACCCGCCCATGCCCCAGCCCGGCCGCCCCACGTACCGCGTCGAGTTCACCGAGTCCGCCGCAGCCGTGCGCGACACCCTCCCCGCGGAGCGCCGGGCCCAGCTCGCGCGCGGCATCCGCGTCCTCGCCCGCGACCCCTACACCAAGTACTCCGCCCCCATCGGCCCCGACGACTACAGCCGCAAGGCGATGGTCGCAGAGTCCCTGCTGATCGAGTACGGCATCCTCGAAGGCGTCATGATCGTCATCGTCGTGGCGGTCCTCGACGACATGCAGTTCATCGCCGACGACGAGGACTGACCCGTTCCCGCACCACGGTGAGCCCCCGCCGGTCGAGCGCGTGGTCGGATTTCGGCCAGCGTCCGCCGGCTCCGCCACGCAGTCTGAGCGCATGACAGCAACAGCCCATCACCCGTCGGCCATCGCTCCACACGTCCTCCGGGAGCTCCGCGACCACGACGACGCCGGTGCCGTTCCCCGCCCTTATCCGTACGACGCGGCAGGAGCGCCTCTGCGCTGCTGTCTGCGGCGTGGCCGCGCCGAGGAGCGGATCTCGCTGGTGTCGTACGCTCCGCTGCGCAGGTGGGCGGCGGAGGTGGGCTGCGACCCGGGAGCCTACGACGAAACCGGCCCCGTCTTCATCCACACCGACCGGTGCGAGGGGCCGGATCCGGCCTCCGGCCATCCGTTCGCCGAGACCGGTGCGCTGCGCGCGTTCCGCCGCTACGACGGTGAAGGCCACATCGCGGGTGGCGCGATGGTACGGCTGCCGGACGACCCCGCCCGGTCTCAAGAGGCCGTGGACCAGGCCCTGCGCACCGCCTTCGCCTCACCCGACGTCGCCCTCGTCCACGTCAGGGCCGTGGAGTACGGCTGCTTCCTGTACGAGGTGCGCAGGCCCTGACCGGAGCCCGGTCGATCCGGGTGCGGTGAGCGCCCGTCCCGGTTCCTTCAGCCGGTGTCGATGACGAGGTCGGCCCGGTGGCGGCCCGGGGCGACGAGGCGGGCGTTGGGCTCGTCCGACCGGGCCACCCAGTCACGCGCGCGGGCCGGGTCCTTGCCGTGCCTGACATGGCGGGCGATCAGCCGGTCCAGGCGCAGGTCATCGGCCGGGGCGAGGTACCAGGCCTCGTCCAGCAGGGGCCGTACCGAGGCCCACTCCCCCGCGTCGTGCAGCAGGTAGTTCCCCTCGGTGATCACCAGCGGTACGTCCGGGGCGACGGGGATGCTGCCCGCGATCGGCTCCTCCAGGGAACGGTCGAAGGCGGGCGCGTACACCGTGGACCCCTGCCGCGGTACGCGCAGCCGCCGCAGCAGGGCCACGTAGCCGGCGGCGTCGAAGGTGTCCGGGGCGCCCTTGCGGTCGGCGCGGCCCGTCCGCTCCAGCACGGCCTGCGCGAGGTGGAAGCCGTCCATCGGGACCACCACGGCCCGCCGGGGCCCGAGCGCTTCCGCGATGCGGGCGGCCAGTGTCGACTTTCCGGCCCCCGGGGGCCCGGCGATGCCCAGGACGCGCCGCCCGCCCCTGGCGGCCAGCGCCTCCGCCCTCGCTACCGGTTCCGTCGTCCGCATCCGTCCATCCTGCCCGAGGAACACCGCCCGCCCGTACCGGTTCCGACCGGTCGGCTAGAGGAGCGGTCGGCTGCCGTCGAAGCCGCTGATCATGGTGTGCAGGCCGGTTTCGAACCAGCGCCGGCAGTACTCGTCGCTGGCGGCCTCAGCCGGGGCGCCCCGCGCGCGCCGCGCCGCCCGGGGGCCGGGCGGCCGAACGCGGAATGGATTCTTCGCCCGTCGATGGAGTGACGTCCCCCCGCCGCGGGCCTGTCGGCCGGCCGCCGCGGCCGTACCGGGCCGAGTGTGGAGGTCAAGCCGGTACGTCCGGTTCCTGGCGACTCCGAGGGAGAAACGGCCATGGACTACAGCAAGCTCGCACCCCAACTGGCGGCCACCTACACGAGGTACCAGCAGGAGGGCCGCCGACGCTCCCCGCTGGCGGCGACGGGCCGGATGCTCGGACTCGTCTCGCTCCGGGAGCGGGCCAAACCGCTGCGGGTGGTGGTCTCGCTCGTGTGCGATCCGGACGTACCCCTGGACGGCGACCTGGGGGAGGGCGTCGAGCTCAACGCGGGCGGCCGGCGGATCCGTACCGCCATCGTCCCGCTGGACTCCCTGGCGGACCTCGCCGCGCACCCGGGCGTCCGGCGCATCCTCCCGGCCACCCGGCTGCGCCCGCTCCTCGACCGGGCGCAGGCCAAGGTGCACGTGCCCGACTTCCGGACGCGTACCGAACTCACCGGCAAGGGGGTCGTCGTCGGCATCGTCGACACCGGTATCGACCCGAGGCATCCGGCGTTCACCGGCCGGATCGACCGCATCTGGGACCAGACGGTCCAGGGCGGTGGGGGAGTGCCGGAGGGCGGCTACGGCGTCGAGTTCACCGGAATCGGAGCGGCCACCCCGTCCCGGGACACGGAGGGGCACGGGACCCACGTCGCGGGCATCGCCGCCGGCAAGGACGGCGTGGCTCCCGAGGCCCGTCTGGTGATGGTCAAGACCGACTTCCAGGACGCCCACATCACCGACGGCATCCAGTACGTCTTCCGGGTGGCACGCGATCTGGGCCTGCCGGCGGTGGTGAACCTCAGCCTGGGCGGGCACCACGACGCGCACGACGGCAGCGACGCGATGTCCCAGGCGATCGCGGAGGAGTCCGGACCGGGCAGGATCGTCTGCTGCGCCGCGGGCAACGAGGGCGAGGACGACATCCACGCGCAGCTCACGGTCACCGAGGACGCCACCGTCTCCGTCCCCTGCCACCCGGGCGTCCTGAACGGTCGTCCCGACACGTTCTGGCTCAACGGCTGGTACGCCGGCACGGACCGGTTCGAGGTCGCCGTCGCCGCGCCGTCGGGCGCCTCGACCCCCTTCCAGCCCGTACGCGGGCCCGGGGAGGAGACGGTGGAGTTCGACCTGCCGGAGGGCACGGTCCAGATCACCACTCCGGGCCCCAGCCCGGACAACGGGGACGTCAACTTCTTCGTGCAGGTGGATCCCGAGCCCCTGGGCCCCCACACCTCCCCTACCCCTCCGGGGAAGTGGCGGCTGCTGGTGAGGGGTGACGCGGTGAACGGCGACGGCAGGGTCGACGTGTGGATCCTCGGGGACGCCGAAGCCCGGCCCCAGCCGCAGTTCAGCGGTCCCGAGGTGCACGACGCGATGAAGATCGGCTCGCCCGGCGCCGCCGCGTCGGCGATCACGGTGGCCGCCTTCACCACGCGTACCGACTGGAAGGACATCGACGGCGTCGCCGAGCAGGCGCCGTCGCTGGAACTGGGGAAGATCGCCGGCTTCAGCAGCGAGGGCCCCCTCCGGGACGGCTCGCAGAAGCCGGACGTCACCGCCCCCGGCGCCATGGTCGTCTCCTCGCTGTCCCGGGAGGCCGTCGACCAGCCGAGGGCGCTCGTCATCAGTCAGCGCGAGGTGGCCATGGCGGGGACCAGCATGGCCTCGCCGTTCATCGCGGGGATCGCCGCGCTCGTGCTCCAGCGCGATCCGCACTGCGACCCGGCCGCGTTCAAGTCCCTGCTGATCGCCAACGCGGCCATTCCCGGGAGCCCCCAGGGCGCCGTCGACCACAAGTGGGGTCACGGTCTCCTGGACGCCACCGGGCTCTGAGGACGTACGTGGACTACCGCAAGCTCGACGCCGCCCTCGGGCGGGCCGTCGGCGCCGGGGACGCCGACCCTGCGGCCCGGGACCTGCTGGTCCTCGTCCGCCTCACGGAGCCGCCGTCGCAGGCGCAGCTGGAGCAGCTGCGCCGGGCGGGGGTGAACGGCACCGCCGGCGGGCGCACGGTCCTGACGGGCACCCTGTCGCGTCGGGACGTCGAGACGCTCTCCGAGCAGCCCTGGGTCCGCTCGCTCTCCCTGTCCGGCAGCAGACGCCCGCTGTAGGCCGCCTCTTCCGGATCCCGCTCCGGACGGGGCGGTCTTGTCCCCGAGGGCATCAGATGGTTTCGGGCAGGTCATAGTCATAGCGGACGCCTTGTGCCCCGTGTTCGGGAGGTTCGGAAGGTTCGGAAGGTTCGGGCCAGGCTCCTTGGAGGGATTCCGTCCGATCGGCGGCGGAGGGCCGGGGGAACAGGAAGTTCTCGAAGGCGTCCAGTCCGAACGGCATCAGCAGGACCATGAGCGACAGGAGCAGGGCCGTCACGACCATGGCGCCTCCCGGAAGGTCAGTGATCACGGGACCCGGCGGTGAAGACCTCGGTGGGGCCAGGCTGTGCCGCTCACCCCCTCGACGCGAAAGCTTGTAGGCCGTCCGGGTGAAAGGCGGTGAGGTGCCGTCCGCGCTGTTGCGCGGGGCCGGCCAGGCGGTGACCATGTTCGACGGTCCCGGCTCGGACGGGCGGGGCTGCCGCCCTCGCCGTAGACCTTGACGGGGCGGGGGCGAGCGAGGTCATCACCCTGTGGCTCCGGACGCGAAGGCAAGAACGTCTCGGACCGCTTCGCGCAGACTGCCGAAGTGACGGTGCACGCCATCGACTGCCGCAGGGGCGTTGACGCCCCACACCGTCATCCCGGCACGCAACCCCGACCGCACCCCCGAAGGGGCGTCCTCGATGACCAGGCAGTCCCCGGGATCGGCACCGAGTCGCGCGGCTGCCTGGAGGTAGGGCACCGGCGACGGCTTGCCTTCCGCCACGGCGGCCGCGTCCACGACGACCTCCGGGACCGGCAGCCCCGTCCGCGCGAATCGTCCGCGTACCCGGTGCTCGTAGTTCGAGGTCACGAGCGCCCACGCCCCGGGCGCCAGGGCGCCCAGCAGTTCAGAGGCTCCGTCGAAGGCCTCATAGGAACCGGACCGGACGTCCTCGTCCTCCAGCTCGTGCAGTGCGGCCAGGCACTCCCGGGGGTCCTGGTCCGGGGCCACCTGCGCGAACGTCTCCATCGGCCTGGTCCGCAGCGCCACTCGGTGGACCTCGTCAGGATCCAGTCCGTACCGCTGCGCCCATGTGCGCCAGACCAGGCGCTGGTTGTCCACGGCGTCGATCAAGGTGCCATCGACATCGAACAGAACGTACCTCATCGGGCCGGGACGGCCGGGTTCACTGATCACGCCTCGATCCTGCCATCAGCCCCTGGGCGGGCGGTCCGCGAGGGCGGCCCCGCTCGCTCCGCCGTCCCTCACCTGTGGTCGCGCAGGAAGGCGGGGATCTCCTCGCGGGTCGGGTAGTCCGGCAGGGGCGCCGGCCGGTCCTCGAGGAACGCGGTGATGACGGCGACGGCGCGGTCGTTGTTGTCGTCGAGGCCGTTCCACATGTGGTGTCCGACTCCGGGCATGTACTGCGTGCGCTGGACGGCGGGGTCATGGGCGAGGACGGCGGTCTCCCATGGGCGGACCTGGGAGGAGCACTCGGCGATCATCAGCATCGCGGGGGTCCGGGAGCGGTTCAGCTGCGGGGCGATGGAGGGCGAGTCCTTGACCGTCTGCTGGATGCGGAGGCTGGCGGCGGGGCTGAAGGAGAAGTTCTGCGCGGTGTCCTCGACGGGGATGCGGTGCGCGTCGCGCGCGCAGTAGGCGGACGCGGTGTCGCCACCGAGGTCCGCGGCGGTGAAGGCGTTGTCGCCTTCGGCCTGTCCGATCAGTCCGGTGCCGGGGGTGAGGAGGCCGAGCCGCATGAGGCCGAACGCCACGGCGTACCGGGGGAGGCGCGTCGATCGCGGTCCGGTCGGGGCCGGCGCGAGGCCGCGTGCGGATTGCCGGCCCGTGTGCCCGGCGGTGCGTGCGGTGGGGCCGTCCATGGGGCCGGGCTCGGCGATGACGGCCCGGTGCAGGCGGGTGGCGACGCCCGGGTCGGCCAGGGCTCGGGTGAGGACGGCCCCGCCCGAGGAGAACCCGAGGACGTCGACCTGGCCTCGGTCCAGGCGGCCGATGAAGGCGTCGAGGTCGCGGACCGACCTGGAGATCGCGTACTGGCCCGCGGGGAGCAGGTCGCTCCGTCCGCCACCGGCCTGTTCGTAGGCGTAGACGTCGTAGCCCTGGGCTGCCAGGAGTTGCAGGAACCGGTGGTCGAGCACCGAGATGCCGCGGACCGGACCGCCGTTGAGGTACACGAGCGGCACGGGGTGCCGGGTGCCGGGGCCGGTGGGCGGGTAGTGGTACACCGCCACCCGGCTGCCTGTGGCCAGGCTCCACTGCTGCGCGGCCACGAAGGGAAGGGCGGGCGGGTACCGCCGGGTCGTCGGCACGGTCGGGACGCAGACCGTCGCCGTCAACGCCGCCGCGACGACCACCGGCAGGAACGGCACGAGCCGCGCCGGCCAGGTGCGGCGCCGGCCCCGCCACAGCGCGAGGACGACCCCGGCCCCGAGGGTCGCCGACCAGGCGGCGAGCCCCGAACCCGCCCCGTCCGTGAGGGCGATCAGCGCGAGGAAGACGACGACCAGCGTCGCGACGGCGGCGAGGGCCGCCAATAAGCGTCCGGTGAAGCGGACGGGACGCAGGGCGGACGCGGACGCGGGCACGGGCACGGCGGACGTGGGCACGGCGGACCTCCGAGAGTTTCAGAACGCTGTTTCAAAACGACGTTATCAGAGGAGGTAGGCTGCTGACCGTGGGTAGGCCCAGAACGAACGACGAGGCCGTGCGAGACCGGCTGGTGGAGTGCGCGACCGAGATGCTCGCCACGCGCCCGCGGGAGTCGGTCACGGTCCGCGCCGTGGCCGCTGCCGCCGAGGCGTCGACGACGGCGGTGTACTCGTTGTTCGGCGGCAAGGACGGGCTGATCGGTGCGGTGCGCGACAGGGCCGTCGCCGGCCTGTTCCAGGACCTGTCGGCCGTGCGGGCCTCCGCGGAGCCTCTCGCCGACCTCTACGCGCTGGCCGTCGCCTACCGTCGTTGGGGGTGCGGACACAGCCACCTGTACACGGTGCTGTTCGGTGGCGTGCAGTCCTTCGACCCCTCGGGGGACGTCGGTGCCGGCGACCCGATCCGTCCGCTCCTCGCGGCGATCGACCGCGCCCTGACGGCGTCCGTCCTCGCCGGCGACGCAACCGCGATCGCCCTGTCGATCTGGGCCGCCCTGCACGGGATCGTGACCCTCGAATTGGCCGGGGCCCTCGACGCCGCCACGGCCGAGGCCGCGTTCCGCTCCTCGATCCACGCCACGCTGCGCGGGTGGACCACCCCGGAGGTGTTCCGCGGCCTCCGCCGGGCCGAACCCGCTCGGTGACGGGATCGGGGCCGGCGTCCGGGCCCTGCGGGTCCCGGCCGCAGCCGTGGTGCCTGCCCGGTGAAGACCGGCATGCCGAGGTCGGCCGGCTTGCGGCCGTCCCCCAGCCGGAGCCCGCTTGGTGCGCTGGTGCGTTGGCGCGCTGGTGCGCTGGCGCGCTGGTGCGCTGGTGCGTTGCTGCTGTGAACGGTCGGGTCCGCGAAGCCGACCCGACCGGCATCCCGCGACCCGTCACCGCACCCGCGGGGTCCGCCGCGTGCGCGCGGCGGCCGGACGGTGCCCCGTTCCACTCCGTTCCGTTCTACTCCGCCCCGGACGAGCTGCCCGCCCACGAGGGCGCCGGCCCGCGCCGCCCGGCGACGAAGGACGGGGGCGACCTGCGCTTCACCGGATCATCGACATCAGCAGCCCGTGGGTCTCGTCGTCCGCGGCGACCACGAGCCCACGGCCCGCCTCGCCGATCGGGGCACCGTCGATACCGGTGACGGTGCAGCCGGCAGCCCGGCACAAGGCGATGCCGGCCGCGAAGTGCACGCTCCCGGAGAGGTCGCCGCCGTCGGTGACGTACGCGGCGCGCTTTCCGGCGGCCACCCAGGCCAGCGCCAACGTCGTGGAGACGACGCGCGGCCGGAATCGATCGATGAATTCGGGGTGGGCGAGCAGGTCCACGGCCCGGAATCCCGGCGCGTTCGGGAACGGCGGATCCAGGTTGACGTCCACCAACCGGGTCGCGGGCGTGGGCGTCAGCGGTACGTCACCGGCCCCGTCGCGCCGCACCCAGGCGCTCTCCCCGTCGGTGAAGTAGACCTCGCCGCCGAACGGGTCGGCCACGGCCGCCGCTCCGTCGCGCAGCGCCACGTTGACGGCCACCAGCATGGTGCCGACGGCGTAGTTCAGCGTGCCGCACAGGGGATCCACCAGCCACTGGCGCCCGGCGCCGAGGGCGCCCTGCTGCCCGCCTTCCTCGCCGAGGACCGCGTCATCCGGCCGTGCGGCACGGATGACGCCGAGGATGGCCTCCTCGGCGTCCACGTCGGCGGCGGTGGCGAAGTCCCCCGCACCCTTGTCGATGCGGTCGAGCCGCCGGCCGTACATGCTGCGGACCACGTCCGCGCCGGCCCGCGCCCCGGCTATCGCGACGGCGGCATCGTCGGAACGCGCACATGAGTCGATCATGCCGCGCAGCCTATCGAGGCGGGGCCACCGCCAGGGCGCACTTTCCCGGTCGGAGCACTGGAGGCGAGGTGCGGACACGCCGCCCGCGCAGCGCCGGGACACCCGGTCCGCTGCATGGCTCTGACCAGCGAAAACAACCGCGTGGCAGCTCCTACCCGCATGCGGTGCTTGAATGGACCTTCGTTCGTGGTCTGACAAGGAGAAGTGCTGTGCCCCTGGTGTCTGTCGTGATGCCCGTGTACAACTCGGCAGCGACCCTCGGTGCGGCCGTCCGATCAGTGCTCACCCAGACGCACAGCGATCTGGAGCTGCTGGTCACCGACGACCAGTCCTCCGACGGCTCCATGGACCTGCTCCGCGAGTTCGCCGAGCAGGACGAGCGCGTCCTGCCGGAGCGGGCTCCCGAGCAGGGCGGCGCGGGCCGGGCGCGCAACCGCGCGATCGAGCGGGCCCGCGGGGACTACGTCGCCTTCCTCGACAGCGACGACATGTGGCTGCCGGAGAAGACCGAGAAGCAGCTCGCCTTCGCCGCGCAGTCCACCGCGCCACTGACGTTCACCTCGTACTTCAAGATGGACGCCGACCACGCCGGCGAGAGCACCGAGTGGGTCCCGAACGGACGCGTGGTCCGTGCGCGGGAGCACGTGGACTACCGCGCGATGCTGGTCCGGGACCACATCGGAGCCCTCACCGCCATGTACGACCGCAAGGCCCTGGGCACGCGGCTGATGCCGGAGATGCGCAAGCGCCAGGACTACGCCCTCTGGCTGTCGATTATGCGCGACGGCGCCGACGCCCGGGGCCTGGCCGAACCGCTCGCGGTGTACCGGGCCCACCAGGCGGGATCGCTGTCCTCCAACAAGATGTCGCTCGTGCAGTACAACTGGGCGCTGTACCGCGAGCACGAGCACCTGTCGGTCCCGCGGGCGACGCGGGCGCTGGCCGGCGCGGTGTGGCAGTCGGTGCGCAACTCGCGCATCTAGCGCGCGGGGGCCGCTGCGTGCCCGCTTCCGG
This sequence comes from Streptomyces sp. NPDC096136, assembly GCF_044763325.1. Taxonomy (NCBI): domain Bacteria; kingdom Bacillati; phylum Actinomycetota; class Actinomycetes; order Kitasatosporales; family Streptomycetaceae; genus Streptomyces; species Streptomyces sp. NPDC096136. Next base: position 210,369 of record NZ_JBIWFZ010000006.1, on the reverse strand, counting down.
GTGGTTCACAGGGCCCGGCCGGGGCACCCGGCGGCGCGGTCGGCCATGCAGCCGGGTCGGTGTCGGCAGGCGTGCGCAGGACGAGCCGGAGGAACGACCGGCGGTCGGCGACCGGAACGCCCGCCGGGCCGTGCTGCGGCCAGGAGGGCGGATCGCCTGCGCCAAGGACCTCCCCGGCCCCCACGACCGCACCCCCGGGATCACCGTGGCGGCGGTCCTGCCCCGCGAGGACGTCCGCGACGCCCTCGTCCTGCCCGCGGGCCGGCCGCCCGCCGCCCTGGCCGAGCTCCCGCCCGGCACCCGCATCGGCACCAGCGCACCCCGCCGGGCCGCGCTCCTCAGGGCGCTCCACCCCCACCTCGTCCCCGTACCGATCCGGGGGAACGCCGACACCCGGCTGAACGCCCTCGACGCCGGAACCCTCGGCGTCGACGCGATGATCGCCGCGCTGGCGGGCCTGCGCCGCCTCGGCCTCGCCGACCGCGCCTCCCAGATCCTGGACCCCGGCCTCTGGCCACCGGCCGCGGGCGCCGGGATCGTCGTCATCGAGCACCGCATCGACGACCACACCACCGGCAGTCTGCTGGCCCCGCTCACCCACGCCCCGACGCGGCTCCTCCTGGACGCCGAACGCGCCGCCCTGGCCACCCTCCACGGCGGGTGCCTCACCGCAGCCTCCGTGCACGCCACCCTCGACGAAGCCGCCGGACAGGTCACGGTCCACGCGACCGTCCTCGATCCGGCCGGTGGCGCCCCGCTCCGCTCGGCGGCCACCGGCCCCCTGTCCGCCCCGGCCAGGGTCGGACGCCACGCAGGAGAGCACCTGCTGGACAACGGCGCCGCGCGACTCCTGGAGGCGGGCCCGCCGTGAACGGCGCGGCGACTGCCGGAAGAGGGCGGGTGCGGTGCATGCCGCCGGACGGCCGTCCCGGCTGGCAGGGGGTGCGGCGGCGGGTGAGCATCGAACGGGCCGCGCCCGCGACGCGCGACGAGCGCGCGGGCCGGGGTCCCCGAGAGCCGCCTGGAAGGACGTCCCATGAAGCGCAGCTCGTTCGCCGAGATCGATGCGATGGTCGGCGAGGGCAAGGTCGTCATGTCGGCGGACGACAGCGCGGTCGTGGCGGCCGTGCAGGACGCCCTCAGGGTCGGCAGATCGGTGACCTTCTACCTGTCCCTGAAACAGGCCGACGCGTTCAGATCGTGGTACTGGAGTCCCCGGCGCATCAAGGACCGGGGCATGGAACCCGTATCGCGCGAGGAGCGCAGGAGGATCACCTCGAAGCTGGGCGTCAAGGACATCGGGCCCGCGTACTCCAACCGCCTCGACTGCGCGTGCGGGGCCCGGTACGGCGCCTTCGAGTTCATCGAGCAGGGCATCGCCGAACACGGCAGGGAGGCCGTCGAGGCCGTGCTGGCACTGGAGAACACGTACGTCCTGCGGGTGAACCCCGCGACGCCCGCCGTCTGCTCCGTCTGCCGCTCCGTCGTCCTGGTCGGCCACGAGTACGACATGACCGGCAGGTACGGATGCAGCCGCTCGGAGCCGTCGGTCCTCTTGTGAGCCCGCCGCGTCCCCACCCGGGCCCGGTGACGGGGCGGGGTGCCCGGGAGCGTCGGGCGCGGGCGGTCATCGGGGGGCGGTCATCGGGGGGTTGAGGCGGGCGAAGCCCTCCTGGCGCTCGTACGGGAAGTACGGGTACGGCGCGGGTCGGTGGCTGGCGGTGTCGAGGCGGGCGATCTGTTCGGGGGTCAGCTCCCAGCCGACGGCGCCGATGTTCTGGCGCAGCTGCTGCTCGTCGCGGGCGCCGACGAGGACGGTGGAGACGGTCGGGCGGCGCAGCAGCCAGTTGATGGCCACCTGGGGGATGGTCCGGCCCGTCTCCTGGGCGACGTCGTCGAGGGCGTCGACCACGTCGTAGAGGTGGGCGTCCTCGACGGGCGGGCCGTAGTCGGCGGTGGCGTGCAGGCGGCTTCCGGCGGGCAGCGGGCGGCCGCGGCGGAGTCTGCCGGTGAGGCGGCCCCAGCCCAGGGGGCTCCACACCATCGCGCCGACGCCCTGGTCGTGGCCTAGGGGCATCAGCTCCCATTCGTAGTCGCGGCCGACGAGGGAGTAGTAGACCTGGTGGGCCGCGTAGCGGGGGAAGCCGTGCCGGTCGGCGGCCGCGAGGGACTTCATCAGCTGCCAGCCGGCGAAGTTGGAGACGCCGGTGTAGCGGACCTTGCCGGAGCGGACCAGCTGGTCGAGGGTGGACAGCACCTCCTCGACGGGGGTGGCGGCGTCGAAGCCGTGGAGCTGGAAGAGGTCGATGCGGTCGGTGCCGAGGCGGCGCAGGGCGTCCTCGACCGCGCCGATCAGGCGGGAGCGGGAGGTGCCGAAGTCGCCGGGGCCGTCGCCGGTGGGCAGCCCCGCCTTGGTGGAGATGAGCACCTGGTCGCGGCGGCCCTTGACGGCCCGGCCGAGGACTTCTTCCGAGGCGCCCGCCGAGTAGACGTCGGCGGTGTCGAAGAGGGTGATGCCGGCGTCGAGGCAGATGTCGACGAGGCGGCGTGCTTCCTGGGCGTCGGTGCTGCCCCAGGCGCCGAAGACGGGGCCCCGGCCGCCGAAGGTGCCGGCGCCGAAGCCGAGGGCGGGGACCTCGAGGCCCGACGCACCGAGCTGCCTGTATTCCATGACGGACTCCTCCCTATGAGCAGTAATGGGATTGCAGACCCATTAAGATGATCCCAACGTAACAGCCGATCACGATTAATGGAACCAGGGACCCGTTATGACGTTGCCGAGTGATGCCCCGATGTCCGCCGACGGCGCGCGGGACGCCGAGGATGCGGGGGCCGCGGGGGGCGGGGCCGCCGAGCCGGGGACCGTGCGCCCCGGGGGCCGGACGGCCCGGGTGCGGGCCGCCGTACTGGACGCGGCCGGGGACATGCTGGCCGAGCAGGGCTTCCACGGCCTGGACCTCGCCGAGGTCGCGCGGCGGGCCGAGGTCGGCAAGACCACCGTGTACCGGCGCTGGGGCACCGTGGCCGGCCTGGTCGCCGACCTGCTGACGGACATGGCCGAGCAGTCGCTCCCCCGCACCGACACCGGCTCGCTGGCGGAGGACCTGCTGGCCAACGCCCGGCTCGTCCTGCGCACCCTGACCGACCCGCGCCAGGGCCCCCTGTTCAAGGCCGTCATCGCGGCCGCCACGGGTGACGCCCGGACGGCCGAGGCCCTGCACCGCTTCTACGAGGTCCGGGTCGCGGAATGGGCGCCCTGCGTCCAGGAGGCCGTCGCGCGGGGGGAGTTGCCCGAGGACACCGACGCCGCCGAAGTGGTACGGGCCGTCTCCGCCCCGCTGTACTACCGGCTGCTGACCACCGACGCCCCGCTGGACGAGGCCGCGGCCCGGCGGGCGGCCGCGGCGGCGGTCGCGGCGGCCCGCGCGGGAGCCTTCGTACGGACTCCGTGAGCGCCGGCGACCCGCCGGGGAGCGGCCCCCGGGGGACGGCCGGGGATCGCCTGCCGCGGGGTCGGGCTCCGGCCTCCGGCGCGCGACGAACCGGCCCGTTTCCGCTCGCTCCCCAGGAGGACGCACGTGTTCAAGGTCAACGAGTACTTCGACGGCACGGTCAAGTCGATCGCCTTCACCCGGGAAGAGGGTCCGGCGACCATCGGGGTGACGGCACCCGGCGCGTACGAGTTCGGCACCGCCGCCCCGGAGACGATGCACGTGGTCAGCGGGGCGCTGACCGTGGAGCTGCCCGGATCGGACGGCTGGGAGACCTTCCCCGCCGGCAGCCGCTTCCAGGTCCCGGGCGACAGCACCTTCCGGCTCACCGTCGCGGTCGAGACCGCCTACCTCTGCGAGTACCGCTGACCGACGGCGGGTGCCGCTGCTCCTCGGCCGCTCACCAGGCCCCTGGGAACCGACCCTCTACGCTTGCGCGATGACTGAGGGGCAGGAGCGGGTGCAGCCGTCGGGCGTGTGGGCGACGGCGGTGGGGGTGGCCCGGGTGCGGGCGCTGGAGACCGAGCGGAAGGACGCGCTGTTCCGCGACCCGCTGGCACGGGCCTTCGCCGCCGCCGGCGGCCTGTGGCCGTCCTCGCCGCCGCCCGGTGACGAGGACGCGCGACGCCGCCGGCTGGCCGTGTCGTTCTCCATCGTCATCAGGACGAGGTTCCTCGACGACCTGGTGCAGGAGGCCTGCGCGTCCGGGGTCCGGCAGGTCGTGCTGCTCGGCGCCGGCATGGACAGCCGGGCCTTCCGGATGGACTGGCCGGAGGGCACCCGGCTGTTCGAGGTAGACACCGCCGCCCCGCTGGACTTCAAGGCTTCGGTGCTCCGCCGGGAGCGGGCCGTGGCGCGCTGCGAGCGGATCGCCGTCGCGGTGGATCTACGGGAGGACTGGCCGGGCGCGCTCGCCGCGGCAGGGCACGACCCGGCCGTGCCGACTGTGTGGATCGCCGAGGGGCTGCTGATCTATCTGCCCGAGGACGCGGTGGAGCTGCTGCTCGCCCGGATCGGCGCGCAGTCGGCGGCAGGCAGTCGGATGGGGCTGACGCTGGGCTCGCGCGGCGTGATCGAACGCTTCGGTGCGGACGCCGCGCCGGGATCGGCGGCGTCCCTGTGGGTCTCGGAGATGCCCGACGACCCGGTGGGCTGGCTGGCCGGGCATGGCTGGAAGGCCAAGGGCCACACCCTGCGCGAGCGCGCCGCCGCCTACGGCCGCCCGACCGGCACCCCGCCGCAACGCGAGGAGCCGCGGTACGGCGGGCTGATCTCGGCGGTCCGCCGGTAGCGGTCCGCCGGTAGCGTCCTTCCCGCCCGCGGCACGCACGAGCCGTCGGCCGCCGGGCGTCCGGACCCATTCCGCCGTCCTCAGGCCGGCCTGCTGCCGGCCGACACCGAAGTGCGAGGTCGCCGGAAGCGGCCCTGCCCCTTGGGCGGGGGGACGCGGATCACCCGTGCCGCGGGCGAACGAGCCTGCCGCCCACAGCGCGAGGGCGGGCTTGCGCAGGGCGGCGATCCGCCGGGCGGCAGCCGCGTCCAAGGGCGGCGGGGGCGGCGTCGTCGCCAGCTGGTGCTGCGCCTCCCATTCCGTGGGCGAGCCCGCGGCGACGGCCGCCAAGGTGGTCGCTTCGCTGCTGGAATGGCGCGACTGGCTGGAGGAGCTGGCCGAGCGGTTCGCGCACTTGGCGCCACCCGCCGGGGCGGATGCCGAGGAGCGCAGCCGGCACCTGGAACGGGCGGCCACCCGACTGGTGACGGTGGTCGTGGACCGCACGGGTACCGAATGCGGCTGGTACGGCCTCTGCCACACGGTGCTCACCTGGTTCCTCACCTCCACCGGCATGGGCCGGGAGGCGGCGAGGGAAGCGGTCCGTGCGGCGATCGGCGGAAGGTTCGAGAGCTGGACGCAACCGTCACGGGCCTTGGTCGACTCCGTGGGAGAGGACCTCGCCCTGGGCCTGACCGGGGAGCCTCCGTACCGTGACCGCTGACGCCTTGGCCGCCTGGTGCCGTGTGCGCAGCGAGATCGACTGGGCTTCCGTGGTCGGGGAGACGCCGGCCCCGGTCGAGGCCGCTGTCGACGGCCTCTACAGACCACGCGCTACGCGGACGACGCCGCCGGCGCGGCGGACCCGGCCGTGCTGGTCTCCGTCCTCATCCGCTCGGCCCATCGCCGGGCGGCCTCGCCCTCGCTCCACTGACCGCCCGCTCCCGGGCCGGGCCTGCTACGGCAGATGGCGGGCGAAGAAGGCCCCCACCCGCCGCCGTACCCCGGCGCGCGTCACCGCCGGGTCGCCGGTGCCGACGAGGGCGGCCCGTACCGTCGCGGTGACGAGGCCCGCGGCCTGGAGCTGCGGGACGAGCGCGCCGTAGTCGGTGAACGCCCAGTGGTTCGCGCCGGCGAGCAGCGCGCGGCGGCCGGGCAGGCCCGCCCAGGAGGACTCGATGCGGGCGGCGCCCTCGAATCCGTCGGTGCGCAGCAGGAGCAGCGGCCGGCCGAGGCCGGCCGGCGTCGGGTACAGGTCGAGGTAGCCCTCCAGGTTGGCCACCGCGCCGACCCGGCGGTCGCCGCGGGCCGCGTACACCGCTGCCGTGCCGCCTGCGGAGTGCCCGTACAGCCCGATCCGGTCCGGGTCCATGACCGGGGCGAGCGGGAGGCCGCCGAGCCGGTCCAGGACGCATCGGAGGTCCGCGATCCGGGTGTCCGCCATCGTGCGGAAGGTCGCCGGGTCCGGCGGCCCGGTCAGCACGGTCCTGCGCATCCCGGTGGGCAGCTCCACCTGGGAGGCGTCACCGGGATGGTCGACGAGGACGACCACCCGGCCGTGGCTCGCCAGGTCCTCGGCGAGGCCCGTGCCGAGCGTGCGGGAGTCGCCGCCGCCCGGTGAGTACACCAGCACCGGCCACCGCCCGGGCAACGGCGGCGCGCCCGCGTATCCGTGGGTGAGGACCGCTCCCCAGTCCACCGCTCCCCGTTGCGGCAGCCCCTGGTGGACGTGCGGCGCGTACTCGGCGAACGCCTCGGCCTCGGCCGGGGTGAGCTGCGGGGCCCGGGAGCGGCCGCGCACCGTCCGGGCCGGGTACAGGACGGTCAGCATCAGCTCCCGTACGCCGCCCACCCACGGGTCGGTACGAGCCGGGTCCGTGAGGTGGACCGTCCGCAGGCCCACGGGGTACGGGCCGGAGGGTGCGGGCAGCCGGAGCAACGGGCCGCCACCGGAGGCGGATGCGGCCGTGGGCAGCAGGGCGGCCGCGCTCCCGAACAGGGTGCCCTTCAGAAGGGTGCGTCGAGACGTCATACCGGGCATCCTGGGGGCGGGGGTCGTCGTGATGCGAAGGTTCAGGCCCTGACCGAAAGGCCGGCCCAGGACGGGGAGTTGTGAGCGGTGAGGGCGCTGCGCATCCATTTCACCGGGGAGGACTTCGCCCGGGTCCGCTTCGCGCCCCGCGCCGCGCCGCTCCAGGAGCTGCACGCCGCCCTGACGACGGCCGTGGCACCGCGTACGGGGCCTCTGTTCGCGCCGTGGCGCGGCCGTGTCCTGCGCTCCCTTCCGGCTGCCGCCGGCCCGCTGGCCGACCTGGTTCCGGTCGGCCGTCCGCCGTCGTTCCTCGACGTCCTCGGCGACACCCTGGCGGACGGCTTCGGGCTGATCCGCGCGACCGGGCCCGGCCTCGTCCGCTCCGAGCTCGAGCGGGTCTACGGGGCGGTGCCCGCGCCCCGCTGGATCCGTGGCCTGCACGCGGGCGACGAGACGGCCTGGCGCACCGTGCGCCACGCCCAGCTGGCCGCGTACGAGACGGTCCTCGCCCCGGTCTGGTCCGTCGTACAGGACCTGCACCGCGAGGAGTTCACCCGCTACGCCCTGGCCGTCGCCGAGCACGGCGTGGCCGCCGCGCTGATCGGCCTGGCCCCGGGCAGCCGGCTCCACGGGGGCGTGTGGGAATGGCCCGGCGCGGCGCCGGCCCGGGACGTCCGCCTCGACGGACGCGGCCTGGTGCTGCTCCCGACCTTCCACCACCCGTCGGGCCCGCTCCTTCAGGACGCCCCGGGCCGCCCCGCGGTCCTGACCTACCCGGCCGGCCCCGGGCTCCCGCCCGCCGCCGGGGGCGCGGCCGTTCCCGCCGAGGCCCTGGCCGCCGTCCTGGGCCGCACCCGGCTCGAAGCCCTGTGCCTCCTCGCCGAGCCCCACACCACGACGTCCCTGGCCCGCGCCCTCCGCGTCAGCAACGCGACCGCCTCGTCCCATGCGGCGGCGCTCAGATCGGCGGGCATGGCGAGGACGACCCGTACGGGCCGCTCGGTCACCCACGAGCGGACGGCCCTCGGCACACTGGTGGCGGGCGGGGGCGGGCCGCGCTAGGCCTCAGGGCCGAAACGGTCGCCGGGGGTCGTCCATGAGGCCCTGAGCCTCTGCCGGATCGTTCGTCACTGCCGGATCGTTCGCGCGCCGGGCCAGCAGGTCGGTGACCAGGGCCAGTGGCGGCCAGTCGAGGCGGCCCGGGTGGGCCAGGGCGTGGGCGCGCAGGGTGACGGGCGGGCCGGACAGCGGTACGAGGTCCACCGCGGGGAAGGTCGGGGTGCCCACCGGCAGCAGGCCCACGCCGAGTCCGGCGGTGATCATGCCCTGGACCAGGTCGAGGCTGTCGGCCTGGTGGGTGATGCGGGGGGTGAACCCGGCCATCGAGGCCAGGGTGCGGATCACCGTCTCGTCGGCGGTGTTGCGGGAGTTGACGATCCAGTCGTGCGCGGTGAAGCGCGCGAAGACCTCCAGCGTGCCGGCCCCCTCGGGCACCTCGGCGCGGGCCGGGACGCCCAGGCCCCAGGGGGCCGTCCACAGGGCGGTGGCGTGCACGGCGGGATCGTGGTCGGCCGGGGCCAGGTCGTAGTCGTAGGTCAGGGCCAGGTCGGTCTCGTCGGCGGCCAGCAGCCGCAGGGCCTCGGCGGGCTCGTGCTCGCGTACCAGGATCCGCAGGCGCGGCACCGTCCGGGCCAGCTCGGTGATCAGGGGCAGGAGGTGGACGCGGATGGCCGTGGAGAACCCGGCCACGCGCAGGGTGCCGTTCGGCTCGGCCCCCGGGGCGAGGTCGAGCCGGGCGGTCTCCACCGCGGCGAGGATCGTCACGGCGTGCTCGGCCAGGCGGCGGCCGGCCGGGGTGAGGCGTACGCGCCGCCCGTCCGGTTCGATCAGGGCGGCGCCCATCTCCTTCGCGAGGACGGCGAGCTGCTGCGAGACCGTCGAGGTGGTGGCGCCCGTCGCGTCGGCGACCGCGCGCATCGAGCCCAGGCGGGACAGTTCCGCCAGCAGGCGCAGACGTCGGGTTTCCATCCTGTGATTGTCCGGGTTTTCCGAACGAACTGTCCATGATCGGCACGTGGACATGAACGATGCCGGGGACATCTACTGGGGCCCATGACCCCTGAGACCCCCGCGGCGCCCCGGACGCCCGCGCCCGGACACGGGCCCGGAGCCGCGCCCGGACACCGGCCGAGCCCCGCCCGCGCCGGCGTGCTGATGGCCGTGGCCGCCATGTCCGCCGTGCAGCTCGGCTCGGCCCTGACCGTGCCGCTGTTCGACCAGCTCGGCGCGCCGGGCGCGGCCGGGCTGCGGCTGGGCTGGGCCGGCCTGCTGCTGTTCCTGTGCATACGGCCCTGGCGCCGCGACTTCGGGCGCGGCGACCTGCGGGCCTGTCTCGCGCTGGGCGTGGCGACCGCCGGGATGATGGTCTTCTTCACGCTCGCCCTCAGCCGCCTGCCCCTGGGCACCGCGAGCGCCCTGGAGTTCCTCGGCCCGCTCGCGGTCTCCTTGTACGGGCCCGGGCGCGGGCGCCGGGTGTGGACGGCCGCGGCGGCGCTCGGCGTCGTACTGCTCACCGAGCCCTGGCACGGGTTCCTCGACGCGCTCGGCATCGGATACGCGCTGGCCGCCGCGGCCTGCTGGGCCGCGTACATCCTGCTGACCCAGCGGGTCGGCGACAGCGTCACCGGGCTGGCGGGCCTGGCCGTGTCCATGCCGGTCGCGGGCGTGCTCGGGATGCTCGTCGCCGCCCCCGCCCTCACCGCGCACCTGACCTGGTCGGCGCTGTGGGTCATGCTGGCGCTGGCGCTGCTGAGCCCGGTCCTGCCCTTCGCCCTCGAATTCCTCGCCCTGCGCCGGCTCACCACCTCCGCGTTCGGCACCCTGATGAGCCTGGAGCCCGCTTTCGCCACCGTGATCGGGCTCCTGGTCCTCGGGCAGAGCCCCGGCCCGGCGCCGGCCGTCGGCATCGCCTGCGTCGTGATCGCCGGCGTGGGCGCGACCCGCGCCGGCGGCCGGCAGGCCGCGGACGCGTCCGCCGCACCGGGCACACCGCGGCCCTCCACCTACGGCACGGCCGACGGCCCCGCGGCCCCGGCCCGCTGCCCGAGCTGAACCGCAGGGACGGATGACCCCGGCGGGGGCGACGGGCCAGGGGGCTCGGCCGAATCGTCGGGCGCGGCGACGGGGCGCGGCGACGGGGCACCGCGACGGGACGCGGCACGGTCGGTGCCCCCGGCGGGCGGCCGTCGCGCGGGGGAACACGGGCCGCCCCCGCGGTCGGCTGATCGCCGCCCCAGGCGTGCCGTTCCCTCGCGGCCGCCCGGATCGGGGCCATGCTGGCGGCAGCGGGTACGCCCCCACGGTCCCGTCGGCCACGGCGGTACGGCCCCTTCGCGGAAGGCTTGCTCATGTCGGCACCTCACCACCTCGGACCGCTCGCGCCGGCCCGTGAGCTGTTCGACATCCCCGATGACGTCGCCTACTTCAACACCGCCAGCCTGGCTCCCACCCTCCGGGCCGGGCTCAGCGCGGGAAGCGCGGCACTCCGCTGGAGGGCGCAGCCCTGGCGGATCCGGGCCGATGACTGGTTCGGCGGGGCTGAAGAACGCCGGGCCCTGTTCGCCGCGCTGATCGGGGCGGGTGCGGACGACATCGCGCTGGTGCCTGCGACCAGTTACGGCATGGCGGTGGCCGCCGCCAACCTGGACGCGCCGCCCGGCAGCCGGGTGCTGGTCCTCGCCGACGAGTACCCGTCGGGGATCTACACCTGGTGGCGATTCACCGAACGCACCGGCGCCCGCATGCTGACCGTACGGCGCGAGGCCGGCCAGACCTGGACCGACGCCGTGCTGGCCGCGCTGGACGAGACGGTGGCCGTGGTGTCGGTACCCCAGGTGCACTGGACCGACGGGACATGGCTGGAACTGGACCGTATCGCCGGGGCCGCCCGCGCCGTGGGCGCGGCTCTGGTCATCGACGCGAGCCAGTCCGCCGGCGCCGTCCCCCTGGACGTGTCGTCCCTGCGCCCCGACTTCCTGGTGTCCGTGGGGTACAAGTGGCTGCTGGGGCCCTTCGGCCTCGGCTACCTCTACGCGGCACCCACCCACCAGGACGGCCGGCCGCTGGAGGAGAACTGGATCCTGCGCCAGGACGCCCAGGACTTCGCCCGGCTCGTCGACTACCGCGACACCTACCAGCCCGGCGCGCGCCGCTTCGACGCCGGGGGCCGCACCGCCTTCGAACTCACCCCCATGGCGATCGCCGCCCTGCGCCGGCTCACCGCCTGGACCGTCCCCCGCGTCAGCGCCACCCTGAAGGACACCACCGCCCTCATCGCCCGGCACGCCGGTCGGCGCGGTCTGACCGTCCCGGCCCCCCGCGGCCCGCACATGCTCGGCATCACCGTCCCCGCCCACGTCCAACAGGCCACCGTCCGCGCGCTGGAACGATCCGGCGTGTTCGTCGGGGCCCGCGGCGACGCCCTGCGGATCAGCCCCCACCTCCACACCACCACCCACGACATCGACCGGCTCTTCGCCGCACTCGACACCGCCCTCGACGCCCCGCCCACCCCCTGACTTCTCCGGCGGGCCGCCGATGGCGCGGATCCGGGTCCGGGTCCGAACGGGTGACGGCGAGGGGCACCACCCGCAGAGCTCGGCGAGGGCTCCAGCGGGTGCGTCGCAAGGGGCTCGGGGCGGCGGTGTCAGTCTCCGTCGTGGAGCGCTTCCAGCAGGCCCAGCGCGTACACGCGATCCGCCTCGCCCGCCGCCACGCGCGCGCGGACCGCGGCCGCGCTGTCCGGGTCGGCGGCGACACCGGGCTCGACGACCGCCCAGCCCGGCCGACCGCCCGCAGTGGGAACGGCGATGACCTCCAGGTCGCAGCGGCCGGTCATCAGGACCGCGAGGAGCGCCAGGTACTCACGCTGCAGCGCAGGACCGAATCCTTCGCCGTCCGGGCCGGCCAGCACCGCCGGATGGCCCTCGGCGAGCATGGCGCAGGTGTCACTGGCCGCAGCGACGACCGCCTCGAACCCCGTCGGCCCGCACCGGGCCGCGAGCGCCGCCAGGTAGACGCCGAGAACATCCCCCTGCCCGTCAGGCCCCGGCGGGCCCTGCGAGGAGGCCGGTAATGGTCCGCTCACCGGCTCGCCACCCCCGCTCGATTCGGCTGAAAGTTCAACTGCCCGTCAACCCTACCGCCAATCCCCGCTCCTGAGCGGCGGGTTCGGGCCAGACCACCGCCCGGGCGGTGCGGGCCGGGTCGGTGCTTCGCCCGGACGTCGCGCGCCCGGCCCATCCGCTGTTGCGTAGTGCGGGTCACGCGCCGAGGCTGGGGCTTGACCTGGGCCGGATCGCCCCGGTCGAAGCGGCCCGGCACGATCGGAGTCACGGGAGGGCCATGACGACTCCGGACGGGTCGGACGACGGCGGGAGGGCATCGCCGCGGGCGTCGGACTCGGCTCAGCGCGGTTTCGGGCCTGCGGTCGCGATCGCCCTGGTCATCGGCACGATCACCGGCGTCGGGGTGTTCAACCTGCCCACGTCGCTGGCCGCCTACGGGCCGATCGGTCTGGTCTCGATGGGGCTGACGACCGTCGGCGCGCTGGTGCCGGTCGGGCTGTGGCTGCCCGCGTGGGTGAACCTCGCCGGGGCCCGGCGGAGGGGCCCGGTCCAGGTGGTCACCACGGTGCTGAAGTTCGTGGCGCTGGCGTTCATGGCGACCGTCGGGCTGTTCTTCGTGGACGGGGCGAACTACGGCCCGGCGGTGCTCTCGCTGGTGTCGCCCCCGGCCGGGCCGGGTGCCTGTTCGCCACCGCAGGTGCGTCCAACGCCGGCCTGTACCCGGCCGCGGGCCTGTCCGAGCGACTCGTCGACAGCGGTCTGTTCCCGTCGGTCATGGCCCGGAAGGTCGGCGGGCCGGTGCGGTCCTGGTGGCCTTGCATCGTCACCACCCTGGTCCACGAGCCCGCCTCGATCGTCACCCTGCCGGCCATCCCGGCCAATCCTGGCGATCAGCGTCGGGCTGGACTTCGGCCGGCACGGCCGGCGCGGCGGCCGGCCCCGCAGCACGGGCACCACCACGGCCGAGAGGTGACCGTGTCGGCCGCCTCGGCCCCGATGCCCGACGCCGGGGCCCGCGGGGCGGGAGGGGGCGCGGGCGCGCCCAGGACGCGGAAGCCACTCGGCGCCCGGTTACGTGCGCCCCTCGGCCGGAGCTCGTAGCCCTGGTCCATGGCGGAGGCCACACCCGACCGCGGGCCGGACAACAGCCACGAGACGGGCGACGCCTCCGGACGAACTCCTTCCGACCGCCCCGCGGCCTCCGCGACCGAGGGCGACGCAGGAGCCGACCTGCTGCCCGCAGGGACCAAAGCCCTCGGCTGGTGCGGAGTCGCCGGGCTGATCTACCTGCTGATCTGCGCGGTCAGCATCATCAGTCGCGGCTTCGCGGGGCTGGGCGGCGATGCGGCGCACACCATGTTCGCCTTCGCCGCGCACCCGTGGGTCGGGCTGAGCGTCAGCATCCTCGGTACGGTCCTGATCCAGTCGTCGACCACGACGACGGCCATCGCCGTCACCGCCGTGGGGTCGGGCGCGTTGCCCATCCAGGGCGCGATCCCCCTCATCCTCGGCGCGAACGTCGGCACCACCGTGACGACGAGCCTGGTCGCACTGACCTTCATCGGCAACCGCACGGAGTTCCGCAGGGCGCTGGGCGCCTCGACCGTCCACGACTTCTACAACTGGCTCGCGCTGCTGGTCTTCTTCCCCGTGCTGATCCTGGTCGCCGTCCGCTACCTGGGGAAGCTCCTCAAGGTCCTCATGGTCGGCAGGGCCCGCGACGTCCTGATCAAGGCCGTCGGCCGCAACGCCTACCTCGCCATGGCGTCGGGCATGGGAGTCACCGTCGTCACCCAGTCCTCGACGATCACCACGTCCGTGCTGGTCCCCTTCGCCGGAACGGGCATCCTGACACCGGCCCAGGTGTATCCCGTGGTCGTCGGATCCAACCTCGGCACGACGTTCACGGTGGTCTTCGCGGCGTTCGCAGGCGTCGGACAGGACGCGAAGATCGGCCTGCAGGCGGCCTTCGTCCATCTGATCTACAACCTCTTCGCGATCGTCGTGATCTACGTGATCCCGCTCCTGCGCCCCGTACCGCTGTTCTGCGCCGAGACCCTCGCCCGCGTCGCCTCCGAACACCGGTGGGTCCTCGGCGTCTACCTCGGCACCGTCTTCGTGGCACTGCCCGCGCTGGTCATCGTGCTGGTGGGCGTGCTCTGAGGGCCGGCCGGGCGATGTCGGAGGCGGATCGTAGAGTCCCCCTCATGGGTACCTACTTGTGCAGCGTCGACGCCGGCGACTGGTCGGACGATGACATCCTCGGGCCGGCTGCCCGGCTGCTCGACGGCGAACTGCTGAGGCGCGGCCTCCCGCCCTGCACACCGCCGCCGGCGGCCGGCCCCCTGCGGCGGGGCGGAACGTCGTTCGCGGAGAAGATGTACCGGCCGATGCGGACCTTCGAGGATCTGTGCCGGGCCCAGCCCGGGGGCGAGGAGTGGTGCGAGGCCCTGCTCGGCTGGGACCTGCTGGTACCGGTCGACTTCGAAGGGGCCGTGACCCTGCCGGTGTCGGGCCCGTACAGCGAGACCACGACCGTCCACAGCGCACATCGCGTCCTCGGGGTGGCGCGGCGCCTGGCCGCCCGGATCGCCCTGCCGCCGCAGGTGCCCCGGCACTGCGACGACCTCGACCTCGGCAACTGGTTCGACGGCCCGGCCGCCACCGAGGCCGCCACCACCCACCCCGGCCCGTGGGCCGAGGACCCGGACGCCGCGTACTACACGGCGCTCTACCTCCGCGCCGCCGAACACTCGCTCCGCAGGCAGTGCCCCATGAACTACGTCTGACGGACCGACGGCCGCACGCGTGAACGGACCCCACGGCCGGGCCCCGCGAGCCGCTCCACCAGCTCGCGCGGAGTCAGCCCTCGGGCCCTCACCGTCAGCGGACGGTGAGGCTGGCGCTGCTGACGTGACGTCCACCCCTCAGGAGACAGGCCCCTCCCGACGTGGGCGGTAGTCCTGCCGGCCGTGCTGGGAGCAGTCGCGGTGGCGGCGGTGACGACGTCGATGTTCCGGGGCGGCACGCCCGCCTCCGCCGGCGGCTCCGAAGCGCCCCGGGGCGCGGCCGCGTGGATCATGAACGCCTGCTACGCGCCGCTGGTGCTGTGGGGGCCGCTGCTCGCCGTCGTCACGTTCGCCTACGCCCTACGGCGCCGCCGCACCGCCTGACCGGCGCCCGCGGACGACCTCCGTCATGCGCGGGGCGAAGACGTTCCGGCGGCTCCTGGCGTCGGGCTGACCGGGCCGCGCGCCGCGTGTTCGCGTACCGCGATCCGAGCCAGTTTCGTGAGCATCATGCCGTTGCGGACGGCGACGACGTAGTCCACGGGGAGGCCGTGCATCCGCGTGCCGGGTCCCCGGAGGGGGTGCCAGTCGAGGGTGAACAGGGTGTGCTCGCCCCACGGGATCAACCGCATGGCGATGCGGGCCGCGCCGAAGGGGCCCGCCTTCGCTTCGAGTTGCAGGCGGTGCAGTGGTTGCGAGATGCGGACGACGCAGGTGTCGTCGAGGGTGAGGGGGCCGGCGCCGACGCGGACCTTCAGCCGTGCGCCGACGTCCGGCCAGTGCGGGTCCACGGCGAGGACCTCCTGGGTTCCCGTCACCCACTCCCCGTAGCGGTGGCCGTCGGAGAGCAGGTCCCAGACTTCGGACGGCGAGCTGAGGATCAGACGGCGGTTCCGGGCCATGGTCACGCTCCTGGGGGAAGGACGGCATGGCGCCCCGTGGGCTTGGCTTCCAGCGTCATGCCGGGCGTGGTGTCTGCACAGCCCGGGGACTCCGGACGGGTGACGCGTGCCGGCTGCCCTGCCGCCTGCGCGTTCGTCCATGCGGTCCCGCCGTTTCAGGGGGCGTGGCCGGTGGCGTGCAGGGTGCGGTGGGCGGTGGTGCGCAGGTGGTCGAGGACGTCGGGGTCGGCGTCCAGGGTGTAGGCGGCGGGGAGGCCGGCCAGGGTCTGGGCGATGCGGGTGAGGGAGTCGTCCGAGGCGTCGACGAGGCAGGTGGACTCGTCGAGGGGGCGGATGCGGGTGTCCAGGTGGCGCGTGCGGGTGCGGACGCGGTCGGCGGCGGCGTGGACAGTGGCGACGGCGCGGTGGCGGGTGGGGGCGGCGGTGAGGCGGGCGGCGACGAAGGCGGCGGGGTCTTCGCCGGGCAGGGCGCGGGCGGGGACGCGGTGGCCGGTGGCGGTGGCGCCGGTGATGCGGTCCAGGCGGAAGACGCGCCAGTCGTCCCGGTCCCGGTCGTGGGCGAGGAGGTACCCGAGGTCTCCGGAGGCGACGAGGTGCTGGGGTTCGACCCGGCGCGGCAGGGTCGTGCCGGTGCGGGCGGCGTAGGCGAAGGTGATGATCTCGTGGTCGCGGCAGGCCGCGGCGAGGGTGGCCAGCAGGGCGGGGTCGGCACGCGGGCCGCGGGTTTCCCAGGCGATGCCGGACAGGGACTGCTGGAGGGCGGTGACCTGGGTGCGCAGGCGGCGGGGCAGGACCTGTTCGAGTTTGGCCAGCGCCCGGAGGGCGGTCTCCTCGATGCCGGTGAGGCCCCCGGCCGCGGTGCGCAGGGCGACGGCGATGGCGACGGCTTCGTCGTCGTCGAGGAGGAGCGGGGGCAGGTCGGTGCCGGCGGCGAGGCGGTAGCCGCCGGCGTGGCCGCGGGCGCTGTCGACGGGGTAGCCCATGTCGCGCAGGCGGTCGATGTCGCGGCGGACGGTGCGGACGGTCACCCGGAGGCGGTCGGCGAGGTCGGGGCCGGACCACTCACGGCGGGTCTGCAGCAGGGACAGCAGGCGGAGCATGCGGGCCGTCATGTCGCTCGTCATGGTCCCCACTATGACCGGGTCAAAGGACACCTCGTGTCCTCAAAGGGTCCTACGGTGGGAGCTGCCCAAACCCCCCGAAACGGAAGACATCCCCATGAAGATCGCCGTTCTCGGTACGGGTGGCGGTGCCCGTGCGCACGCGGCCAGGCTCGTCGGACTCGGGCACGAGGTGTTCGTCGGCACCCGCGACCCCGAAGCCACCCTGGCCCGCAGCGAGCCGGACATGATGGGCAACGTGCCCTACGGCCAGTGGCTCGCCGGGCACCCCGGCATCACCCTCACGTCCTTCGGTGACGCGGCGGCCGCCGCCGACGAGCTCGTCATCAACGGCATCGACGGCCACAGCGCCGTCGCCGCCCTGACGGCGACCGCCGGCCCGCTCACCGGCAGGACCCTGATCGACTACGCGGTCCCCTATGTCTACCGGCATCGGAGCGAGCACCCGTGGCCCACGCCGTGGGGCGTCATGCCGAAGCTGGACCCGTGCGACACGGACAGCCTCGGCGAGCAGATCCAGCGCGCCCTGCCCGGGGTGAAGGTCGTCAAGTCCTTCGTCACCCAGGAGCAGGCCACCGTCGTCGACCCGCGGTCCGTCGGCGGCGGCGACCACACCATGTTCGTCGCCGGCGACCACGCCGACGCCAAGCAGCGGACCACCGGCCTGCTGGAGTCCTACGGCTGGACGGACGTCCTCGACCTCGGCCCCCTGGTCTGCGCCCGCGGCATGGAGATGTACGCCCACATGCACTCCGCCATCGGGTTCGGCCTCGGCCAGCGGTTCGGCGGCCACTTCGGCATCAAGGTCGTCCGCTGACACACGGGCCGGGGCGGCGGTTCAGAGCCGATACCAGTCGTCTCCGCCGGTACGGAGCGAACGACCGAGGTAGTCCCGCAGGTCGTTGGCCACCCATCGGCGGCTGTCGCTCTCGTGTTCCCAGACGAATACGTCCGGACGCCCGGGCTTCTGCACGAAGGCGAACTGGTCACCGCCTCCGTTGTCGCCGAAGAACAGGAGGGCGTCGAAGGACATGTACAGCCGGGCGAAGGACTCGTCGGACCAGAAGAGCAGGTTCTCCTGGACGATCCGGTCGACGGTCCAGACGGTGTCCACGTGGCTGCGGCCGATCACCCCGTTGCTTTCGAGAAGCAACTGCCTGAGCTCCCCGGGCAGCGTTCGCCCCAGCCGCTTCTCGGCTTCGACGATCTCGGACACCTGAGCCGGCTCCTGGAGGCCCGCCTCGGCGAAGACCTCCCGGACCACTTCATTCCACATGACCGAGAGCATAGCCAGCCGGTACGTGGAACCCCATCTGTCCAGGTCAGGAAGGGAGTTGCTACTGTGCCCATCGTTTGGCCCGTCATCGTGACCGGGCCTTGTTCTATCTGTACAGATGGGTTCTCTCGTGAAGAAGTCGTTCGCCTCCCTGGCGGTGGCCGGCCTTGCCGCCGCCTCCGTCATCACCCTGGCGCCCACCGCCTCGGCCTCCGGCTGCACGTCGACCTGGCTGAGGAGCCCCGGCACGACCACGGACGGCGCCATGGTGGCCACCAAGGCCAACTCGCCCTGCCACGACCTGAACGTCTCCTGGTCCCACAACCCCTACGGCAACGGCTCGGGCTACTTCGGCCTGTACCGCAAGTCGAGCACGTCGGGCTGGATCGGCGGCTCCAGGGGCTACGTCCAGATGGACAACGGCTACCACGACATCAACAACTCCTACTTCGCGCTGGTCACCGACCTGACGCCCGGTACGCAGTTCACCGTGATCAGCCGCAACCCCGGCGACGAGGTCACCATCGTCCACTGATCCGGCTCCGTGTCTGCCGGCCATGCGGTCCGGTCCGGCAGGCACGGCTCCGCGTACCCGATCCACCCTCGTCATCGGAGGTAGGCGGTATGTCCAGACCCGCCCGGCTCTTCCGCCGCCCCCTTCTCCTCAGCGCCTTCAGAGCAGTACTGGCCGGCACCCTGTTGGTGCTGGCGTCCGCCTGCTCGGCGCCCGAGCAGCCCGATTCCGTCCCGGGCGGCGCCCCGGCGGGCGCGGCAGCCGCCGACCCCGCCGCACCGGTGTCCTACGGGATTCCGCAGGACGTCACCGCCATGGTGCTGCCCGCCACCGGCAAGGACACCCGGCTCACGCAGGGCCTCGAAGGCTTCGCCGGCCTGGTCCGCTCACAGTCCCTGCGGGACTGCCTGGCCACCGCGCACACCCCTGTGCCCGACATGCCTCCGCCCATGTTCATCCGGCTGTTCGAGATCCCGGATACCGAGGCCATCGCACGCAACGGCTTCCAGGCCGGCGTCGTTCCCGCTCCTGCGCCCTCGCCCCCGCCCGCGCCCTCGGCGAAGGCGGACGACGCCGTGGTCCAGCGTTGTACCAAGCAGGGCGACGCGGCCGCCGCCGAGCTCCGGTCGGTCTACGGCCCGCTGCTGTCGCGCTGGCTGCTCCAGCTCGCTCCGCTGGAGCAGGACGGGACCGTCGTGTCCGCGCGCAAGTCCTTCACGGCCTGCCTGGCCGGCAAGGGCGTACAGGCGAAGGACGAGAACGGCTTCTTCGACGGAGTCGACAGGAAGCTGCGGACGATCGACGACCGCGACGCCGTGAAGGCCGAGGACCGCAGGCTCGGGGCGATCTACGCCGCGTGCATCGGCCCGGTCGAATCAGCCCGGGAACCGCTGCGCGCGCACCTGCGGGAACAGTTCGCCGCGGAGCACCAGGCCGAGCTCGAAAAGGTCCGCGGCCTCCCCGGCCTGGTCACCGAGATGGAGAAGCGCTACACGATCCGCTTCTCCGTGCCCACGACCGCCTGAACCGGGGCGCGAACCGCCCGGAGCAGCGCCCCCTCTCCCGCGCGGCAGGAGCAGGGGGCGTCGGCTACCGCATCGTCCACCCGTGGTCGGGCGCGGCCGGACCGGTCGTCCCCGGCCTGTGGTGCCGGCCGGCCGGCCTCTATAGCCTGTGTCACCATGATGCGCGCTTGGATCCTGCCGATGGTGCTCGTGCTCTGCGGCTCGGCCGTCGCCGCCGGGCAGTTCTTCAACGGGAACCCCGGCCAGGCCGCCGTCCTCTTGCCGGCGTTCCTGGCGCTCGCCGGGGTGAACTCGCCCCTGATCTTCCCGAAGTCGATCCGGGCGCAGGAGGCGCAGGGCCGCAGCGCGGTCGACGGACGGCCCGTCGTCTTCTGGCGGCCGGGCTGCAAGTACTGCATACGGCTGCGCATCCGGCTGGGCCGCGGCGCCCGCCGGGTGCACTGGGTCGACATCTGGCGCGACCCGGCCGGAGCGGCAGCGGTGAGGGCGGCCAACGACGGCAACGAGACCGTCCCGACCGTCTTCGTGGCGGGCCGGCCGCACACCAACCCCGATCCCGCATGGGTGCGCGAGCAGCTGTCTTCTTCAGCGCTCCGGCGCCCCTGAGGAGCCGCGCCGGCACTCGGGTGCCGGGAGGTGATCGGCCCTCCTCCTCACCCGAGGACGTGTCCGGTGGTCGCGTCCACGTGGGCGGGGATCTCTTCGTGGCGGTCGCCCACGGTCGGCGTCCCGGTCGGCTCGAACAGGAGGATGGCGGCGCCGGTGGGCGCGGACGGCTTGTGTTCCGTACCCGCGGGCACGGTGAAGACCGCCCCCCGGGGCAGCACGACCGTGCGCTCCCCCTCGGGCTCGCGCAAGGAGATGCGCAGTTCACCGTCGAGGACGAGGAAGAACTCGTCGGTGTCGTCGTGGGCGTGCCAGAGGTGTTCGCCCCGGACCTTGGCGATCCGGACGTCGTAGTCGTTGACGCGCGTGACGATGCGGGGGCTCCACAGCGCCTCGAAGCGGGTCAGGGCCTCGTCGAGGGAGATGGGTTCGTCGCTCATGGGTCCATCCTGGGCTGTTCCGCCGGGTCGGCGTGAGTGCTAGGAATTGCACATGGCGAAAGAATCCTCGCAGCGGGCTCCTGCGGGCGTCCACCGGGTGGTCGTGATCGTGGACGAGAACTCGAACCCCTTCGAGCTGGGTTGTGCGACCGAGGTCTTCGGCCTGCGCAGGCCGGAGATCGGCCGCGACCTCTACGACTTCAGGCTGTGCTCGCCCGAGCCCAGCACCGCGATGCGGGACGGGTTCTTCACGCTGACGGGAGTCGCCGGCCTGGAGGCGGCCGATACGGCGGACACGTTGATCGTCCCCAACCGGCCCGACGTCGAGGTACCCCGCAGACCCGCGGTGCTCGAAGCCATCCGACGGGCGCACGCGCGCGGTGCCCGTCTGATCGGCTTCTGCAGCGGCGCCTTCACCCTGGCCGAGGCCGGGGTCCTCGACGGCCGCCGGGCCACGGCCCACTGGCAGTGGGCGCCTTCCTTCCGCGTACGCTTCCCCGCCGTCCGCCTCGAATCGGACGTGCTGTTCGTGGACGACGGCGACATCCTCACCGCCGCGGGGAGCGCGGCCGCGCTCGACCTCGGGCTGCACGTGGTCCGCCGCGACCACGGCGCCGAGATCGCCAACTCCGTGAGCCGGCGGCTCGTCTTCGCGGCGCACCGGGACGGCGGACAGCGGCAGTTCGTGGAACGTCCCATGCCCGATCTCCCCGACGAATCCCTGGCCCCCGTCCTGGCCTGGGCACAGGAGCGGCTCGACGCACCGCTCACGGTCTCGGACCTGGCGGCGCGGGCGGCGGTCAGCCCGGCGACGCTGCACCGCCGCTTCCGGGCGCAACTGGGGACGACGCCCCTGATGTGGCTCACCGGCGAACGGCTCGCCCTGGCATGCCGGTTGATCGAGCGCGGCGAGTCGCGTGTCGAGGTCGTCGCACGGCGGAGCGGGTTGGGTACGGCTGCCAACCTGCGGTCGCTGATGCGCCGCGAGACGGGCATCACTCCCTCGGCGTACAAGCGCCGGTTCGGGCCCGGGACGAGCTGACCCGGCCGCCGCGGCCGGCGGGACGGCACGGATAGCCTGGGCGGATGGAGCGGATGCAACGCGCTGCCGGCGCGGTCGTGGGCTCAGCGGTGGGTGACGCCCTGGGCGCCCCCTTCGAGTTCGGTCCCCAGGGCGCGTTCTCCGCGCGGTTTCCCGCAGCCGGTGCCGGCGGCGAGATGTGCGGAGGCGGGGGCTGGGACCCCGGCGAGGCCACCGACGACACGCAGATGGCCGTCCTGGTCGCGGAGTCCCTGCTGGAGCGGGGCGCCCTGGACCTGCCGGACGTCTTCGCCCGCTTCCAGCGGTGGGCGGCGTCGGAGCCCAAGGACATCGGCCTGCAGACCGAGGACGTCCTCACCAACGGCATGCCGTGGGACAGCGCCGCCGCTCTCCATTTCCAGGTCAACCAGCGGGCAGCGGGCAACGGTTCCCTGATGCGGGCATCGACCGCCGCGGTCCACTTCGCGCCCGCCGGCCAGGAAGCCACCATGGACGCGGCCCGCCGCATCGCCGCTCTCACCCACGGTGACCGTGCGGCCTGGGAAGGGACCGCGATCTTCCACGAACTCGTCCGCGTCACCCTGGAGGAGGCCGACCCCCTCACCGTGCTCCGGGACGTCCTGGACCTCGTCCATCCCGACCACCGCGACCGCTACGCCACGGTCCTCGCGCCCGACTGGCACCCCGATCGGGCGACCGAGTTCAACGGTGCCGTCTGGCCCTGCCTAGGCTCCGCCGTCTGGGCCCTGCGCACCACGGACGGCTTCGAAGACGCGCTGCGCGCGGCGATCGACCTCGGCGGCGACACGGACACCGTGGCCGCGGTGACGGGAGGTCTCGCGGGGGCGTACTACGGGCTGGACGCGATCCCCACCCGCTGGACCCAGCCGCTCCACGTCCCCCTCCCGGGGTTCGACGGAAGGGTGTTGCGCCTGCCGGATCTGCTCCACCTCACGCACGGCCTCGCAGGCTGAACCGGAGGTCGCTCCGATGCGAGCTCCCGCGCCCCAGGGCGGTGGGACGGACGCACGTGACGGGAGCCGCGTCCGGGCCGGGGGGTGCGGCTCCCGTCGGGGGCGGGGTCAGCTGTCGTCGTCCGAGTCGGACTGGGCGGTGACCTTGCCGGTCGTGGCGTCGACGGAGCCGTCCCAGGTCTTGCCGTCGGCCGCTCGTACCTCGACGTGCCACGACGCCGCCTTGCCGTTGTCGTCGTCGGAGTCCCACTCGACGCTCCACGCCTCGCCCGGGTGGGCGGCGACGGCCGCCTTGAGGGCCTGCGCGGCGGTGACCTTGGCGGCCAGCACGGCCTTGTGCTCGCCCGCGTCCTCGTCGGTGTCGACGCTGTCCCGGGTGACCTTGCCGGTCGCCGCGTCGACCTTCAGCTCGGCGTGGCCCTTGCCGTCCCTGGTGATCACGTCCACGTGCCAGACGTTGCCGTCCCTGTCGAGGGACTCGACGACCCCGGGGTAGGCCTTCAGGGCCGCCGCGGCGGCCCCCTCGGCCGTGACGTCGGCCAGGGCGGCGGAGACGGCCGCGGGAGCCGCGGGTGCCGCTTCGGCGGACGCCGCGAAGGCGGTGGCCGCCGGGCCGCAGGCGAGCAGGACCGCGGCCGCGACGCCGCACACGTTGCGCTTCATGGGCTCGACCTCCTCAGGCCGGCCAGGACCGCGTACCCGCGGTTGCCCGGTTCGGGCGGCCGGCAGCGAGCGTTCCCGCCCATTGTCCGGCCGGTCGCCGCGACCCGCCGCCCGGAGCACGGTGGGCGGGCTCGTCGCCTCGTGTGGCCGGCCCGGTCGCCGGGGTACGGGATGAGCGGGCGGATCCGGCGTCGTCGCAGGTGGGAGCAGACGGCCCGGAGGAGCGGCGCGATCGGCGGGCACGGCCGGCGGCCGGCGTCAGCCGGTGGCGAGACCGATGGCCGTGAGGGAGGCGGCGAGGCCGAGGTGCGAAAGGACGAGGAAGACCCATTGAAGGGGGTCCATGCGCCATCGGCTGCGGGCCAGCAGCCGCCACTCGTACACGACGGCGCAGACGGCCAGCACCAGCAACGGCGCCCACAGCAAGGCCCACCAGGACCGGACGCCGGCGAGGCGGAGGGGGATGCCGGCCAGGCCGGCCAGGAGAAGGGGCACGGACCAGCCCGGCTTCTGTTGCTGCGCGACGGCCTGCGGTGCGGCAGACGGGGATTTCACGTCATGTCCTTCGGATTCATGGGTGTCGAGCCAGCCGGGTGTGCCGCGATCTCGCGCGCCGGTCCGTGTCCCATGAACGTATCGCAGCCGCCCGATCTTGCCCACGGGCTTGCGCGCGTGGGGTGGGTCACAGCACGCGATTCGGCCACGCGTCCCCCTGCGGAAAGGGTCCCCGACCCTCCCCTGCGCGGCCCTGAACAGCAGAACCTCCCTGGGGCGTGCGGGGCCGACCGTTCCCTCCCGCCGCGACAGACGGCCTGAATCATCAGGGGTCACGGACGGCGGGCCAGGCCCGCGCGGGCTCCTCCCCGGGTCATCCGAGCCACACTCCGTCGCGCATCACGACCCTGCCCCGCAGTTCGGGCACGCCCCGCCAGGCGCGGACGGTCCGCGGTGCCACGCGCAGGTACTGGAAGGGGGTCCCCTCCGTGCGCGGATCCCAGCCGAACTTGCCCGCGAACGCGTCGGCGGCCTCGTGCGGCACCTCCTCCGCGGGATGGCACCTCGCCTCGCCGTGCAGGAGCACCACGTCGAAGGCGTCCGGCAGCGCCAGCCGTACCCGCGGTTCCCTGCGGGCGTTGCGCACGGTCGCGGAGTCCGCGCCGGTGCACATCCACACCGCCTGCCCGTCCCACAGGAACCACAGCGGCACCTGATGGGGACCGTGTTCGGGATGGGACGTGGACACCCAGATGTCGCGCTCCGATCCGAGCCGTTCCAGGGTGTCGCTCCTGCGCTCCGCCGTGGTGCGGCGGGTGATCTCCGTGGCGTGCATGGGGGTGACGTTAGCCAGCGGATCCACGGTGCGCATGGGGCGCGGGTCCTACGTCCGGAGACGGACGCCGGCCTGCCGAAACTCCGGACGGGTCAGGGCAGCGGGATGCTGCGCGCCGGCCGTACGCTCGGCTGGGTCGGCGGGGAGATCTCCAGGAGGCCCTTGTCCGCGGAGGCGGCCGGGGCGTCGCCGCCCACGGGGGTCGTCGTCATCGGCCGGGCGGCGGCGCAGCGCTGCTTCTCCGCCTCGGCCATGGGGCCGGTGCGCTGGAAGATGCGGTCGGGCACGGCGCGGGAGGGTGCGTCGATCACGGCGTGCAGCCGGTAGTCGTCCTTCCCGCTGACGAACCATCCCTCGACGCGCTCCCTGCTGGGCTGGATCTCCACCCAGCTGACCTCGCCGGGCTGGATGCGCTCCACCACGGTCCGCTGGTCGCTGCTGAACCACTGGAACGGGCGCTGCCGGGCGATCTCGTAGGCCAGGGCGAACTGCGCCGCCATCGGACGGTCTTTGAGCCGCTTCCTGTCCTCCGTGCGGTCCCCGGTCGTGGGCAGCCGTGCCACCTCGTCGAGGCGGAGGTTGGCGGCGGCGTAGGTCTGGGAGATGCTGTCGTGGCCGCGCTCGGTGTAGGAGAGGGTGCGGCTGTGGTCCAGTGCGTTGCGGGTGCAGTTGACGAAGGCCTCCCCGATCACCCGGGCCTTGTCGTAGTACCTGAACGAGTAGCGCGGATCGGGTTGGAAGGTGCACGCGTTCTCGCCGTTGCACGCGGCGGCGGCGTTGTGCAGCCAGGCCTCCTTCTCGTTGTCCCGGTACGCCTCGGCGGTGCCGAGGGCGTACTTGTCGACCGTCTTGTCCGCCGGGAGCGGCAGTTCGACCGCCCGGACCCTGGTGATCATGGGCGAGCAGGGGACCTGGGCGCGGGTGTCGGTGACCTTCGAGGTGAAGGCGAGCACCGGCTCGTTCTCGTCCGCGGTGAAGGCGTACGTCCGCTGCGTCCAGTGTCCCGTCCCCGGCTTGCCCTTCGTACGGCCGGGGTCGGGTGCGGTCGTCATCTCCTGGACGGTGCCGCCGCTCGCGTGCACCGTGTACGGCTGTCCGTCGGCCACCTCCTGGGGGGCGCACTCCTTGGCCACGGCGGGGCTGTCCTCGAAGGTGACGGTGACCCTGGAGCCGGTGCGCACTCCGCGCAGCCGCTGCTGGAGGGTGTTGTCGGCCTTGGAGAGACCGACGCCGTTCGCGCCGTCGGTCCGGCCCGAGGCCGCGGCCGAGAAGCGCTGGTTGAGGCCGGTCCAGTGGCTCAGGGCGACGGTGGACTGGTCGCCCTTGATGGCGGGATCGGTGAAGTCCCCGTTCAGGACGGGGACGTCATTGCGGACGGCGGCCTCGGCCGCCCCGGCGTGCTCGTCCGCTCCCGCCGCGCGGGTCGCGAGCAGCGCGGGGAGCAGGAGTCCGGCGGCTGCGAGGGTGCGCAGGGCGGGGCGGACGGCTGGACGGGGGATGTGCGGCATGGCAGTGGACTCCTCAGCGGGCCGGGCGCCTGCCGTCGGCGGCAAGGGCGTTGTCCTCGTCGGCGGCGGTGTCGCCGCCGGGGCGCTTGCGGCCGCAGAGGCCGTCGGAAACGGCGTACGTCTGGGCGACGAACCGGCTCGCGTTGACCATGGAGGGGCTCTCCACCGCCACGTCGGTGAGCTTCTTGCCCTGGTCGGTGACGAGGCTGCCCACGACCCGCCGCATCGCCGCGCTCGCGCCGAAGACGAGCATGTCGTAGGGCTTGACGGTGGTGCGGTAGGTGGTGGTCTCGGTGTTGTCGGTGGTCCAGGCGCGTGCGTAGGTCGACTTGTAGGCCGTCTCGAAGGCCTGCTTGACGCTGGTCGATCCGGATTCCCTCGATCCGCTGGAGACGGTGTTCTTCGTGCCGTTCTCCGAGGTGGGGCCGGTGTTGAGGTAGGGGGTCTTGTGGCCGTTGGAGGATTCGTCGGCCAGGTTGGCGGTGATCTCGCCGGTCGCGGTGACGGTGCCTTCGGTGGTCGCCCTCCCGGAGATCTCCCCGCCGATGTTGTCGGAGCTGCCGGTGCGCAGGGTGACGGTCCGGTCGACGGTCATCGGGTCGGTGGTGCAGTTGACGACGGCGTTGCCCAGGGAGGTGACGGCCGTGGCGTACTCGCGGGTGCGGGCCGGGTCGATGTGGAAGGTGCAGGCGCCGCGCCGGGTCCCGCAGTACTCGACGATCTCCTCGGCCCGCACCTCGCGGTCGTCGGCGGTCAGTCCCCTGGCCACCGGTACGGTCCCCGGGCCCGGCCGCGCTCCGGCGTCGGCGGCGGCCGCGGCG
Source organism: Streptomyces sp. NPDC096136 (assembly GCF_044763325.1). Lineage (NCBI taxonomy): Bacteria > Bacillati > Actinomycetota > Actinomycetes > Kitasatosporales > Streptomycetaceae > Streptomyces > Streptomyces sp. NPDC096136. The sequence continues at coordinate 183,439 of NZ_JBIWFZ010000006.1, read as the reverse complement.
GCGGGCGGTACGGCCAGGCCGAGGACGAGTAGGGGCAGGAGCAGGCGACGACGGCAGCGGCGACGGCGGCGAAGGGCGGGGCGGTTCATGGGGAGTTCCCCTTCTGTGGGGCTGCGGGGGCCGCTTCGGATCCGAGGAGCGAGCAGACCTGTGAAGCGGGGAAGGGTGCCTGGCCCTGCTCGGCGGCGCCGCCCGGAAGGGAGGAGGGGTAGTTCCTGCAGACGGTGGAGGAGGCGTCGGCGCCGTTGTCGGAGGGCTCGGGGCGGAAGGAGGCGAGCGTGTCGGACATGCCCTTGATCCCGCTCTCCTCGCGCCCGCCCTTGCCGGACAGCGTCTCCATGCAGGCGGCCGAGCCCGGCGGGCACTGCGCGATCTTCTCGCCGACGGCCTTGATCCCCTTGGCGGTTCCCTCCGCGGCGGTGCGGTTCCTCGCCTGGCGTTCGGCGATCCGCGCGGCCGCCTCGGCGTTGATCTCGACGTCGCTCCTGCCCTTGGTGCCCGCGCGGTCGCACACGGAGGCGGGTACGGGGAAGGTGTCCGCCATGAAGGTGCTGTTGTTGACGGTGGAGGGGCCGTCGACGACGATCCCGCTCGCCTTGAGGCCGCTGCTGGTGGTGAGGGTGCCGGCGATGCGCTGCATGGCGGCGCTGGCGCCGAAGGCCAGGGCCTCGCCGGGCCGGACGGTGGTGGTGTAGGTGGTCGTCTCGGTCTGGTCGGTGACCCAGGTGCGCTGGTAGGTGCGTTTGAACGCTGCTTCGAAGGCCGCTTTGACACCGACGGAGCCGCCCACCTTGCCGCTGCCGTTGACCCCGGCCTCGGCGCCGACCGTGGCGCTGGGGCCCTGCTGTTTGTTCGGCGTGGTGAAGTCCCCGCTGCCCTTGGCGGTCACCCCTGCGGTGACCTCGCCGGTGGCGGTGATCTGGCCCTCGACGGCGATCTTCCCCGTGATCTCGCCGCCGAGGTTGTCGGTGCTGCTGGTGCGCAGGGCGATCTGGCGCGCCACCGTGACCGGGTCCCTGGTGCAGTTGACCACGGCGTTGCCGAAGGACTTGACGGCGGTGTAGAAGCCGCCGGAGGCCAGGGGGTCGATCGTGAAGCGGCAGCCGCCCGGGTGGGCGGCGCAGTACGCGCGGACGCGGTCCGCCGAGGGCAGCGGCTCGTCCCCGTCGAAGGCCTTCACGGCGGGGATCGCCGGGGCCTTGGGCAGGGGGTCGGCGGCGGCCGCGGAGGGCGCGCAGGTGGGCAGCGCCAGGCCCAGGACGGCGGCGAGGGCGAGTGCCCTCGGGAGGCCGGGACGGACGGCGGCGGGACCGGGAGCGGAACGGACGGCGGCGGGACGGGGAGCGGTCACGGGTTCATCAGCTCGCAGACTCCGGGCCGCGCGAACGGGCCGCCGGGGGCCGTCAGGACGGCGGGCAGCTCGGCGGCGAACGCGGGGCACGCTCCGCGTACGGCCCCGGTGGCGTTGTCGTCGGGAGCGGGTGTGTAGGCGTCCATGTCCTTGCGGGTCCTGTCCACGTCCTGGCGGGTCCGGTCCAGGTCCTTGCGGTCCCCGTCCCCGGATGCCACGAGGCCGTTCATGCAGTCCGTCGACCTGGGCGGGCATTCCTCGGTCCGCTTCCTGGCGTCCGCGATGTCCTCCTTGGCCTTGCCGACGTCCTTGGTGACGTCCTTGCGGTCCCCGTCGACGGTGTCGCGTTCCTTCGATGACGCACCGCAGGGTTTCGGTTCGCCGCTGGGACAGGGTTCCTCGTCGTCGCCGGGCGCCGGACGGGTGGGGGACGCGGGTGCCGGCGCCGCGGTGGCCATGGGGGCCGGACCGCGGACGGCGGCCGCGGCGAGGAGGGCCGCGAGCACGAGCAGGGCGCGGAACCGACGAACGGATGGGGGCATGACCGCTCCGGGGGACAGCGAAGGGGGTGTGACACCGACCGGGGTGCGCACCCAAAGTAACGAGTCGTCATATCCCGTGCCATGCGCCGAGCGGAGTGCGGTACCGCCTCACCTCATCGGCGGATCGTGCGCGAGGTCCGCGCAGGCCGCTGGATCCACAGCCGTTCGAGGGCCGGCGACACCCGGGTGCCACCCGGTCGACCCGCCGCACGCCGCGGCGCGCCGGACCCGTTCGACGCACCGCGGAGCACCGGCACGCCGGGCGCACGCCGCCGGCCGACCCGGGTGGACGCGGCCAACCGGCCGGACCTCCGCGGCGCGCGACGCAACGCGCCGCGCGGCCCACGGGTTCACCGCGATGGCGCAGGCCCGGCGCCCGCGACCGCAACCCGTACGGAGGGCGGGCGCACGGGTGGGCTCGCCGGATTCCGCTCACCCTCCGGAATCATTCGGACCATCTGTTGGTATCCCTGACTCGCATGCCGGTGCTCCTGCGGCACCGCCCCGGGCGCCCCGCCCTCCACGTTTCCACGGCCTCCGGGCACCACGGAACCCGCTGCGCCCCGCACACGGCGCACCACGTCCGCCCGTCGCCCCGAGCCGTCCCGCCTGCTCCCGCCCCCTCATCGAGGAGACGCCATGTCCCGTCCCACGGGCCGCACCCCGGCCCCGCGTACGCTCGCCACCGCCGTCGCCGCCTTGGCGCTGGCCGCCGTACCGGCCACGGCCCCGCCCGCCACCGCCAACGAGGGGAATCCGACCGTTCTGGCCTGGGGCGCCGGCCGGACCGGCCAGCTCGGCAACGGCTCCCTGGCCGACAGCCTGTCCCCCGCCTCGGTGACCAGCCTCTTCCGGGGCGACGTGGACAAGATGTCGGCGGGAGGCACCTCGTCCTCCGACTCCTTCGTCCTCGCCCTGACCGACAAGACCGTCAAGGCGTGGGGGCACAACTCCTCCGGCCAGCTGGGCAACGGCGGACGTGCCGGCCAGGCCGTGCCCGCCACCGTCCCGCGCCTGAACGGCATCAAGGACATCGCCGCCGGCGGCTCGCACGCCCTCGCCCTCGACGACCGGGGCCAGGTCTACTCCTGGGGGAGCAACTCCTACGGCCAGCTCGGCAACAACCGCACCGGCGAGAGCCGCACCGTCCCCGACCGGGTCCAGCTGCCGCCCAGGGTCTCGCAGATCTCGGCGGGCTGCGACTTCAGCCTGGCCCTCATGGAGAACGGCACCGTCTACGCCTGGGGCCGCGGCGTCCACGGCCAACTCGGCAACGGCAGCCGCGCGCTGAGCTCCGTACCCGTGAAGGTCAAGGGGCTGGACGACATCGTGGAGGTCGACGCCGGCTGCCACCACGCCCTCGCCCGCACCTCCGACAACACCGTGAAGTCCTGGGGCTACAACCTCTACGGCCAGCTCGGCGACTCGAGCACCACCTCCTCCACCGTGCCCGTCGACGTCGACTGGCTGGAGGGCGTCGTCGAGATCGAGGCGGGAGCCGACCACAACTACGCCCGCACCGGCGACAGCAGGATCTGGGGCTGGGGCAGCAACCAGTACGGCCAACTCCTGGAAACCGACGAGGACTTCGCCAACGGCACCCTGCGGACCAACCGCACCGCCCCCATCGAGGTCCGCCGCCTGGAGGGCGTCCAGCACCTGGCGGCCGGCGCCCGCCACGGCATGGCCGTCACCGCCGACAAGGTCTTCACCTGGGGCGACAACAGCGAGGGCCAGCTCGGCAACGGCACCACCACCCCCCGCTACGCGCCGGTGGACATCCTCGACGAGGGCTCCGCGATCAAGGACGTCACGGCCTCGCTCGGCGGCAACACGTCCTACGCGTACTGACGCGGACTGCCGCGTACTGCCGCGTACTGCCGCGGACGCCCCGACCCACCCGGCACCCCCACCCCGTCGAAAGGCCCAGGCATGCCCCCCGCCCGCACCACCACGCTCACCCTCACCACGGCGCTCACCCTCACGGCACTCACCGCGTCCACCCTCACCGCACGCGCGGACAGCAGCGACCCGTGGATCCGCAGCTGGGGCAACAACACCGGCTCGCAGCTCGGCAACGGCAACACCACCCTGCAACCCACCCCGGCCAACGTCCAGGGCATCGCCCGGCAGGACGTGCAGGAACTGGCGGCGGGCGGAGCGGAACCCGCCGGCAGCGGTACCACCGCCACGCCCGCCACGGCCTTCACGGTCGCCCTGCTCAAGGACGGCACCGTGATGTCCTGGGGTGCCAACACCTCCGGGCAGATCGGAAACGGCACCACGAACGCCCAGGGCGCCCCGGCCGCGGTCGCCGGGCTCTCGGGCATCGGCCACGTCGCCGCGGGCCTCAACCACGCCCTCGCCGTACGCAACGGCCGCGTCCTGTCCTGGGGCAGCAACACCTCCGGACAGCTCGGCAACGGCGTGGCGGCCGCCGACCCCGCCGGGGCCCAGAAGGTCCCGGTGACGGTGCAGAGCCTGGACAGGGTCGTCGACGTCGGCGCCGGCTGCGACTTCAGCGTCGCCCTGCGCGACAACGGGAGCGTGTGGACCTGGGGCTCGGCCACGGACGGCCGCCTCGGCATCGACGACGACAAGAACAACAGCAGCACTCCCAAGCAGGTCAAGGCCCTCACCGACGTCGTGGCCATCTCGGTCGGCTGCGCCCACGTCCTGGCCCTGGGCGCGGACGGCACCGTCAAGTCCTGGGGCAGGAACGGCGACGGCCAGCTGGGCAACGACAGCAAGGCGAACAGCGCGGTGCCCGTCACGGTCCAGTACCTCGACTCCGTCGCGAAGGTGTCGGCGACCACGAACGGCAGCTTCGCCGTCCTGGACGACGGCAGCGTGAGGGCCTGGGGCGACAACGGCTCGGGACAGCTCGGGGACGGGACCACCGACGACCGCACCACCCCCGTTCCCATCGACGCCGTCCGGGGCGTGAAGGAGATCGCGGGCGGCCCGGACCACACCATCGCCGCACTCGACAACGGCTCCGTGATCGCGTGGGGCGCGAACGGCGCCGGCCAGCTCGGCAACGGCAGCACGACGCAAGCGGCCACCCCGGTCACCGCCCTCCCCGCGGGCAGCGACATCAGCCACGTCACCGCCCCCACGAACGCCAGATCCAGCTTCGCGTACTGAACGGGACGCCGGAGCGGCGCCCCTGCCGGCGGCCCGGGTGACCCGCCGTGCCCGGGCGGCGCCTGATCAGGGAGGATGGCTGGCCGGAGGGGCCGGTGGGGAGAGGGGAGCAGGGCATGGCGGGCAGGCATGACGAGCGGCTGCGGGACCGCGACGGCTACGCGGCCCTGCTCGCCGCCATGGGCCTGGAGCCCGTCGGCACCTGGCGGGTCCCCGGCGTGCGGAGGGCCTGGGCGGCCCGGCGGCTCCTGGACGGCTCCGCCGGGGCCGGCGAGGCCGGCACCGAACCCTCACGGGCGGCCCGGCTCCTGCTCGGCGAGGGCCGGGAGTTCCTGCTCGCCTTCGACGGGCCGCACGCCCCGCACGGATGCGGGGGCCGGGCGTGGCACCGGGTGCGCTGCCTGGCCGCCGACCCGGCCGCCGCCGTCGCGGGGCTGCTCACCTCGGCCGACCCCGACCCCCGCGGAGTGCTGCTGGCCGCGACCGACGGGGAGACGGTGGTCGGAGTGCCGTCCGGCCCCGGGGCTCCACGGCTGCTCGCCCTGACCGGATGGACCACCCGCGTCGGGGCGGCGGCCGAGACCGCCGGCCGGGAGACCGCCGAGGAGGGCGCGGCGGCCTGGGCCGCGTTCACGGACGCCCTCGACGCGCACACCGCCCGGCCGCCCTCCGCGGACGCCGACGCCGTGACCGCCGTCCTCGACGACTGGCGCAGGGGCCTCGTCGCGAACCCGGGCACCCCGCGCGGCGTACGGCTGGACCTGGTGCGCCGTGACCCCGGCCTGATGTGGCTCCTCCCGCCGGACGAAGCCGTGGAGGCGGCCCTCGCGGCACCCGACCGGAAGCTCATGCTCCATGTCGCCGAGCGGGGGCTCGATCTCGGGCCCGCCCACTGGGCCCGCTTGTTCCGCGCGGCCGCGACCGAACGCGAGCGGTGGCTGTTCGCCTTCACCGCGGTCGACACGCGCGGCGTCCTCGACGACGGCACCTACGCCGCACTGGCGGCCGACCCGTCCGCACGGGTCCGGGCCGAGACCGCGCGGCTCGCCGGCCTGCCCGACCGGGTCGCCACCGCCCTGGCCGGCGATCCCGCACCCGAGGTGCGGGCGGCGGCCTGCCCGAGGGCCTGGGGCGCCCTGCCCGCGGGGCGCCGCCGCGCCCTGCTCGCCGACGCGTCCGCCGACGTACGGATCGCGGCCCTGCTGTGCCGGCACGCCGAAGTCCCCCTGTCCCGCGAGGACTTCGAGGGCGAGGCGGCGCTCGGGGAACGGGCCGTCCGGTCCTGCCTCCTGGCCCCCGGCCTCGTCGACCACCTCCTCGCCACCGGAGGTCCCGGCCTGCGCAGGGCCCTCGCCGAGAACCCCCGCCTGAGCCCGGACGCGGTGGCCCGGCTCGCCTCGGACACCGACGCGGGGGTCCGCCACGTGGTCGCGCTCCGCGCGGACCTCACCGAGGAGCAGCGGGCCGCGATCCCCGTCTCCATCACCCCGGAGAACCACTCCCGGACCCTGGAATGGGTCGCGGACCTGCACGGGGACGCGGAGGCCATGCGCCGGCTCGCCGCCTCCTCCCACGTCCTGGTGCGCCGCAGCGTCGCCCGCGCCCGCCGCCTCCCGCCCGACGTGGTCGACCGCCTCGCCTGGGACACCGACCGGGCCGTGCAGCTGTTCCTCGCCGAGTCCTGTGACGACGCCCCCGCGGAGATGCTCCTGCGGGTGTGGACCTGGTGGACCGGCAGCCTGTCGTCCCCGGGACGCCCGCGCACGCACCCCAACTTCCCCCGCGCGGGCCTCCTGCGGTACGCCGACGACCTCCACGGGCGGATGCGACGGCTGGCGCTCGACGACCCGCTGTCGACGCCCGCGCTCGTCGCCCGCTTCGCCCGCGACCGCGACCCCGAGGTGCGCCGCCGGGCCGCCGAGGACCCCCGGCTGTCCGCGACCGACGCGGTCCGCCTCTCGGAGGACCCGGACGACGGGATACGGGCCCTCGCGCTCGGCCACCGCGCACTGCCCGCGGGTGTACTGGCGGCCCGGCTGCTCGACCCCCACACGGCCGCGGCCGCCGCCCGCAACCCCGCCGTCCCGCTCCCCGTCATCCACGCCGTGGCCGCCCGCTGCACCGGCCGCCCCGGCCCCTGCCCGGCAGGGTCCGACAGATGATCACGGATTGGTTTCGCGGAGCCAGAGGGTCGGCGAGGCCAGGACGACTCCGGCGCGGTAGCGGCCGGCGAGCTTCGCGGTAGACCTCCTTGCCGAAGGCGGCCGGCCGGCCGCCGAGGCGCCCTCGGCGCCGGCGGTCGGCCGCTCGGTAGTCCCCCGAGCCGGTTCCCGCCCCGCCTCCGGCCGCCCCCTTCCGCCGCGTTGGGGAGGTCCTGCTTGCTCTGCGGGTTCGCCCCGGTCTATTCTCGTCATCATGACGATAACCGCTCAGTGGCCCCCGCTCCCTGCGGGCATCGCCTCCAGGAGCCTCGATCCGCCGCCGCGCGCACGGCCGTGACGTCGAGCACGAACCCGCCGTGCCGGCACGCGCACCAGCCGCCCGGTGGCCCCGGTCACCGTTTCGGATGACGCAACCCCGCATCGACAACGACCTCAGGACGGAAAAGTGAGCATGTTCGAAATGCCGGTCAATCCCTTCGACCTCTCCGAAGCCACCCTGAGCCGGATATCCGCCGATGACTCATGGGCCCCGACCGAGTCGGATATCCCTCACGTCGACGCCAGGGTGATCCGCCGTTTCCTCACTCCGACCGAAGTGGAGGCATTCGCGGCCGAACTCGCTGCCCAGCACTTCGTGCCGGTGGGTCTGGACGGCATTGCCGCCAACTACACAGAGGGAGATCCGGTCGGCTCCCTCCGCGCCACGGCTGAATCCGAAGTCTTGGCGGCGGAGTTCTACCGCAGGCTGCGGACGTTCCTGTCGCCTGAAGTGGGACCGGACGCTCCGACGGATTCAGACGGAAGGCGCTGGAAGCCGGCGTCCGTCAATCCGCGTATGCGCTTCATCACGTACGAACACGGCGGATTTCTCGTCCCGCACTACGATTCGCCCTATTTCGCCCCCGACGGAACGCGCACTCACCTGACGGTCGTCGTCTACCTGTCGTATGAGGCAGTGGGCGGAGAAACGCGGTTCATCGCCGACAAGCAGAACGACCTTCCCTTTGCGCAACGCGACTTCTCGGACTGGCCCCGGCTCGCAGAGCCTGAGGAGATACTGAGCGCCCACCGCCCCGAACCGGGCGATGCGCTCCTCTTCTGGCATCGGACGCTTCACGACTCGGCGCCGCTTCTTGAGGGTACGAAGACAATTCTCAGAACCGACGTGCTCTACGAGCCCGTGGACGCGTCTTGAGCAAGGTGAACAGCAGGGCAACCGGGCGCCCGGGGCGGGCTTCGTCAGACCCTGCCCCAGGGCCGCCCGTCCGCGCCGCACCGCGGCGCCGCCGCCCGTCGTCAGCCGGGGAAGGAGAAGTAGAGCGCGTCGGCGTAGAAGGAGGCGAAGTGCGTCTGCCAGTCGGCTCGGACCGCAGCCAGCCAGTCGTCGTCGTCACCGGCGATCGCCGCCTCGGCCTTGGCGACGGCGTCGGGGATGTCGTGGGACGCCAGGTGCCGCACGCTCGCCGCCGGATCGTCGCCCCACATCGAGACGATCTCCCCTGTCTCGAGGACGAAGTACTCCGCCTGCTGCTTCTCCAGGTGGGCCGTGGTCCTGGCCACGCATGCGGCGAACTCCGCGTCGTCCTCCAGGCCCTTGCCGACCGCGCTCAGGAGGTCGAGGAGCAGGGCCGCTCCGCCGGCGTAGTCCGCGGCGATGCCGATCGGAGGGTTCCAGATCATGGACGGGACGATCGTCGTCCCGCGCCCCGCCATGAGCTTGTGCGCGAGCGGGACGTCCCGGTTGTGCTCGGATATGCACCGGATCCGCTGGGGGATGTCCGCCTCGCTCGGCATCGAGTCGGCGGAGTAGAGGTATGAACGGTGTGCCATGCCTGAGACGCTAACACCGGGGACCGACAACGCCGGGTCAGCGCCGTCGGACCCGTGCCGCACCGTCAGGCGGGCGGCACCGGTGGGTGGTGTGCCGTTCGGTCGGCAGCGGCGCTGACGGGACCGGGCCACCCCGCACCAGGACGGTCGGCGACGCCCCGCTGGGCGTGGCGGTGGCACCCGACGGATGCACCCGCTACGTCGCCAACGCCGCGTCCGGCACCGTCTCCGTGGTCCGGACCGCCACCGCAACGGTCACCCGTACCGTCCCCGTCGGCAGCGGACCGACCGCTCTGGTGCTCACCCCCGACGGCCGCCACCTGTACGTCTCCGACCTGGCCTCGGACGACGTGTCGGTGGTCGACGTCCACGACGGCACGGAATCGGACCGCATCCCGGTCGGGGACCGGCCCGCGGGGATCGGAGTGCGACCGGACGGCCGCCAGGTGTACGTCGCGGACACCGGGTCCGACAGCGTGTCCGTGATCAGCACCCGCGCCCGTGCCGTCACGGCGACCGTCGCGGTGGGGCACGGCCCAACGCCCTCGCCGTCAGCCCGGACGGATCCCAGGTCTGCGTCAGCGACTTCGACTCGGACACCCTGTCGGTCCTCGACACCTCCACGGCCCGCACCGCGGCCGCGGTGGCCGTGGGCGGCCGGCCGACGGGCGTGGCGGTGGGACAGGGGAGGAGGGCCTGACCCCGGGTCCGCGGACGTCACCACCCGGGTCCCCGGGACGTTCACTCACCCGAGCCGAGGCCGGTCGTGCGTGTCGCCCGACCGGATACGGCGCGGGGGCCCAGGATCTGAGCATGGGCATCGCTCCTGAGGGACGGAACGAGTTCAGCGGGTCGGCGGCAGGCGCGGACAGCGACCGGCTCAAGCGGTTCGACGCGCGGATGCGGCTGCCGATGGTCGCCTCGGCGGTCCTGCCGCTCGTCGTCGTCCCCGAGCCCGGCGAGTGGCTCAGCACCACCGTCAACGTCGCGGCCTGGCTGGTCTTCCTGGCGGACTACGTGGTGCGCGTACGCCACCTCGACACGTACGCGAGCTCGGTGCTCGGCCGCTTCGACCTGTTCGTCGTGATCGCCACGGCCCCGTGGTTCCTGCTGCCGGGCGCCGAGGCGGGACGCTTCGTCATCGTCCTGCGCCTGGCGAGGCTGGCCCGCCTGCTGCTGGCGGCCAGAGGAGCGCGACGGCTTCTGGCGCGCCTGGAACGGCTGGCCGTGGTCGCCACCTGCGTGGTGCTCGTCGCGGTCGTGGTCGCCTACCGCGCCGAGCGGCCCGTCAATCCGGAGTTCGCCTCGTTCGGTGACGCCCTGTGGTGGGGCGTGGTGACGCTCACCACGGTCGGCTACGGCGACATCTCCCCGCAGACGCCTGCCGGACGCTGGGCGGGCTTCACCATCATGATCACCGGGCTCGCCGTCCTGGGCCTCCTGGCCGGTTCACTGGCCAGCTTCTTCGGGGGTGAGAACGGCGAGGAACCGCCCGCGGACCCCGGTGGGCCGGCCCGGGAGACCGGCGCGCAACCCGCCGCGGCGGCCCCGGCAGCCCTGGCAGCCCCGGCAGCCCTGGAGGCCCTGCGCGCCGAGATCGCCGCCCTCCGCGGGCAGGTGGAGGTCCTCACCCGGGCGGTCGCCGGGGCCGGTCCGGATCCGCCGCACCCGGGGCACGGCGACGGCGTCGATCCGCCGCACTGACACGAAGCCCTGGTCGGGGCACCACCCGCCGCACCACAGCGTCACTCCACACGGCCCGGAGGCCCAAAACGGCACCTGTCAACCGCGAGACCGTTCTGAGGGCCGTGACCTTCTGGCTCCGCCCCGCGTTCGCGCTGCGCGTGGCCGGCAGGTTCCAGCAGCTCGTCGGTTTCGACCGCTCGATGGCCCTGGCTTCCGGCGCGCTGACGGCCCTGGTGCCGCTGGCCATCCTCTGCGGCCTCCTCACGACCCGGGTGGTCGGCACGGACCTCGCCGAAGGCGTCATCAACCGCTACGGACTGACGGGGGACGGCGCCGAAGCCGTACGCCACGTCCTGTCCGCGTCCGGCGACTCGACCTCGCTGGGAGTCTTCGGAGTCGTCTTCCTCCTGATCTCCGTGCTGAGTTTCGCGCGTGCCACCCAACGGCTCTTCGAGCAGGGCTGGGAGCTACGGCCGCTGAGTGTCCGCAACACGGTCAACGATCTGAAATGGATCATGATGTTGGCCGTGTACGCCGCCCTGAGCTGCTGCGTCCACGCCGTGCTCGGCCGCAGGCCCCTGGCGATGGAAGCGTCCGCCGTCATGGCGCCGCTGACGGCGGGCTTCCTCGTCTGGGGCGGCCGCATCCTGTCCGCCGGCCGGATCACGAAGCGCGGGCTCCTGCCCTTCGGATGCATCGGAGCGATCCTCCTCGCCGGCTACTCGATGGCCATGACCGCCTATCTGCCCCGCCTGTTCAACTCCTACACGAACCGCTACGGCGCCGTCGGCGCGGTCTTCGCCATGCTCTCCGCCCTCTTCGGCGCCATGCTCGCCATCGTCGCCTCGGCCGCCCTCGGGCGCGAAGTGCAGGACGAACTCGCCAGGATCGGCCGCGGCGAACGCCCGCCCGACCACGAGGTCCGCCGCCAATGGGACACCCTCCTCAGCCAGACACGGTCACGCTGGCGGACCACCCGCGGCCAGGCCCTCCTGGCCCGCCTGACCAGAAGGCGCGGCGACCGCGGGTGTTGACGTTCCGCCCTCCTCTGCGTGCGGCCGCCCGGCGCGCCGGAGCCGCCTACCCGTCGTAGGAGTACAACGTCCGACGGAGCTGTATCAGGTGGGAGACGTCCGCCACGTATTTGAGGCGGCCCAGCAGGAGGCCGATGCGGCGGTCGTCTCCTTCTCGCACAGCGGTGGCGATGGCCTCGACGAGCTGAACAGGATCTTCGTGCATGGGAACATCCTGGACCGTTGCGCGGCAGTCTATTCCCGCCGACGGCACTTCACTCGTGCGCACGGGGAGGAGGGGCCGCCGACCACGCGGCCGGGTCTTAGGGTGATCGCATGGACATGCGGACGAGCGTCGAGGGTCTGGCCGAGGAAGCCGAGCGGCAGGTCCGCGACCACACCTGGGAGCCGGCCCCCACCGACCGCACCGTCGCAGCGAAGGCCGCCGCCGACCTCCACGCCGCCATCGGTTCCCCGCACGCCCAGGAAGCCCTGTCCGAGATCGACCGCCTGGAATGCCTGCGCGAGGCGCTCGCCGTCCTGGCCACCGCCGTCGCCAGCGTCCACGGACGCCTGGCCTGGTTCCTGGGCGCGGCCTCCACCGCCCTGACGCCGGTCCTGCACTGGCGCGCCCTGCCCGCCGAGGACGGCTTCGCCTTCGGCGCCGTCCAGCCCACCCCCGAGCAGTACGCCGAGGCCGAAGACGCCGTCCGCCGCCTCCACACCACCCTCACCCGCGTCGCCGCCCCCTGAGCAGCGACGGAGTCCCCGCGGTCAGCGGGTGCTGAAGGTGCCGGTGTAGACGTCCGTTCGGTTCTGTGGTGCGCCGGAGTGGGTCTCGGTGAGCACCGCCCGCACCCCCTGGCCGTCCGCCACCAGGCCTTGGTAGTCGCCGAGGAAGTAGCCTCCGGCGAAGGGCGCCTGAAGCCAGTCGAAGATCCGCGAGATCCGTCGTTCGGTGCGGTGCTCCGGGTTTCCGTGCGGGAGCGTGGCCAGTTGGTAGGCGGTGGGCAGGGTGGTGGTGTTGCCGGGCTCGAGGAAGCGCAGGTCGTAGTAGGTGAGCGCGACCGTGCCCCGTTCGGCGACCGCGATCGACGGGGAGAAGGCCGGAACGCCCTCGGGGCTGATCAGCTCCGGGGGCCCCCAGGTGCGTCCGCCGTCGGTGGACCGCACGAGCTGGACCGAGTCGAACTTCCCGCCGGAGAAGTCCGAGCCCTCGTACGCCATGTACAGCGTTCCGGTCCCTGGGTCGACGGCCGGGCTCGGCAGGGTGGCCGCGGCGCGCAGCGGCTTGTCGGGGTCGTTCGGGTCGACCTCCGGTACGGAGGTGTCGCGGGCCACGGTGACCGGGGCGCTCCAGGTCTCTCCGGCGTCGGCGGAGGTGACCATCTCGTAGCGGGCTCCGACGACGGTGCCCAGGTCGGCGGAGTAGGTGATCCGGTCGAAGAAGTCGTAGAGGGTGCCGGTGTGCCGGTCGACGACGATCAGATGGCCGATGGTCTGGGTGTTGGGCACGGCGCTGGTGTCGACGAAGGGCCGGCCCTCGCTCCAGGTGCGGCCGCCGTCGCGGGTGAGGGAGATGTAGCCGGGACCGTCGAGGGAGCTGGGGCCGGGCGGGTCGTTGTCGAGGCGGTTCCAGACCTGGTAGGCGGTGCCCTTGCGGATCGGGTCGGCGGTGAGCGAGGGCTTGTCGTTGAAGAACGGCTGTTCGTCGACGTGCGTGGTGGTGAGGTTCTGCCAAGTGCGGCCGCCGTCGCGGGACGTGACGGCCAGGAGGGCGGTGCGCGTGCTCTTCGTGAAGTCGACGCCCTCCCCGCCGGCGTAGACGGTGCCGTCCGGTCCGGTGCTCACCCAGGGGTCGGAGGCCCGTTCGTAGTCCGCGCCGCCGGGGGCGCACAGGCTGAACGGCAGCGTGCTCCGGTGGAAGGTGTGTCCGTCCGTGGTCCAGCCGGCCGCCAGGCCGCGGGCGCCGCCGTCGTTCCAGCGGTCCTGCTGGAACACGGTGACCACGCGCTTGGGGTCGCGCGGATCGACGGACAGGTACGGCTCGACCTCGGTGCCCGGGTAGACGATGCTGTCGGGGGACCTCGCTCCGACGGTGCACTTCGCGTACGGGTCGCCGTGGGACACCTTGACCAGGGGTGTGCCGTCGGGGTTCCCGTCGGCCGCGGCGGGGGTGGCACCGGTGGCCGTGAGGAGCAGGAGCGCGGCGGCGGTGACGGCGGTCAAGGGCGTGAGGACGCGCATGCGGGATCTCCTCCGGGCCTGTCGGCCGGGGTAGGGGACCGCCGTCATCGGGGCGGCCTGGGGCGCGGAGGCGTACCGGGTTGCGGGGGTGGGGCGACTCTGCTTGGTCCTTTTCGGCGCTGCGGGCGGCGCCCTTGATCGCCCGAACGACGGAGTCGCCCCCGGGGGGGGCGTCCCCGGGGGCGTCGGGGAGCACGACTGAGGAGCCGACCGGCGGGTGCAGCGTGCCGGTCGGCTCCTCAGTCGTGCTGTGACGGGCCGTCGCGTAGGTCTACGCCGAGGGCCGTGGCCGCGGACCGCGTGCCGGTCGGCGGTGCCGGCGGGGGCGGCGTCGGCCCAGACGGGCAGAGGCGGCTTCGTTGCGGCAGCGGGGAGGGCCGTGTCAACGCGGCCAGGACATGCGAACGAACGGCCTCGCGGTCACCGTAGGACGATGCGGCCGGGGCCGTTCAGGACGGCGCGGACCGCTCTCGCGGCGGGGACGGCCTCGGCTTCGGCTTCCGCCTCGGCTTCGGCTTCGAGACGGCGCCGGCGGTCAGGTGATCGCCTGCGTGGTCCCGTCAGGGAGCGCGCAGGCTTCGCCGGCGTAGGGGCGTGAAACGATCTGCCCGCCGGCGGCCGTGCAGTCGTCCCGGGAGATGTTCGGAGACGAGGCGGCCCCGGCGCCGACGGCGCTCACGCCGACGAGGGTCGCGGCGGCCAGGGCCAGGCCCAGGATCCTTCGCATGCGCATGGCTTCCTCCTCGCAGGCGCCTTCGTTCGGCCTTCGGGAAGGACGGGTCTCCACACGAGGGCGCCCTCCTCCTCAGCATGGGCGCTCGGCATGTGGCCCGCGAGGCGAGGCCGACGCGCCGCGTACGCGCCGGTAGGAGCGGGGCGACGTCGACGTGCTCGGCGTCGAACCGCGAGCGGTCCTCTAACGCGGTTCGTGGGCCGCCGCCCGGCAGGCGGCGGTCGCGGCACCGCCCGCGACTCCGGCGCCGGTCAGCCCGGTCACACAGCCCTGCAGGTCTCCGCTCACGCCACGGCCGCAGGCCGCTGTGACGGAGTCGGAAGCGGTGGCACCGGCCGCTTCGGCCATCTGCGTACAGGCGGGGATGTCCGCCCGGACCGCGGGAGCGGCGAGGACCGCACCACCGAGGGTGAGGGTCAGGCCGGTGAGGGCACCGGCGATACGGGTCGACGTGCGCATGGGACGTACCTGCCTTCCGGGTTGGTGCTCCGGACCGGATGGGACGCGCTCGGACCTCCACCCCGGGCCCTTCACTCCAGCGTCGCACCCTCTCCCCCGCCCGTCGTCCTGGACCCTGGGGGCGGCCGCGCTGAGTGACGGCGATGGCGCGAAGCGTGCGGCCGGCCCGCCAGGGCCGGCCCGGTGTCGGACGGGATCTACCCCGGACACGGGTCGGTCTGCCACAACTGGCCGTGGTCGTCTGGCCCGAGCCGTCGTCCGGTGTCGATGAGCAGGACGCACGCGAGGGGCTGTACTGGAAGACCCGGGCCCTCGGCCCGTGGCCGGCCGGGTACGCGGAGGGCGGCGGCTCCGGTGGGGGCCCGGAGTGAGCAGGCGGCCGGGCCCGGCCCTCCGCCGCCCCGTCCGGCGGCTGCGCCTACTGTCGTCCGGATGACGGAGCACCACACCCTCACGGTCAACGGCGTCCGGCTCGCCTACCAGGTGGCCGGCCCGGCCGGCGGCGAGCCGCTGCTCCTGCTGCCGGCGCTGGGCGAGAGCGCGGACGACTGGGCCCTCGTACGGGACGTACTCGCGCGGGACCGCCGGGTGTACGCCCTGGACCTGCGGGGCCACGGCCGCAGCGGGCGGCCCGGCGCGTACTCGCTGGAGCTGATGCGCGACGACGTGCTGGGCTTCCTGGACGCCGTCGGCCTGGACCGCGTGGACCTGGTCGGGCACTCGATGGGCGGGGTGGTCGCGCTCCTGGTCGCGCAGCACAGTCCGTGGCGGGTGGTCCGGCTGGTCCTGGAGGACGCCCCGGCGCCCTTCCCCCGCGAGCCGCGTGTTCCGGTGCGGCCCGAGGGGGAGTTGGCCTTCGACTGGGCGATGGTCATCGCGGTCCGGGCTCAGCTGGACCGCCCCGACCCGTCCTGGCGGGAGGGCCTCTCCCTGATCACGGCCCCGACCCTGGTCGTGGCGGGCGGGCCGGACAGCCACGTCCCGCAGGAGGCCCTCGCCGAGCTCGCCCGCCGGGTCCCGGACGCCCGGCTCACCACGATCCCGGTCGGCCATCTGGTGCACGCCGCCGCCCCGGAGGAGTTCACCGGGGCGGTCGCCGCCTTCCTGGCCGACGTACCGGACGGCGAGACCGCCCGGCGCTGGCTCGCCGAGGACGGCATCACCCAGACCGGGCCCGACACCTGGTACGACGCGGAGCCGCCCGCCGAGACCCTCACCGGTGAGGACCTGTGCAACGGGCTCGGTTCGATGGCCTTCACCGACGAAGGGCTCGACCTGGCGGGCAGGTTGCGGGTGGCGCTCGGGCTGATGGACCTGCTCGGCGGTCACTTCCTGGTGACCGGTCAGATCCACTCGGCCCATCGCGGGCCCGGGGGACCGCTGCCGGCGGGGCTGCTCTGGGGCGGCTACCGCCGCAGGCTCGAAGCCGTCCGGGAGTACCCGGCGATCGCCGAGTCGCTCTGGTACGACTGGTTCGAGGTGTGGGAGACCTCCGAGGAGGCCTTCGCCGAGGTCCTCGGCAACGACCGCGACCGGCTGCTGCCCGGCGCCCCGCAGCCGCTGCTGCGCCGGGCGCGCCGGGTCCTGGAGGTTTCGGGCCCGGTGCCGTGGGGGGCCAAGGCCGCCACCTACGAGGCGGCGGCCCGGGTGCCCGAGCTGCACCCGGCCGTCTTCCGGGCCCTGCGCGCGAGCTACCACGATGTGTACGGGCAACTCGAACCGGAGCCCGCGCTGGCCCTGTTGGAGCGGCTGGAGCTCCACGCCCGCACCGAGCACCTGCCCGCGCTGCGACGGGTGCTCGCCGCGGGACACCGCAACCACTACCGCAGCCCCGAAGCCTGGCGGGCGGAGGCTGCGCCCGGTGGCTGAGCGGGTGTCCGGGCACGGCCGGAGCCGCGGCCACGGGCCGGGTCTTCGTGGCCGGGCCACTCAGGCCGTCGGCGTCGACCTGTCGAGGACTGCCCGGACCGCGGCCACGAGTCTGTCCCCCGCGCGGTCGACGCTGCCGTTCTGCGCGCTGACCTGGGCGCCTTCCAGGAGGAAGGTGAGCTCCGCGGAGACGTCGTCGGGTGCGGGCGCACCGGCCCGCTCGCACATGGCGGTGAGGCGGCGCCGCTGAGCGGCCTTGTGGTCCTCGATCAGCCGGCGGGCCGGGTGGCCGGGGTCGAGCAGGCCCGCGATGGAGTTCACGAACGGGCAGCCCCTGCGGACGACGTCCGGCAGCCCTTCGGCGAAGTAGCGCGCCACACCGAGCAGCTGGGCCCGGCCGTCGCCGGGATGCTCGGCCTCCACCCGGTCGAAGGCGGCCGCGTAGCCCGCCGCGACGATCCTCAGCCACTCCTCGATCAGCGCGTCCTTGGTGGCGAAGTGCCGGTAGAGGGCCGTCTTCGTGGTGTTCGCCCGCTCCGCGATGGCCTGGACGCCGACCGCCCGCACGCCCTCGCTGAGGAACAGTTCCTCGGCCGCGTCGAGGATGCGCTCGCGCGGGGGGAGGCGGGCGACCCTCGAGTCCCGGCCCGGTCTCGGGGGGCTGCTCGTCATCGTGTGCCTCGCTTCGATCGTGCTTGCCGGCGTCTGCGGCCATGTTACGTTACCGATCACCCTCAAGCGATACCGATCGGTATCGCACGGGACCGATTGGGAACGCAGGTGGGGCACAGTGGAGCTGCACGAATACACCCAGTACGACGCAGTGGGGCTGGCCGGGCTCGTGGCTCGGCGGGAGGTGACCGCGGCGGAGCTGACCGACGCGGCCCAGGCCGCGATGGCGGCCGTGAATCCGCAGGTCAACGCCGTGGTGGAGAGCTGGCCCGCCGGAGACAGCCCCGTCCCGGGCAGCACCCCGCTCGCCGGGGTGCCGTTCCTGATCAAGGACCTGGCCGTGTCCATGCGGGGCAAGCGCGTCGAGCTGGGCAGCCGCCTCGCCGCCGGCAGCGTGGCCCGGGAGGACTCGTTCCTCATGCGGCGCTTCCGCCGGGCCGGTCTGGTGACGCTGGGCCGCACGGCCACACCCGAATTCGCCTACAGCACCACCACCGAGCCGGTCCTGTACGGCGCCACCCGCAACCCCTGGGACCTCGCCCGGACGGCAGGCGGCTCCAGCGGCGGGTCCGCCGCGGCCGTCGCCGCCGGGATCACCCCCCTCGCACACGCCACCGACGCGGCCGGATCGATCCGGGTACCGGCCGCCAGCACCGGATTGTTCGGCCTCAAGCCCACCCGCGGCCGGATCTCCCTGGGCCCGGACGCCGACGAGGTCTTCAACGGCCTCGCGGTGCACGGCGGGCTCAGCCGGACCGTGCGGGACAGCGCGGCCCTGCTCGACCTGATCCAGGGCCCGGAGGCCGGCGACCCCTACTTCGCGGAGCGCCCCCGCCGCCCGTACGGCGAAGAGGTCACCAGGGAACCCGGACGCCTGCGCGTCGGCCTGGTCACCACCCCCTGGGGCGGGCGCGACGTGGAACCGGCCGTGGTGAAGGCCGCCGTGGCCGCCGCCCGGCTCATGGAATCGCTCGGCCACCGCGTCGACGTGACCACCGTGGACCTCGGCGTGTCCTGGGAGGAGTTCGTGCTCGCCAACGCCCGCCTGTGGAGCGCGAACCTGGTGACCTGGATCGACGGCCTCGCCGACGCGCTGGGACGCCCGGTGGACGGGTCCACGGTCGAGCCCCGCATGCTCGCGAGCTACGCGTGGGGACGCGAGGTGAGCGGCACGGACTTCGTGCACGCCCTCGGCGTGCGCAACCGGGTCGCCCGCGCGGTCGGCGCCCACTTCGAGACCCGGGACCAGCTGCTGCTGACGCCCACCCTCCCCGAGATACCGCTGCCCCTGGGCACCTACGGCCGGGGCGCCGAGGACGCCGACGGGCGGGGCTGGCTGGAGCACCTGTTCCACCGCTCGCCGTTCACCGCCGTCTTCAACGTCGCCGGCACACCGGCGATGTCGGTGCCGCTCGCGTCCGACCCCGCCACCGGGATGCCGGTCGGCGTGCAGTTCGCCGCGGGCTACGGACGCGAGGACCTGCTGTTCCGGCTCGCCGCCCAACTGGAGGCGGCCGCGCCCTGGGCGCAGCGCAAGCCCGCCGTGTGGGCGGGCGCACGCCGGCCGGCCTGATCCCCGGGGCCCTCGGCGACCGCTCGGCCGGCGGACCCGTGGAGCCGCCGGGAGGCCGGCCCCGCCGTCGCGTTCACGCCGGTCGGCCGTCCTCGCCGCCGGCTCCCGGCGCAGCGGGGCGCACCCTGCTCATGAGCGCCGTGTAGAGCAGTACGGACGCGGTCAGGCCCACCGCCCAGCCGTAGTCCGCCAGCGGCTTCAGGAAGGGGATCACGCCCTCCTCGGGGAAGGGGCCCTTGCCGGGGGCCGAGTGGGAGCCGCCGATGGCCAGCACCCCGCCGACCACGAACGCCGCCACGGCCCGGAAGTTCCAGCCCCCCGCGTACCAGTACGGGCCGCCCTCCCGGTAGAGGTCGGGCAGCGACAGCCGGGTGCGGCGGACGATCCAGTAGTCCGCGATGAGGACGCCGGCCACGGTGCCGAGCAGTCCGCCGACCAGGCCCAGCCAGGTGAAGATGTACAGCTCGGGGGTGGACGTCAGCTTCCACGGCATGATCAGCACGCCGACCACGCCGGTGATCAGCGCGCCCCGGCGGAAGTCGATCCGGCGGGGCGCCAGGTTGGCCAGGTCGTAGGCCGGGGAGACGACGTTGGCCGCGACGTTCACCGAGATCGTCGCGATCAGTACGGTGACCAGGGCGAACAGCAGCCCGAAGACGTTGTCGGTCTTGGCGACGAGCTCCACGGGGTCCCAGATCGGGGCTCCGTACACCGCCTCCGACCCGGAGGTGACGAACACCGACAGCAGCGCGAAGAGGGTCATCGTCGTGGGCAGGCCGAGGGTCTGCCCGAGGATCTGGGAGCGCTGTCCCGCGCCGAAGCGCGTGAAGTCGGGGATGTTGAGGGAGAGGGTGGACCAGAAGGCGATCATCCCCATGAGCGCGGGGAAGAAGACCTGCCAGAAGTCCGCGCCCCAGCCGAGCCGGGACGGCTGGTCGAGCAGTTCGCCGAAGCCGCCCGCCTTCACCCCGATCCACACCAGCAGGGTCAGCGCGCCGACGATGACGAAGGGCGCGGCCCAGTTCTCGAAGCGCCGCAGGGCCTCCATCCCCCGGTAGATGATGGCGAGCTGGAGGGCCCAGAAGACGACGAAGCACAGCCACAGCGTCCACGGCTCGCCGCCGATCTCGGCGGCCCCCGCCCAGCCGCCGAAGATCCTGCCCAGCAGGACGAAGATCCCGGACCCGCCGATCCACGTCTGGATCCCGAACCAGCAGCAGGCCACGGCCGCCCGGACGAGCGCGGCCATGTTGGCCCCGCGGACCCCGAACGAGGCCCGGGCCAGCACCGGGAACGGGATCCCGTACTTGGGGCCGGCGTGCCCGGTGAGGAGCATCGGCACGAGCACGATGAGGTTGGCGAGCGCGATGGTGAAGACGGCCTGCTTCCAGTCCATCCCCAGGGCCACGAGCCCGGAGGCGAGCAGCCAGGAGGGGATGTTGTGCGCCATGCCGACCCACAGGGCGGTGAAGTTGTACGTCGTCCAGCGCCGGGCCGCGACCGGTACGGGGAGGAGGTCGGGGTTGGCGAAGCGGCCGTCGGCGGGGACCTCGCCGGGGGCGAGCTCGACGCGGTCCCCGGGCTCGGCGGTCGGGCGGTCGGGCATGGGCGCACACCCCTTCGGGTCGGATGGAGAGCTCGGCCGGGACGGGGAACCGGTTCGCGGTTCCGCGTCCAGGAGCCGCCCCATCGTGTCCCGGCGGGTCGGTGCACGGCTAGGCGCTGTACGGCGGATCGTTCGGGGAGCCGCGGGGGCCCGCTACGGGGCTCAGCCGTCGGTGGGCGGCGCGTCGAGGTAGGGGTTGCTCGGTGGGGCGACGGGCTTGAGGCCCTCGACGCCCATGGTCGGGACGGGGTTCTCGGCGCTGGCGCAGCCCGTCCGCAGGACGCCCGTGACCTCGACCCAGGTGTCGCCGGGTGCCTTGCCGTCCGCGTGTCCCCGTCCGGCCCGAAACCGCCCGCACCCCGCCGCATGTCCATGCCATCGATGTCATAGTCTGACGTTGTGTGGACAACGCTTGCGCCGCTCATCGGCGTCCTGCTCGGCGGGCTCATGTCGATACTGACCCAGCGCTCGGCAGGTCACGCCTTGGAACGCGGCGAGGCGCGCCGCAGTGCTCGTGAACTTGCCGAGGCGCGCCGTAACGAGCGTCTCACTCACCTCATCGAATTTCTGTCCGCGGTGCAGGAAGCCGAGCGGGTCGCGGTGGATCGGCATCACCACAACCTGGCTGACGAGCAGTGGCAGGCCCGGGCACGGCAGGTCCTTGACAGGGTGTGGGTGACGCAGAAGACGATCCACGTACTGTGCGCGCCCGAGGTCGGCGAAGCGGCACACAGCCTCGCCTGGGCAGTACAGGAAGTGATCAGAAAGGGCCCCGAAGACCGGGAGCATCCGCAGGACGAGAAGGTCTGGGCGCACATACGTCCGAGCCGACAGGCATTCCTTGATCTCGTGCGCGACCAGCTGAATTGAACCCCGGGAGGGATCCAGCAGCCGTCGTGAGCGGCCCGGGACGGGCAGCACCGGCTCCGGCCTCCCTCGTGCGGCGAGCGTCATCCGCCGGCTTCTCCAGGGACGCAAGGCCGGCCTTGGGGCAGTAGGCATGCATGTCCACGGACCAGCAGCACGCCGTCGAACAGCGCACGGGGACCGGAGAACGGAAGGGCCCGGTGTCCGCCCGGCGGACCGGGCCCGGGAGGGCCGTTCGGCCCTGCGTTCGAGGCCCGGTCGGGACCATTCGTCCCTGTCGGCGGCGAACGCACCCGTTTGATCATGTTCCGGCGGCAGTCGGCCTGCCGTCGCCCGGGACGGGCTCCCGTGCGCAGCGGAGCGGATGCAGATGGGGAGGCCCTGTCCGGTGGACACGGTGCGTGGTGACGAGGTGGCGACCGCGGGGCGGCCGCCCGCAGCCGGCGGGGCGCCGGCGCGGGCGGACCGCCCGACGTGGGTGGAGTGGCTGACGACCACCGACCACAAGAAGATAGGCACGATGTACCTGGTCTCGGCCTTCTTGTTCTTCATCGTCGGCGGCGTCATGGCCCTGGCCATGCGCGCCGAACTGGCCCGGCCGGGTACGCAGATCATGTCGAACGAGCAGTTCAACCAGGCGTTCACGATGCACGGCTCGATCATGCTGCTGCTCTTCGCCATGCCGCTGTTCACCGGCTTCGCCAACTGGATCATGCCGCTGCAGATCGGCGCGCCCGACGTGGCCTTCCCCCGGCTGAACATGCTGGCCTTCTGGCTCTTCCTGTTCGGCTCGCTGATCGCGGCCGGCAGCTTCCTCACCCCGCAGGGCGCCCCGGACTTCGGCTGGTTCCTCTACGTGCCGCTCTCGGACGCCACCCACTCCCCCGGCCTCGGCGCCGACATGTGGATCATGGGTGTGGCCCTCTCCGGCTTCGGCAGCATCGCCGGCGCCGTCAACTTCATCACCACGATCATCTGCATGCGCGCCCCCGGCATGACGATGTTCCGCATGCCGATCTTCACCTGGAACGTGCTGCTGACCGCGCTTCTGGTGCTGCTGGTCTTCCCGGTGCTGGCGGCGGCGCTCTTCGCCCTGGAAGCGGACCGCAAGTTCGGTGCACACGTCTACGACCCGGCCAACGGCGGCGCGCTGCTGTGGCAGCACCTCTTCTGGTTCTTCGGCCATCCCGAGGTGTACATCCTGGCGCTGCCGTTCTTCGGCATCGTCTCCGAGGTGATCCCGGTCTTCTCGCGCAAGCCGATGTTCGGCTACATCGGTCTGGTCGCCGCGACGATCGCGATCGCCGGCCTCTCGGTGACCGTGTGGGCGCACCACATGTACGTCACCGGCGGTGTGCTGCTGCCGTTCTTCTCCTTCATGACCTTCCTGATCGCGGTCCCGACCGGTGTGAAGTTCTTCAACTGGATCGGCACCATGTGGAAGGGCTCGCTGTCCTTCGAGACCCCGATGCTCTGGACGGTCGGCTTCCTGGTCACCTTCACCTTCGGCGGTCTGACCGGCGTCATCCTGGCCTCGCCCCCGATGGACTTCCACGTCTCCGACTCGTACTTCGTCGTCGCGCACTTCCACTACACGCTCTTCGGCACCGTGGTGTACGCGATGTTCGCCGGCTTCCACTTCTGGTGGCCGAAGTTCACCGGCAGGATGCTGGACGAGCGGCTGGGCAAGATCACCTTCTGGACGCTCACCCTGGGCTTCCACCTGACCTTCCTGGTGCAGCACTGGCTGGGCGCCGCGGGCATGCCGCGCCGTTACGCGGACTACCTGGCCTCGGACGGCTTCACCACGCTCAACGCCCTGTCCAGCATCGGCTCGTTCCTGCTCGGCCTGTCCTTCCTGCCGTTCTTCTACAACGTCTGGAAGACCGCCAGGTGCGGGAGGAAGGTCGAGGTGGACGACCCCTGGGGGTACGGCCGCTCGCTCGAATGGGCGACCTCCTGCCCGCCGCCCCGCCACAACTTCCTGGTGCTGCCGCGCATTCGCTCGGAGTCGCCCGCCTTCGACCTGCACCACCCGCGGATCGCCGCCGTCTGCGCCGGTACGGCCACGCGGGAGGGGGAATGACCGGCTCTGCGGTGGTGCCCGTGCTGGGTCTCGCCGCGGTGACGGCCGCGGGGTGCGTCTGGTACGTACCCTCGCTGGCGGAGCTGCGGGCGGGCGCCGACCGGCCCGCCTCGCGCAGGCTCGCCGCCGCGGGCTGTCTCGTCGGCTGGTCCGCGGTCGCCCTGCTGGTCCCGCTGCTGTCGGCGCCCGGGTGGGCGTTGCCCGGGGCGGCGGTGGCGGTGGCGGGCGCGGCGGCCACCGTGGTGCTGCGGCTGCTCGCGGTGGCGGTGCGCCGCCGCGAGGAGCGGGAGGCGGCGGCCGACTGGGCGGCGCTTCGGCTGCCGGACCCGCTGCCCGGGGACGGCGGGGACCGGGCCGCTTCGCCGGGCCGGGTGGCGGCCGGGCTGGGCCTGGCGCTCGCCGCCGGGCCGGCGCTGGTGCTGGGCGCGGCCGCCCTGGGGGCCGGGCCGGCGGCGCTGCTGCTGGGGCCGGCGGTGCCGGTGGCCGCCGTGGCGGCGGTGGCGGCGCGGGCCGCCCGCCGGCCGAGGGGCTGAGAAGTCCGGGCCGAGGCAGCCGGCGCCTGCGAGCTCCCGCTGGCGGCACCCGGCCGGGGCTCCTTCCGGCCTCTCGTACGGGGCTCCGGCGGTCGGAAACCGCCCGCCGGGGCAGGGGGGCCGCCAGCAGGGGCCGGGGGGCCGCCAGCAGGGGCAGGGGGCCGCCAGCAGGGGCCGGGCCCGCGCCAGGACGGCACCGCCGCCCGGCCGGGACCGCGCCGCCGCTCGGCCGGGCCCGGGCCGCCGGGCCGCCCGCCGGGGCAGGGGGGCCGCCAGCAGGGGCAGGGCCCGCGCCAGGACGGCGCCGCCGCCCGGCCGGGACCGCGCCGCCGCCGGCCGTCCCGCGGCGGCGGCGCGGCGCCCGGCGGGAAGCGTCCGGTGCGGTCCGCGGGGCCGTTCAGCCGGACGGCAGCACGCCCGCCAGTCGCCCCAGCGCCGCTTTGATCCGGTCCGGTGTCACTCCCTGCGCGCGCTGCTGGAGGAAGACCTCCGGCGCCAGCGGCGCCAGCAGGGCGTCCACCAGGGCCTCCGGGTCCGGAGTGCCGGACTCGCGCAGCAGGACGAGGACGTGGACGCGCCAGAAGCCGTACGCGCCGACCGTGAAGCGCCTCTCGCCGGTCTCGGCGCCGAGCACCAGGTGGCCGTGGGTGTCCAGCAGGTCGACCATGGCGGCGTAGAAGGCGGTGAGCCGCTCGGCCGGCGGCGCGCCGGGGCCCAGGGGCGGGGCCCCGCGCAACAGCTCTTCCTGCAGGCGGCGTTCGTGCTCGTCGAGGAGGGCCGCCGCGATGGACGTGACGTCCGGGTAGCGGCGGTAGAGCGTGCCGCGGCCGATGCCGGCCGCCCGGGCGATGTCCTCCATCGTGACCGACCGCGGATCACCGGCGGCGAACAGCTCTGCGGCGGCGGAGAGCACCTTGGCCCGGTTGCGGGCGGCGTCCGCGCGTTCCCTCGTCCCCATGGCACCCCAGCCTACAGGAATAACCGGACGCCCTGTCCGGTTGAGCCCCTCGCCGGGTATAACTGGACGCCGCGTCCGGTTACCGTTCCGGCCGATACCGAGGGGTCCCCGTCATGACCACACTGCTGCATCTCGACGCCAGCGCCCGCCGCCGGTCCTTCAGCCGGGAGGCCGGTGACGCCGTCGCCGCCGCCTGGCGCGCCTCCCACCCGGAGGGGGTCCACCTCCACCGCGATCTGGCCAGGACGCCCGTCCCGCAGATCGGCGAGGCGTGGACCGAGCTGTGCGACTACGTCCTGGAGCACGGGATCACCGACCCCGCGCGCTACCGCGAAGCCGTGCGCACCCCCGCGCAGGAGGCGGCCTGGGCCGTCGTCGAGCCGCTGCTGTCCGAACTCGTCGCCGCCGACGTCGTACTGATCGCCACGCCGATGTACAACTACTCGGTCCCGGCGTCCCTGAAGGCCTGGATCGACCAGGTCACCTTCCCGCGCATGTCCCTCGCGGGACGGCGGTTCGTCGTGGCGTACGCCCGCGGCGGGGCGTACGGCCCGGGCACACCGCGCCACCCGTACGACCACCAGGAGCGCTACCTGCGCGACTTCTTCACCGGACACTTCGCCGTGCCGGAGGAGGCCGTGACCTTCCTCGGCACCGAACTGGCCAACTCCCTCACCGATCCGGCCCTCGCCGGACGGCGCGGGGCGCACGACGCGTCCCGCGCGGCCGCGCTGGAAGCCGCCCGCACGACGGGAGGGTCCCTGTGAACTGGCTCCTCCTCGTCGCCGCCGGCCTGGTGGAGGTCGCCTGGTCGCAGAGCATCAAACCGACGGCCGGGTTCACCCGCCCGCTGCCCACGCTGCTCTGCTTCGCACTCGCCGCCGTCGCCGTCTACCTGCTGTCCCTGGCGATGGAGGGCCTCCCGGTCGGCACGGCCTACGCCGTCTTCACCGGGATCGGCGCGGCCGGAGCCATCACGCTCGGCGCCGTGGTCCACAGGGAACCGGTGACCCCGGGCC
Source organism: Streptomyces sp. NPDC096136 (assembly GCF_044763325.1). NCBI lineage: Bacteria > Bacillati > Actinomycetota > Actinomycetes > Kitasatosporales > Streptomycetaceae > Streptomyces > Streptomyces sp. NPDC096136. The sequence goes on along the minus strand of NZ_JBIWFZ010000006.1, from coordinate 157,086 downwards.
GCTTCCTCGCCCTGGCCCTGATCATCGCCGGCGTGGCCCTGTCCCACGCGACCTCCCCGGCCGAGTAGGGAGCCCCGGCCCGCCACGGACCGCCCCGCCGGAGTGCGCCGAAGGCCCACGACCTGACGGCGCACTCCGGACCGTGCCGTGTCACACCGGGGACGCGGACTCGACCGCTACGACCAAGCCCCACATCACCGCCCGCGAACCGGCGCGGGTCGTAACGCTCCCGTCCAGCCACCCGTGCGCCTGGAAGGGGCACGACCCGCGCGTGGCCGAACGAGTGGGCCGCGGCCGCGACGAGGTCGATTCCTGTCGTGAATGTCCGATTGCGTTCAGATATGCCCAGTGAAGTGGATCACTCTCCGGGCCGTCTTCCACATGCTTCCGGGAGGCGGGGGCAGCCGGGCTTCCGGGCGGCCGGCAGGTCGCTCTGGTTCTCCGGGCGACCGACGGGGGACCCGAAGGAACGAAAGGCAATACCCGACGTGACCGCAGCACAGCAGACCATCCACGTGGGCGGCGAGTGGCGCGCAGCACTCTCCGGTGACACCCGCCGGATCATCGACCCCGTCGACGCCACCGCCTTCGCGGTCGTCGCCGAGGGCGATGTCCGGGACACCGACGACGCGGTGGCCGCCGCCCGCGCCGCCTTCGACGCGGGCACCTGGCCCCGTACGCCGGTCGCCGAGCGCGCAGCCCTGCTGCGCCGCGTCGCCGACCGGCTGGAACGCGATCGGGAGCGGATCGGCGCCCTGGAGAGCCGGGACGCGGGCAAGACGCTGGAGGAGGGCCGGACCGACGTCGACTGCGTGCGCGACGCCTTCCGCTACTTCGCCGACCTGGTGGAGGAGGAGAGCGCGGAGCGCGTCGTCGACGCCGGTTCGCCGGACGTCCGCAGCGTGGTCGTCCACGAGCCGGTCGGCGTCTGCGCCCTGATCACCCCGTGGAACTACCCGCTCCTCCAGGCCAGCTGGAAGATCGCGCCGGCCCTCGCCGCCGGCAACACCTTCGTCATCAAGCCCAGCGAGATCACCCCGCTGAGCACGGTCGCCCTGGTGGAGCTGCTGCTGGAGGCCGGGCTCCCGCTGGGCGCGGCCAACATCGTCACCGGTCCCGGGCACACCGTGGGCGCGCGGCTCGCCGAGCACCCCGGCGTCGACCTGGTCTCGTTCACCGGCGGGCTCGCGAGCGGCACGAAGGTCGCCCGGGCGGCGGCCGACAGCGTCAAGAAGGTCGCGCTCGAACTGGGCGGCAAGAACCCCAACATCGTCTTCGCGGACGCCTGCGCCACCCCCGAGGGCTTCGACACCGCCGTGGACCAGGCCCTCAACGCCGCGTTCATCCACAGCGGCCAGGTCTGCTCGGCCGGCTCCCGCCTGATCGTCGAGGAGCCGCTGCGGGACCGGTTCGTCGCCGAACTGTCCCGCCGGGCCGGGCTGATCCGGCTGGGCCGCGGCACCGACCCCGGCGTCGAGTGCGGGCCGCTGGTCTCGGCCGCCCAGCGGGAGCGGACCGAGGAGTACGTGGCCTCCGCCCTCGCCGAGGGCGCGGTGCTCCGCGTCGGCGGGGTCCGGCCGCAGGGCCCGGGCTTCTTCTACCGGCCCACCGTCCTCGACCGCTGCCACCGCGGCATGCGCGTGGTGCGCGAGGAGGTCTTCGGCCCGGTCCTGACCGTGGAGACCTTCCGCACCGAGGAGGAGGCCGTCGCCCTCGGCAACGACACCGAGTACGGCCTGGCCGGCGCGGTGTGGACCTCCGACGAGGAGCGGGCCGGGCGGGTGGCCGGGCTGCTGCGCCACGGCACCGTCTGGATCAACGACTTCCACCCGTACCTGCCGCAGGCCGAATGGGGCGGCTTCGGCAAGTCAGGCATCGGCCGCGAACTCGGCCCCGCCGGCCTCGCCGAGTACCGCGAGGCCAAGCACGTCTACCGGAACCTCTCCCCGCGTCCCGTCCGCTGGTTCGCCGGCGGACAGGACGACGGCGCACGCGGCGAGCACCAGAAGGACCAGGCATGAACCACCACCCCCACACGCACGACCCCCACACGCACCACCCCCACCCGTACGACCCGCACGCCCGCCACGAGCCGGACGCCCCGCTCGACGGGCAGGTGTACGACTACGTCGTCGTCGGCGGCGGCACCGCCGGTTCCGTGATCGCCTCCCGGCTGACCGAGGACCCCGCGGTCAGCGTGGCCGTCATCGAGGGCGGGCCCAGCGACGTCGGCCGCGAGGACGTCCTGACCCTGCGCCGGTGGATGGGGCTGCTCGGCGGCGAACTGGACTACGACTACCCCACCACCCGGCAGCCCCGCGGCAACTCCCACATCCGGCACAGCCGGGCGCGGGTGCTGGGCGGCTGTTCCTCGCACAACACGCTCATCTCGTTCAAGCCGCTCCCCTCCGACTGGGACGAGTGGGCCGAGGCCGGGGCCGAGGGCTGGGACGCTGCCTCCATGGACCCGTACTTCGACCGGCTCCGCAACAACATCGTCCCGGTCCACGAGGACGACCGCAACGCCATCGCCCGGGACTTCGTGGAGGCGGCGCAGGACGCCCTCGGCGTCCCCCGGGTGGAGGGGTTCAACAAGGGGGCCTTCCACGAGGGTGTCGGCTTCTTCGACCTGGCGTACCACCCGGAGGACAACAAGCGGTCCTCGGCCTCGGTCGCCTACCTGCACCCCTTCCTGGACCGGCCGAACCTGCACATCGCCCTGGAGACGTGGGCGTTCCGGCTGGAGCTGGAAGGGACCCGGGCCACCGGAGTGCACGTGCGCACCGCGGACGGCCGGGAGCACGTGGTGCGGGCCCGCCGCGAGGTGCTGGTGTGCGCCGGGGCCGTGGACTCGCCGCGGCTGCTGCTGCACTCGGGCATCGGACCGCGGGCGGACCTGGAGGAGCTGGGCATCCCGGTCGTGCACGACCTGCCGGGGGTCGGCGAGAACCTCCTCGACCACCCGGAATCGGTCATCGTGTGGGAGACGAACGGTCCGATACCGGAGAACTCCGCGATGGACTCGGACGCCGGGCTGTTCGTCCGCCGGGATCCGGCGGCTCAGGGGCCGGACCTGATGTTCCACTTCTACCAGGTGCCGTTCACCGACAACCCCGAGCGGCTGGGCTACGAGCGCCCCGCCCACGGCGTGTCGATGACCCCGAACATCCCCAAGCCGCGCAGCCGCGGCCGGCTCTACCTGACGAGCTCCGACCCCGGGGTCAAGCCCGCTTTGGACTTCCGGTACTTCACCGACGAGGACGACTACGACGGCCGGACCCTGGTCGACGGCATCAGGATCGCCCGGCGGATCGCGGCGGCCGAGCCGCTGGCCGGCTGGCTGCGGCGCGAGGTCTGCCCGGGCCCGGAGGTCACCTCCGACGAGGAGCTCAGCGCGTACGCCCGGCAGGTCGCGCACACCGTGTACCACCCGGCCGGGACCTGCCGGATGGGCGCCGAGGACGACGCGCTCGCCGTCGTCACCCCCGATCTGAGGATCCGGGGCCTGTCCGGCGTCCGGATCGCCGACGCGTCCGTCTTCCCGACCATGCCCGCCGTGAACCCGATGATCGGGGTGCTGATGGTCGGGGAGAAGTGCGCCGAACTGCTGGGAGGTGCCCGCCGATGAGCCGGAACACGAGACGTCCGGGGACCCGGCCCGAGGGCCGGCCGGAGAGCGGGCCGGCCGCCGGACGCGCGGGGGACGGGCCGGGGGCCGGCTCCGCGCCCGCGTCCGGATCCGAGTCCGTCTTCGCCGTGCGGAACCTGTGGAAGGTCTTCGGGCCGAAGGCCGGACGGGTCCCGGCCGATCCGGAACTGGCGTCGCTGGACGCCGCCTCGCTGCGCGAGCGGACCGGCTGCACGGCCGCCGTCCGCGACGTCTCCTTCGACGTGCGCAAGGGCGAGGTGTTCGTGGTGATGGGCCTGTCGGGTTCCGGCAAGTCGACGCTGGTCCGCTGCCTGACCCGGCTCATCGAGCCCACGTCGGGCAGCCTCTCCATCGACGGCGAGGACGTCCTCGGCATGGACCCGGCCCGGCTGCGCGAACTGCGCCGCCACCGGGCCGCGATGGTCTTCCAGCACTTCGGGCTGCTGCCGCACCGGACCGTCCTCGACAACGTCGCCTACGGCCTGGAGATCCAGGGCGTGGGCCGCGGCGAACGCCGCGAGCGCGCGGCGGGGTTCGTGGCGAAGGTCGGCCTGGAGGGCTTGGAGCGGCGCCGGCCCGGGCAGCTGTCCGGCGGCCAGCAGCAGCGGGTGGGACTCGCCCGCGCGCTCGCGGTGGACCCCGAAGTACTGCTCTTCGACGAGCCGTTCAGCGCGCTCGACCCGCTGATCCGGCGGGACATGCAGGAGGAGGTCGTCCGGCTGCACCGCGAGGAGGGCCGCACCATGGTGTTCATCACCCACGACCTCGGCGAGGCGCTGCGGCTCGGCGACCGGATCGCGCTGATGCGCGACGGCCGGATCGTGCAGCTGGGAACGCCCGAGGAGATCGTCGGCTCCCCCGCCGACGACTACGTCCGCGACTTCGTCCGGGACGTGCCGCGCGAGCAGGTGCTGACGGTCCGCTCGGCGATGCGCCCGGCGCGGGCCGAGGAGACCGGGGCCGGGCCGGCGCTGGCACCGACCGCGACCGTCCACGAGGCCATCGAGGCGGTCGCCCGCACCGGGGAGAACGCGCGGGTCGTCGAGAACGGGCGGTGCCTGGGGGTGGTGGACCAGTCGGCGCTGCTGGGCGTGGTCGCCGGGGTCCCCGCCGCGGACGGGAAGGCGGTGGCCTGATGCACTCCCCCGGCACCTGGCCGCCGCCGGGCGGCGGCACACGGGTCCCCGGCCCGGGGCGGTGGGGCCGATGAGCGCCACCGCCGCCTCCGCTCCCACCGACCGTACGGCGCCGCCCGGCGCCGGCCCTGCCGCCGCGGCCGGACAGCCCGGCTCCGGCGGCGGCACCCCGAGGGCGGGCTCCGGCGCGGACTCCGGTTCCGGCGCCGCGCGGGCCCCGCTGCGGCGCCGCCGCGTCCCGCTCGTCGGTGCGGGCACGGCGCTCCTGCTCGTCCTGGGCGCCGTCCTGCTCGGCGGCGGCAGCTGGCCGGGCGGGCTCACCGTGGACGTGTCGGGGCCGCTGGAGCGCGCCGGCGACTGGATCATCGACAACCGCGACGGCCACCCGCTCTTCCTCTACTTCCTCGGGCACGTCAGCAACGCCGTGGTCGTCTCCGTGCGCGGCGTGTACCTGCTGCTGCTCGCCCTCGGCTGGGCCGGGGTGACCGCCGCCGCCGGCCTGGCGGCCTGGCGGCTCGCGGGGGTGCGCCTCGCCCTGGTCTCCGTCGCCGCATGCGCGGCGTGCGGACTGCTCGGCATGTGGGTCCCCACCCTGCAGACCCTCGCCCTGATGGTGGTGGCCGTCCTCGCGTCGGTGCTGGTCGGCGCGCTCCTCGGGCTGGCCGCCGGCCTGTCCGGGCGGATGGACCGCCTGCTGCGCCCGGTGCTCGACACCATGCAGGTGCTGCCCGCCTTCGCCTACCTGCTGCCGGTGGTGCTGGTCTTCGGCATCGGCGTGCCGGCCGCGGTCCTGGCGACCGTGGTGTACGCGGCCCCGCCCATGGCCCGCCTCACCGCGCTCGGGCTGCGCGGCGCGGACGCCGGGGTGCTGGAGGCCGCAGCCTCCCTCGGCGCGACCGGCCGGCAGCGGCTGCTGACGGCCCGGCTGCCGCTGGCCCGCAAGGAGCTGCTGCTCGGCGTCAACCAGTCGATCATGATGGCGCTCGGCATGGCCGTGATCGCCTCGGTGATCGGCGCCGGCGGTCTCGGCGACCGGGTCTACCAGGCGCTGGCCTCCGTGGACGTCGGTGCGGCGCTCGCCGCGGGCGTGCCGATCGTGCTGCTCGCCGCGGTGCTGGACCGCGTCACCGCCGCCGCGGGCGCCCGGATCGGCTCCGCTCCCGCCCGCCCGGCCGGACCCGGCCGCGCGGTCGCCCCGGCGTCGGCCGCCCTGGTCGCCGCGATCGCCGCGGCCGGTCACCTCACCGGCCGGCCCGACTGGCCGCGGGCGTGGACCGTGGACACCGCCGGGCCCGTCAACCGGGCCGTGGACTGGATGACCGCGCACCTGTACTCCGGGGTACCCGTCGTCGGCGGCACCGCCGACTGGGCCTCCCACTTCACCACCGGGGTGCTCAACCCGCTGCGCTCCGGCCTCCAGTGGCTGCCCTGGTGGTCGGTCCTGCTGGCGGTCGGCGCCCTCGCCCTGCTCATCGGCACCTGGCGGACCGCCGCCACCGCGGTCCTGGCGATGGCCGCGATCGGTGCCCTCGGCGTGTGGGGGCCGGCCCTCGACACCCTCTCCCAGGTGCTGGCCGCGGTCGCCGTGACCCTGCCGCTCGGCTTCGCCCTGGGCGCGGCCGCCGCGCGCGGCGCCCGCCTGGACCGTCTGCTGCGGCCCGTCCTCGACGTCTTCCAGACGATGCCGCAGTTCGTCTACCTCATCCCGGTGGTCGCGCTGTTCGGCGTGGGCCGCGCCCCGGCCGTCGCCGCGGCCGTGGTGTACGCGCTGCCCGCGGTGGTGCGGATCACCGCGCAGGGCCTGCGGGCGGTCGACCCGGGCGCGGTGGAGTCCGCGCGGTCCCTCGGGGCGACGGCGCGCCAGCAGCTGTTCCAGGTCCAGCTGCCGCTGGCCCGGCCGGCGCTGCTGCTGGCCGTCAACCAGGGCGTGGTCCTGGTCCTGGCCGTGGTCGTCATCGGCGGCCTGGTGGGCGGCGGCGCGCTCGGCTACGACGCCGTGTTCGGACTCGCCCGGGGCGACCTGGCGACCGGTCTCGTCGCCGGTGCCGCGATGGTCTGCCTGGGCCTGGTGCTCGACCGGGTCACCCAGCCGACGGAACGCCGCACCCGCACCGGAAAGGGGGCCTGAGATGGCCCGTACCCGTATCGCCGCCCTGGCCGCCGCCGCGGCCCTGACCGTCGGGGCCGGACTCACCGGCTGCGGCGCCGCCGACATGACCCGCCAGTCCTCCCCGTTCGCGGACACCGGGGGGTCCCGGACGCTGACGCTGTCGGTGCAGTCCTGGGTGGGCGCGCAGGCCAACGTCGCCGTCGCCGAGTACCTGCTGGAACACGAGCTCGGCTACCACGTGGACACCGTGCAGATCGACGAGGTGCCGGCCTGGGACGCGCTCAGCCAGGGCCGGGTGGACGCCATCCTGGAGGACTGGGGGCACCCGGAGCAGGAGGAGCGGTACATCGACGGGAAGGGCACCGTCGCCCGGGGCGGCGACCTGGGGGTCACCGGGCACATCGGCTGGTTCGTGCCGACGTACTTCGCCCGGCAGCACCCGGACGTCACCGACTGGAGGAACCTGGACAAGTACGCCGAGCAGTTCCGCAGCGCGGAGAGCGGCGGCAAGGGGCAGCTGCTCGACGGCTCCCCGTCGTACGTCACCAACGACAAGGCGCTGGTGAAGAACCTGGGCCTGGACTTCCAGGTGGTCTTCGCGGGCTCCGAAGCGGCCCAGATCACGCAGATCAGGCAGTTCGCCAAGGAGGAGAAGCCGTTCCTGACCTACTGGTACGAGCCGCAGTGGCTGTTCCGGAAGGTGCCCATGACGGAGGTGAAGCTGCCCGGGTACGAGAAGGGCTGCGACGCCGACGCGGAGAAGGTGGCCTGCGCGTACCCGCACACGCCGCTGCAGAAGTTCCTCAACGCCCGGTTCGCGAAGGACGGCGGTGATGCGGCCGCCTTCCTGAAGAAGTTCCGCTGGACGACGGAGATGCAGAACGACGTCGCGCTGATGATCGCGGAGGAGAAGCTGCCCCCGCAGGAGGCGGCGGCCCGCTGGGTGAAGGAGAACCGCCCCACCTGGCAGTCCTGGCTGCCGTCCTGACGGCGCCCGGCTGCCCCTGAAGCCGGCCGGCTCACACCGGCCGGCTCACAGCGGCCGGCTCACAGCGGCCGGCTTCAGGGGCGGTGGTCAGGACCGCCGCCGGCTACCCGGCGGGACTCCACCTCGGCGCCATCCACCTCTGGTCGGCCAGCGCATCCGAAGCGGGCGGCGCCCCGTCCGGCACGGCACCGGCTGCCCGGTCACGCGCTTCGGCGTCGTCGACCCGCCGGAGCAGCTCGTGCGTGAGCCCGTCCTGGTACGGCGTGCACTGGAGCTGCGGCGGCGGAGCCATGTCGCCGAAGGACTCGGCGAACGCGTGCGGAAACCGAGCCAGTTCCAGCAGCGTCCGGTTCGCCGCGTCGTCGCCCACGAGGCCGGGCGCGAGGGCCGCGCAGACCCGGACGCCGGTGTGCGGGCTGGCCAGCCAGGGGCGCGTGTCGCCGCCGAGGCGGCCGACGGCGATCAGCGCGGTAGCCAGGCCGTGCGGGGTATCGGCGGCCCGGGCCACCGAGGTCAACCGCCGCACCAGCGCCGGGCGCTGCGCCGCGGCCGACGGATGCCGGGCCAGTACCCCGACGGCCGCGGCCGCACAGGCCCTGCGGCTGCCGCGCTCCGACGCGAGGTGGGGCAGCGCGCACCGCAGGAGCGGGGGAGCCAGGTCGAAACAGCCGAGTGCCGCCTGGTCCAGGACGAGTTCTCCCCGTTCCGTGCCGTCCTGCCACATCCGGACCCGGGCGTCGGCATCGGCCGACAGGTAGCGGGCGGTCCAGGCCCGCGACTGCGCCGCACGGCTCTCGACCCGGGCGCGGGTCTCCGCCGCCCGGCCGCCCAGGTCGCCGGCGACACCGACCGCATGCAGGTAGGCGAGCAACCCGTCCGGCAGCGAGGGATCGTCGGACCCGAGGGACGGATCGTCCAGGAGTCCGGCGACGAGCCGCGCGGTGGGCGCCGTCGAGGGCCAGGCCTTGCCCTCTCGGCGCAGCGTGGCCGACCAGAGGTGGGCGTACCCGTCGGCGGACGCCCGCGCATCGTCACCCGGGAGCGCCGCCACGTGCCGCGGGGTATCGGAGGCCGGCCCGAGGCCGTGGAACAGCCCGGACCAGTCCACGTCATCCATGCGATCGTCCACGACCGGGATGGTGTCACAGCACGGACGCCGGCGACGGACGGCCGTGACGGGTCTGTACCTGCCGGAGGGCGGGTCGGAGACTGCGGGGATGGACCGGCTCCGGAACACCCGCCTCCCCGACCTGCCCCTGCACCACCTGGAGGTCCCCCTCCCCCACCTGCTGCCCTTCGCGATCGGGACCTTCGACACCATCGGCCCGCTGTCGCGCGCCGCGTTCCCCCACCGGCACACCTTCTACGAGATCGTCTACGTGACCGGCGGGAGCGGCGCGCACGTGCTCGACCTGGTCCGCCGACCGGTGGAGCCCCCGCAGCTGTGCGTGATCACCCCCGGCCAGGTCCACCACTGGGCCGAGGCGGACGGACTCACGGGACACGTGGTGCTCTTCCACGAGGACTTCCTCCTGCCCCACGCGGACGACGCGTCCGCCCTGCGGATGCTGGCCGGCCGGCCCGGGCACCCGGCCGGTGACCAGGCCGCGCCGATCGCCGCGCTCCTGGCCGACATGGGCGGAGAGTACGGGGCCCTGCGGTCCGGATACCGGAACGTGCTGCGGGCCTGCCTGCACATCCTGATCGCCCGGGCGTCACGGACCCTCGACCGGACCGGCGCTCCACCGGACGCACCGGCTCCGGGGCGCGACCGGGCCGCGGAACTGGCCGCGGCCTTCGGCCGCCTGCTCTGCGAGCCCGGTGGAGCGGGGCGGTCGGTCGGCTGGTACGCACGGGAGCTCGGCATGTCCACCGGGCACTTCCAGACGCTCGTGCGGCGGGCCACGGGCCGCTCGCCCGGCAGCCTGATCCGCCAGCAGCGGACGCTGGAGGCGAAGAGGCTGCTGTCCGGCACGGACATGACCATCCGCCGCATGGCGCACCTGGCCGGCTTCTCGGACCCGGCGTACTTCTGCCGGTTCTTCAGGAGGGAGACGGGGATGTCGCCGGGCGAGTTTCGGAGTTGGGCCTGCCGAAATCACCACGATCCCCGGATCGAGTCCATCGCCGCGCCCCCGGACGGCCCGTAGGTTGGCTGCTGGCCGCGAGCGGACCGGGGTCCGCCCGGGACGCCTCGCCCCCACCCACCCCCCATCCGTCCACGCGAGGAGGCCTCGATGCCCGCGCCGAAGGAGCCCACCGCAACACCGGAGCCCGCAGGAGACGAACGCCGGGTCAGCCGCAAGACCGTCCTGCGCGCGGCCGCCGCCCTCGGCGCCGCCCCGCTGCTGATCGGGGGACCGGTCGCACTCGCCCGCGCACAGCCGGCCTCGGGCAGCGCCACCACCCTCGCCCCCACTCCGGACTGCCACGACGGCGACGAGCCGACGGTGGAACAGATGGAGGGCCCGTACTTCAAGCCCGACTCCCCCCTGCGGAACTCCCTGGTCACGAGCGGCACACCGGGAACCCGGCTCACCGTCACCGGATACGTCTTCGGGCGCGCCTGCCGCCCGATCCCCGGCGTACTGCTGGACTTCTGGCAGGCGGACCACAACGGCGCGTACGACAACAGCGGCTACGGCTTCCGCGGGCACCAGTTCAGCACGGCGCAGGGCTCCTTCAGCCTGACCACCATCGTTGCGGGGCTCTACCCCGGGCGCACCCGCCACCTCCACGTCAAACTCCAGGCGCCCGGGGGCCGGGTGGTCACCACCCAGCTGTACTTCCCGGGCGAGCCGCGCAACGGCACGGACACCCTCTTCGACAGCCGCCTGCTGATGAACCTGCGCCAGGCCGGACCCGGCCAGGAGGGCACCTTCGACTTCGTCCTGGACGTGTCCCAGGACCCGACCACCCCGCCGACCACTCCCCCGCCGACGACCCCGCCCACGGGTGCCTGGACACCGGGCCGCGCGTACCGGGCCGGCGACGGGACCACGTACGCGGGACTCCCCTACCGCTGCCTCCAGGCACACACCGCAGCCACCGGCTGGGAACCCCCGAACGTCCCGGCCCTCTGGCAACGCCTCTGAGCCCCCCGTCCGGCCGGGACCGGTGAACGAGCGGGTTTGACGGACCGTGTAGAAAGAGATTTCGAACGACCGGTGACAACCGCCTGGTCGGAGCCACTTTCCCTGGGGGGAACCCGTCATGCGCACCCACGCGCTCCGAAGAACCTTCGTGTCCCTGCTCGTCGTGTCCGCCTCGGCGACGCTGGTGCCCGCCGCGGCCGCCCCGGCCTCGGCCGCGCCGGCCCAGTGCCGCGGACCGCAGAGCGGCGTCCTCGCGACGCTCTACCCCGGCCAGCGCCTGGAGGCGGGGGCCCGCCTCGTGGACAGGGTGAGCACCACCGAACTGGTCATGCAGCCCGACGGCAACCTGGTGCTGTACGCACTCGGCACCCCGGGCGGCTACAAGCTCCCCCTGTGGGCCAGCGGCACGCACGGCAACCCCGGCGCCTACGCCACCATGCAGGCGGACGGCAACTTCGTCGTCTACAAGAAGGGCGGCGGCAACGGCCTGGGCGGCGCCCTCTGGCACACCGGGACGTACGGCAACGGGGGCACGGGAAGCGTCAAGGCGTCCCTGCTCGGCGGCGAGTTCCTCGTCGAGGGCCGCAGCGCCACCCGGTGGTCCACCCGCAGCTCGGAGCGGCAGGCCTGGCTGTGCTCGGACGCCGCGACGGCCGCGGAGGGCTGGTGGACGGGCAACTGGGCCCAGTCCGCGACCGTGTGGCTGGTCCTCCAGCAGGACAACAACCTCGTCATGTACCGCAAGCGGGACGGCAAGGCCATCTGGAGCAGCGGCACGTACGGGGGTGGCCGCCGGGTGACCCTGCAGATGGCGCCCAAGGACCGCGGGGACCTGACCCTCGTCGAGGAGGGCCGCACCACGGTCCGCTGGCGGACGGGCACGGCGAACAACTCCGGTGCCTACGCCCTGCTCCAGGACGACGGCAACTTCGTCGTCTACAAGAAGGACGGCGGCCCGGGCAAGGGCGGCGCCCTCTGGCACACCGGAACCTACAACAAGGTCTGACCGGCCCTACGGTCCGCGCCTCCTGGGCGGGCGGCACGACCCGCCCGCCCAGGGGGCCGTCCGGCCGCGTCGGATCCCGATGCCGCGGGCGCCGCCCGCTCAATGGCCTCCGGCCTGCCGGAGGCCGTCGAGGATCAGGTCCAGTCCGTACGCGAACTCGTCGCCGAAGCAGTAGCCCGGCCGCATGACGTGGGCGGTCGCGATCTCGGCCAGGTACGGGTACTCACCGTCGCCGAAGCCGCTCATGATGGCGTCCGCCAGGTCGGCGGTCTCCTCGGGCGACCCGAACGGCAGGCCCTTCTCCTGCAGGGCGAACCCGTAGATATAGCTGTCGAGGACCGAGACGGCGTGCGCGGTCATCGCGAGGGAGAACCCTCCTCTGCGCAGGCAGCCGAGAACGGCGTCGTGGTGACGCAGCGTGGCCGGCCCCGGCGTGGACCGCGACTCCATCAGCCCGATCGCCCAGGGATGGCGCGCCAGCGCGAGGCGCATGTCGATCGCCCGCCGTCGCATCGCCGGCCGCCACTCCTCCGACGGGGCGGGCAGTTCGATCTCGCCGAAGACCAGGTCGACCATGCCGTCGAGGAGGTCCTCCTTGTTGGCCACGTGGTTGTACAGGGACATCGCCTCGACTCCGATGGCCTCACCGAGCTTGCGCATGCTGAGCGTGGCCAGGCCGCCCGCGTCGGCGAGCCCGACGGCGGCGTGCAGGACACGCTGCCGGGTGAGCGGCTCGCGGGACTGCGGACGGGTGCTGCGCGGGGCCATGGCGGACGGTCACTCCCTACTCGTCGGTTCGCATCATTGACGAGCTTACGGCGTAAGTGCTCTACTTACGCCGTAAGTCGCATACTTACGCCGTAAGTAGCGCGCGACGGGACAGGGACAGGACAGGGACTGGGGCCATGGAGAACACGAGTCGGCCTGCGACGACCGCAGGCGCAGCGGAGACGATGACGGCCGTCCTCCAGGACCGCTACGGCACCGAGCCGGAAGCCGTGCTGCGCACGGCGCACCTCGCCCGGCCCCGGATCGGGCCGGGAGAGGTACTGGTGCGGGTGCGCGCCTCCAGCGTGGACCGGGGCACCTGGCACCTGATGGCCGGACGGCCCTACGCGGTCCGCCCGGTGAGCGGCCTGCGCAGGCCGAAGCTCCCCAACCCCGGCCGCAACGTCGCCGGTGTCGTCGAGTCGGTCGGCTCCGGGGTGACCGCCTTCGCACCCGGCGACCAGGTGTACGGGACGGCGGTCGCCGCCTTCGCCGAGTTCGCGGCCACGCGCCCCGACAGGATCGCCCCCAAGCCCGCCGGACTCACCTTCGAGGAGGCGGCGGCGGTACCCGTCAGCGCGCTCACCGCGCTCCAGGCGGTCCGTGACCGGGGCAGGATCCAGGAGGGCCAGAGCGTCCTCGTCACGGGGGCCTCCGGCGGCGTCGGCACCTTCGCCGTACAGCTCGCCCACGCCTGCGGCGCCCGGGTCACCGCCGTGGCGAGCACCGCCAAGCTCGACGCCGTGCGGGCGCTGGGCGCGGACCGCGTGATCGACTACACGCGCGAGGACTTCCTCGCCGAACCCGGACGCTACGACGCGATCATCGACATCGCGGGCAACTCCGGCCTGCGCAGCCTCCGGCGCGCCCTCACCCCACGGGGCCGGCTGGTCATCACGGGCGGCGAGACCGACGGGCTCTGGCTCGGCGGCACCGACCGGCAGATCCGCGCCCAGGCGCTGTCCCCCTTCACCCGCCGGCACCTCGGCACCTTCATCGCCTCCGAGCACGCCGACGGGCTGCGCGACCTCACCGCCCACTTCGACGCGGGCACCCTCAAGCCCGTCGTCGACCGCGTCTACCCGCTCGCCGAGACCGCCGCGGCCATCCGCCACCTCCTCGACGGCCGCGCCACGGGCAAGGTCTCGCTGACCCTGCCCGCCGACTGACACGGCCCGCCGCCGGTGCGGACGGCCGCCCCGCCCCGGGACGTCCGTACGAAGGGCCCCGCCGGACCGTACCCGGTCCGGCGGGGCCCTTCGTCGTGCCGTGCTCCGGAGCGGTCAGTCGCCGGTGTTGGTGGCCCAGACCGGCTGGTTGCTGCCGTTGTAGACGACGACGTTGCCGTCGTCCTGGACGGCCAGGTACTGGCCCTTGTGCCAGGTGCCGGCGGCCCAGACGGGGTTGCCGTTGCTGTCGTAGACGACGAAGTTGCCGTCCGCCTGGAAGACCGCGCTGTTGGCCTTGGGCCAGACGCCCGGCGCCTGCCAGGCCGCACGGCCGTCCTTGTAGAGGACGAAGTTGCCGTCGCTCTGGACCCGCAGGACGGTCCGGCCGTTGCCGGACGTCCACGCCTGGTTCTTGTGGAGGGTGGAGCCGCCGGAGAAGTGGGCGTCGCTGCGCGCGGCGGACGCGGCGGGCGCGGACGAGGCGTCGGCGGCCGGGACGGAGGCGAGTACGGGCAGGAGGGCGAGAGCCAGCGCGGGGAGACCGCGCCGCACGAAGTGCTTGATCATGGAACGAAGTTGTAGTCGCGCCGCGTTCCGGGCCGACAGTGAAGAAACGACGCGCTCACCCATCCGGTCGAGCACCTTCAGTGCCGAAACGCCACTTCAGCTCCTCGCCGTCTCGCCCTCCGCCACTTCAAACCAACGAAAAAGCCCCTCTACGGCGTAAAACCGCCCCTGGCTCAGCTCTCGGCGTCGCCCATCCGCTCGAGGCTCCAGCGGACCATGATCTCGGCAACGGCGGGGTAGCGCTCGAAGAGCTCCTCGTCGGTCAGCTCCACCTCGGCTCGCGTCGACGTCGTGCGGACGGCGGTGCCGTTCGGCAGGGTCATCGCTCTCGTGTGGAACTTGCTCACGGGACCTCCAGCGCTCGCGTAGCCGAGGCGATCACGATCCGTCCGACCGGAGGCCTGCGTCAACCCTTCCGGAGGAATTTATTCCGGGGAGCGCACCACGCTCGCACAAGGGCTGAAGGATGTTACGGAGGGCTCCCTTCTCGCCGCTGTCGGTGGGGTGTTGGGGGCCGGACCGGTGCGGGTGGAGACGCCCGGACTCACCGGTCGCCGACGAACGCCACCGCCGGGAAGGCCGGCGACGGTCCGTCGAGGAGGTGGCTCCGGCGGTGGCGCAGGTGCTCGTCGAAGAACGCGAGCGGGTACGCCTGCTGGATCTTCACCGCCTGGTCGGGATCGAGGGTGCCGATCACCTCCTGGAGCTGCTGTCCGCTCCAGCCGAGCAGCTTGGCCACCTGCGGGAACAGCGCCTCGTTGTCGCCGTACGAGACGTGGGCGGCGCCTTGGGCCTGGAGGTTCAGCCGCCGGCCGCGCAGGTGCGACCAGAACGCCTCGGCCTCCGGGTCCGTGGCCCGGGTGAACACGGCGGACATCATCATGAAGGGCCGGTCCAGGTCGCCGGCCAGCGGCGGGTTCATCTGCATCGGGCCGTCGAGGCTGATCCCGGCCCGGATGCGCTCGTCCGCGAGCGCGGCGCAGGCGGTGGCCGTCCCGCCCTTCGACCAGCCGAACGCGCCCGCGCACCGCGGGTCGAGGGAGCCGAGCAGCCCGGCCGGGAGTTCCCTGCGGTCGACGTCGGGGTTGCACCCGGCGGCGAGCTGCTCGACGCAGTCGAGGACGAAGCGCACGTCGGCGGCGAAGTCTGCGGGCAGCGTCGGCGCCCGCCGGTCGCGCAGCGGGACGCCGATCCGGCCGTCGGGGAACTCGGTGTACGTGTCGTACTGGTGGGCCACCGTCACGGCCGCGTATCCGTGGCTGGCGAGCTCTTGGACGATGACGGTGTGGTCGCCCTGGTGGCTGTGCGCGCCGTGGGAGAACACGACGACGGGCAGCCGTCGGCCCGTGCGCCGCACCGGAGCACCCACGTGGCCGGCGGTGAGCGGCCCCAGGGGGGCCAGACCGGCGAGCCCGACGTCGGTGAGGAACGCCCGGAACGCTCCTGCCGGCATCCAGGGCGCCACCGGGTACCGCTCGACGTCGCGGGCGGGGTACCAGACGGTGGCCATCAGCTCGCGGAAGTGCCCCGGGCCCGCGATGTCGTCCGGGCGCGACCGGTCGACGAGGTGCAGCTGGACCGTGCCCACCGGATACGGCCCGGTCGGCTCGGGCAGGACGAGCCGCGCCGGGTCGGAGGCGGCCGCGGCCGGAGCGGCCCACGCGGGGCCGACGGCGGCGGCGAGCGGCACGGCGGCCCCGGCCGCCAGCGCGGCTCCCATCATGCGGCGGCGCGTCATGCCCTTCCGGCTGCCGAACGGCGTGCTGAACGGCGTGGTGATCAAGTTGCCCTCCCCTGGTGACGGATCGTCGATCGTGCCGCGACGGTGAGCTTGTCGGCACGAAGGGAACCCTGCCAGGGACCCTTGCGCGCGGCATCGGCCCACGGGCTTACGCCCCGGGGCTAAGCGGCCCGGGCGGGAGAAAACCCCTTGTCGGGGGCGGAGGTGCTGCTTCAGAGTGTGGCGAGACGGAACGTATCGTTCGGTTTATTTCATCCCGTCTCGTCTCGTCTCGTCTCGTCTCGTCTCGTTGGGAAAGGGGGTCACGCTGTGCGTGCTTCATCAGGTGGTGCCGGTCAGGTCGTGCTGACCGGGGTGGGCAAGCGGTACGGGACCCGGACGGTGCTGGACCAGGTCGGGTTCTCGGTGCGGCCCGGGGAGCGGGTCGGGGTCGTGGGGGACAACGGGGCGGGGAAGTCGACGCTGCTGAGGCTGCTGGCCGGGTGGGAACGCGCCGATGCGGGCGAGGTGTCCGTACGGGCGCCGGGCGGGGTGGGCTACCTCGCCCAGACCCTCGACCTGCCGGCCGGGGCGCGGGCCGGCGATGCCGTGGACCGGGCGCTGGCCGGGCTGCGGGAGCTGGAGCGGCGGATCCGGGCTGCCGAGGAGCGGCTCCATCTGGCCGGTCCCGAGGAGGTCGAGGCGTACGGGCGGCTGGTCGCCGAGTACGAGGTGCGGGGCGGCCGGGACGCCGACCGGCGGGTGGCCGCTTTCCTGCGGCGGCTCGGCGAGCGGGAGCCGATCGAACGGGGGCGGCTGCTCGGGACGCTGTCCGGCGGGCAGCGGTCGCGGCTGGCCCTGGCCGCGGCCCTGGCGGCCGAGCCGGAACTGCTGCTGCTCGACGAACCCACCAACGACCTGGACGACGAGGCCGTCGGATGGCTGGAGGAGCATCTGGTGCGGCGCAGCGGCACGCTCGTGGCCGTCACCCACGACCGGATGTTCCTCGACCGGGTCACCACCGCGATCCTGGAGGTCGACCACGAGCGCTCCACCGTGCACCGGCACGGCAACGGCTACGCCGGCCATCTGGTCGCGCGGGCCGCGGCGCGGGCCCGCCGGGAGAGGGAGTACGAGGAGTGGGTCGCGCGGACGCGGCACATGGAGCGGCTCGCCGACAGCAACATCGGGCGGCTCGCGCAGATCCCGCGGAAGGCGCCGGCCGCGTTCAGCGGCGCGGGGGCCTTCCGCGCCCGGTCGCGGGCGCACGGGGCGATGAGCCGCGTCCGCAGCGCGCGGGAACGGCTGGCACGGCTGACGGAGCACCCGGTTCCGGAGCCGCCGCAGCCCCTGCGGTTCACCGGGCGGTTCGGGGCGGACGACGGCCCGAGCGGTGGGGTGGACGTCCAGGGGCTGGCCGTGCCGGGGCGGCTCGACCCGGTGTCGTTCCGGCTGGCGCCGGGCGAGCGGCTGCTGGTCACGGGGCCCAACGGGGCGGGGAAGTCGACCCTGCTCCAGGTGCTCGCGGGTCTCGTGCCGGCCGGGCACGGGAGCGTACGGGCACCGGGGCGGGTCGGGTTGCTGCGGCAGGACGACCCCTGGTCCGGCGAGAGCCGTTCCGCGACGGGGGCGTTCGGGGAGGAGGTGGCGCGAGCCCTGGAGCGGTTCGGGCTGCTGGGCGCGGGCGACGCGGGCAGGCCGGTGCGGGAGCTGTCCGCGGGGCAGCGGCGCAAGCTGGAGCTGGGCAGGCTGGTCGCGGGCGGGCCGTACGACCTGCTCCTGCTCGACGAGCCGACCAACCACCTGGCGCCGGGGGTGGTGGAGGACCTGGAGGCGGCGCTGGCCCCGTACACCGGCACCCTGATCGTCGTCAGCCACGACCGGCGGCTCCGGTCCGGGTTCTCCGGGGAACGGCTGGAACTGGGCGGGGCAGGGACCCCGGACGGCCGCTCGGTCACGGCCGGCGCTACCCCCGCCCGCCGCTGACCGCCCGCGCGGAGCCGGGGGTGGCGGCGGTGTCCCCCGGCACCGGTATGCCGGCGCCCCGGAAGGGCTGCTGCCGCCGACGGCCGACGCGGCCTCCGGGGGACGGGCCGTGGCCGTGCGGCAGCCGACGCGGTCTTCGGGGGACAGGCCGTGGCCGTGCGGCGGCCGTCCCCGCCGTGGCGCGGCCTTCGGGAAGCAGGCCCTGCCCGTGCGGCCGCCGCCGCGCGGGCGGGCGCAGCCTCCTCGACGGCCTCGCCCCCCACACACACACGAGGGAGCGAGACCCGCGTGACCGGCCGCCGCCCTACGCGTGGAGCACCGGCCGTCCACAGCCCGCCGATCGCTTCGGGTGCTGCTACGCCCTGCAGTTGACGACGGTGCCCGCTGCGGGCTGCTCGGTGCGGCAGAGGTTGTCGCCGTTGCCGCCGTCGACGGTTCCCTGCGGGCCCACCACGGCGGCCGTGCCGCCGGGCCCCTGGATGACGTCGTCGCCGTCGTCGCCGGAGACGGCGGCGCTGCGGCCCTGCCCGAGGGACGGCACTTCGATCAGGTCGGCTCCGGCTCCCCCGCGGATGACGCCGGCCCGCTCCTCCTGCGGCTCGCGGGCACCGATCGGCCCGAGGCGGATGACGTCGTCGCCCTCGTCGCCGTCGACGACGACGGACCTCGGCAGGCGGGACGTCGCGCGGTTGATCGCGTCCACGGTGATCACGTCGTCGCCGGGGCCGGCCGTCAGCGGGCCGCCGAGCGTGCCGACGGTGAGCGTGTCGTTGCCGGGGCCGCCGCTGAGCCTGCTCGTCTTGTCGTACTCGGGCACGATGTAGGCGGCGAGGCGGAGCGTGTCGTCTCCGGGGCCGCCGTCGATGTCGGTGCCGTGCACCCGGCCGGTGGTGATCGTGTCGTTCCCGGTGCCGCCGTCGATGAGACCGCGGTACGACATGTCTCCGGTGGTGATGGTGTCGTTGCCCGCGCCGCCGTGGATGGGGCCCTCGGCGCTGAACCGGTCCGTGTCGGTCACGGTGATCCGGTCGTCTCCGTCACCGCCGTCGATGGATCCGCGGATCTCTACGGGGTCGCCGCCGGCGGCGATGCGGTCGACGGTGATGACGTCGTCGCCGCCGAGGCCGTTGACCGCGCCGTTCAGATGGGCGTCGCCGCCCCGCACCTCGATGACGTCCGCCCTGTCGGTGCCGCTGAGGGGCCCGTCGGTCGGGCGCAGCCCCTGCGTGCACACGATGTGGACACCGCCGCCGGGCAGGGCGCTGCGGGTACAGCCGGGCGGGAGGGCCGGGGCGCCGGCGGGCGCGGCCGCGGCCGGGAGCGTGGACGCGGCCACGAGCACGAGCCCCGTGACGAACGTGCCGACGGCGGTGTGCCTCAAGGGCATGGCTGTTGCCTCCTGTGGGCTCGGGTGCGTGAGCGCTGAGGCCAACAGCGTTCCCGTGCGCCCCGGGACCTCACAAGGGGAGAACCGGCCCGGCCGACAGCCCCGGCGGTTCGCCGCGGCGAGCAGGCTCTGGCGGACGTCGAGCCGCGCGGTCGGCGCGCTCGGACGCGCTGTGCCAGCGCTCCCCGTCCTCGCCCGACCGCTCCTTGACCCGGTACTCGGCTCGACCGGCGAGCACGGCCTGCACCAACTCGTGTACGAGGTCGTCTCGTACGCCGTGGACGGACACCTCGCCGGGCACGCGGACGCCATCGACGTCGTGATCACCGCGGACGGCGGCGTGCGCGTCGCGGACAACGGGCGGGGCCTGCCCGTCGAGGCGGAGGGGCCCGGCGGCCGGTCCGCCGTCGAACGCGAACTGACGGAGCTGTCCTTCGGCTCCGCGCGCCACACCGGCTACGGGGTGGCCGGCGGCCTGGGCCCGTGCGTGGTCAACGCGCTGTCGAGCCGTCTCACGGTCGAGGTGCGCCGGGACGGCCACCGACGCGGACCTCACCGACTGGCTGGACCACCACCCGGACGAAGCCACGGCCGTCATCCGCCACGTCCTCCGCTCCTTCGCCGGACGGGAAGGTCAATGACGACGAGCTCGTCGGTGTCGCCTGCACGTCGAGGCACCGCACACCACTAGGCGGCGGGGAGGAAGTCGGCTACGAGGGTGGCGAATTCCTCGGGGTCGAGGATGCGGATGCCCAGTTCTTCGGCCTTGGTGCGCTTGGAGCCGGCCTTCTCGCCCGCCACCAGGAGGGTGGTGCGCTTGGACACCGACGACGACGCCTTTCCGCCGGCCCGCTCGATCAGCTCGTTCATCTCGTTGCGGGACAACTCCGCGAGGGGGCCGGTCATGGAGCCCGTCACCACGACGGCCTGGCCGGTCAGCGGGCCGCCCTGCGCCGGGTCTTCGGAGCCGTCCGGCTCGGTCGCGGGCTTCTGCGGCTCGGTGACCTGCGTGCCGACCCGCTGGTCCCGGAGCTTGTCGAGGAGCGGGGCGAGTTCGACGAGTTCGGCCGCGATCACGCGGGCCTTCTCGGTGCCGATGCCGTCGACCGTGGCCAGCGTGTCCGCGTCGGCGGCTCTGATCGCCGCCATCGAGCCGAAGTGCGCGGCGATCCGGCGGGACATCGTACGGCCGGTGCCGCGGACACCGAGCGCGCAGAACACACGGCTCAGCGCGGCTCCGCGGGCGGTCTCGATCGCGGCCAGGAGGTTGCCTGCGCTGGTCTCGCCCATCCGCTCCAGCCCGAGGAGCTGCTCGCGGGTCAGCGTGAACAGGTCGGCGACGTCCTTGACCAGACCGGCCTCCACCAGCTGGACCGCGCGGGTGCCGCCGAGGCCTTCGATGTCGAGCTGGTCGCGGCCGGCCGCGTAGATCACCGAGGCCACGGCCTGGCAGCTCCGGCCGCGCACGCACCGCCAGCGCTGCTCGGCGGTGTCGATCGCGTCGCCGCAGCGGGGGCACGCCTCGGGGAAGACGATCGGGGTCTCGGCGCCGGTGCGCTGGTCGGCGAGCGGTGCCTCGACCCGGGGGATCACGTCGCCGGCCCGGTACACGAACACCTGGTCGCCGATCATGAGCCCGCGGCGGGTGATGTCGGACGGGTTGTGCAGCGTGGCGTAGGTGACCGTCACCCCGTCGATCACCACGGGCTCCAGGACGGCGCGCGGGGCGATGATCCCGGTCCGGCCGACGTTCCATTCCACCGCCAGCAGGCGCGTCACCTTGTGTTCCGCGGCCAGCTTCCGGGCCACCGCCCACCTGGGGGCGCGCGAGCCGTTGCCGGCCTGCCGCTGGTCCTCGGCCGTGTCGGCCTTGACGACGACGCCGTCGATTCCGAACGGCAGGTCTCCGCGCAGGCCGGCGATCACGTCGATCCGTTCCTGCACCTGCTCCAGGCTCTCGCAGCGCATGGGGGCGGCGGCCGTGCTGGCGGCCGTGTTCGCGCCGAGCGCGGCCAGGCTCTCCAGCAGGGCGGTGTGGCCGAGGTCGTCCAGGCCGATGGCAGCGTAGGCGAAGAAGGTCAGCTCGACCCGGTAGGGGCGGTCCTTGGCCCGCAGGGTGCCGGCGGCCCCGCTGCGCGGGTGCGCGAAGGGCGTGGCCTCGTGGGCGAGCCGGATCCGGTTGGCCTCCTCGAACTGCGCGGTCGTCAGCAGCACCTCGCCGCGCAGCTCGACGTCGACCGGCTCGGTGAGCACCGGCGGCAGACCGAGGACGGCGTCGGCGGCGTGGGTGATGTCCTCGCCGGCCAGGCCGTCGCCGCGGGTGAGGACCTGGACGAGCCGGCCGCCCCGGTAACGGGCGGCCACCGCGAGGCCGTCGAGCTTCGGCTCCACGCACCAGCCGGCCACGGGGTGCCCGAGGCGCCGCTCCAGCCCCGCGGCCCACTCGGCGAGCTCGTCGGCGTCGAAGACGTTGTCGAGGGAGAGCATCGGCACCGAGTGCGGCACGTCACCCTGGACGGCCCCGCCGGCCACCTTCCCGGTCGGCGACTCGGCGAGCACCTCGTCCGGGTGGGCTTCCTCGTAGGCCGCGACGGCGCGCAGCAGCCCGTCGTACTCGTCGTCGCCGAGCGGGGTGGTCCCGTCGCCGTAGTACGCGGCCGACGCCGCGACGGCGGTGGTCACGGCCTCCAGGTAGGCGGCGGGAGAGAGCAGGGCACTGTTTTCGGTCATGCGGATCATCATGCTGCCCGGCACTGACAACGCCCCCTTCCCGCCCCTCGCCGCCGCGGCGGTCGACCGGCCCGCCCTGCGGCACCGGGCGGCAGCGGCGACGGCCCGCCGATCGGCGCCGCCCTCGCGGATCGGCCGTCCGGACCGGGTCCGGCTCTCAGCGGATCGCACAATCATGGGTCGTGGCCTGCGGAGATGCCGCTCGTTACCGATCGGCCGCACGGGGGTTATGGTCGTCCGGTGGCGGACGGCAACGGGCCGTCCGTTCGACCCAGGGGAGCCGACATGTCCGATCTGAATGCCCTGCGGGCGAGCCTCGCGTCGGGTGAGCACGAGTTCGCCGACACCTTGGCCTTCGTCGCCGCGCACTACGCGTACCAGCCGCAGGCGTTCCGCAACGGGGCGCTGGAGAACGCCGCGGGCGAGAACGAGGGCTCCTGCAAGACGCTGGGACTGGCCCTGCTCGAAGGGCTCAGCGACCAGGAGGCCCTGCTGGCCTTCGGCGAGTACTACCGCGGTGTGCTGGCCACGCCGGACGGCACCGATCACGGCAACATCCGCAACCTCATGGCCCACGGCCTGGCAGGGGTGAGCTTCGCCGGCCAGCCGCTGGCCCGCACGAGCTGACCGGCCACGGCACGGGCGGCGGGGTCAGTCCGGCCTCCCCCTCCCCCGTGACCCACGCCCTCCCGGGCGGTCCGGCTCGGGACCCTAGCCCCGGTTCAGGTCGGTGGACACCAGGTGGTGGTCCGAGTACGCGCTGGGGCGGACGTGCTGGGTGTGCGGGGTGACGCCGCGTAGGAAGACGTAGTCGAACGTGAGGTTCCAGTCGGTGGTCGCCGGGCAGGCGTCGGCGTCGGCGCCGGTGGTCGCGGGGCGGCAGCCGGGGTCCGTGTCCGGGGCCAGGGGCCACATCGGGGCGAGTTCGGGTGCGTCCGGCACGGCGTTGAAGTCGCCGAGGACGATCGCGCGGTCGTGGCGGGCGACTTCCGCGGCGAGCACCCGCACCTGGCCCGCCCGTGCCTGCGGCTGCCGGCGCTCGGCGAGGTGGGTGTTGAAGACGCGGACGGGTCGGCCGCCCACCAGGGTGGTGACGGCCAGGTAGCCGCGGTCCTCGGAGCCGCCGTCGGGGTATGCGACGTTGACCCGGTCCGTCATCGGCGCCGCCGAGAGGATCGCCTGGCCGAAGCCGCCGGGCCGCCACGGCAGTCCCCCGCAGCGGTTCCAGTTCCGCAGGACCGACCCGTACGCGACCCGGTAGACCAGCCCGTAGACCTCCTCCAGGTAGGTGCGGATCTGCTCGACGTCCCGTACGCACGCCTCCTGGAGGCCGATGACCTGCGGCGCGGACCGGGCGATGTCGGTCGCCCGGCCGAAGTCGTGCCCGATCCCGCCGCACGGGTTGCAGAGGTTCCACGTGGCGACCCGGTCCGCCGCGGCCTCCACGGGCACGTCGAACGGCAGCGGTCGGCCACGGGGGGCGCCGCCGCCCGGTGCGCCGGAGCCCGGGAGCAGCAGCATGCAGACCGCCGTCATCGTGCCCGCGGCCCACCGCGCGCCCCTGCTCAGCACCATCGCCTCCCCGGAGTGGACGCACATCATCACACGGCGTCCTCGACGCACGATCGAGGTGTTTTCCGGCAGGGCCGTCCCGCCGGGCCGCAACCGCCCGATGTCCTCAAAACCGGGTGCGGCCGCGGGCCCCGGGCTGTTCCCTCACCTCATGAACACGACGAGACACGCGCGTCTGCGCCCTTGGACGGACGACGACCTCTGGCTGCTCCGGCGGCGCAACACCCCGGACATGACGGCCCACCTCGGCGGCCCCGAAACCGACGGCGCGCTCCTCGCCCGCCACCGCCGCTGGACGGCCATGAGCGCGAACGCCCCGCACGAGGGCCGGGTGTTCCGCGTGGAATCCCCGGCGGGGGACACGGTGGGTACGGTCTCCTTCGCGCCGAAGGAGCACCGGGGCGAGCCGGTCTTCGAAGTGGGCTGGGGCGTCCTCCCCGAGCACCAGCGCCAAAGCTGGGCGACGGCCTCCGTACGAGCCCTCCTCGACCATCTGGCCGCCCTCCCCCCGGCACACCGCCGGCCGGCGGTCCACGCCTTTCCCCGGGTGGCGAACGCGGCCTCGAACGCGGTCTGCCGCGCGGTGGGCTTCACCCTCGTCGCCGAAACGGTGCACGAGTACCCCCCGGGCGAGCACCACGCCAGCAACGACTGGCGCTTCATCCTCCCGTAGGACTTGCCCCAGAGGCACGGGAAATTCTTACGGATGCGGCCGCGCTGGCCGGAAATCCTTGCTCAATTTGGTGACAAGCGCATTGATGTTTCATCATCGTGACTGTACGTCAAGTTCTGACGCACCGTGAGCGCAGGCGGGGGCACCGGGGGGTCCCCCGTTCACACCGGCCGGTCCGGCCGGAGAGTCCGCGCTCCCGCACAGCCGCGCCGCGCCGCGCCGCGGCTCCGTCCCGTTCCGTTCCGTTCCGTTCCGTCACCTAGGCAAAGGCCCATGTCCGCCCAGCAGCTCTCGGACCTCATACGTTTCGCCCGTCACAACTCGCCCTTCTACCGGGACCTCTACGCGTCCCTGCCGCCGCACGCCGACCGCCTCACCGACCTGCCGGTGGTCGACCAGACGGCGTTCTGGGCGGCCAACACCCTTCACGACAGCCGGGTGCTGACCGGCCCGCTCAGTGAGGCCACGGTCTACAAGACCGGCGGCACCACCGGGTCCCCCAAGTTCTCCGTCTACACCCGTGACGAGTGGCGCACGTTCGTCACCGCCTTCGGCCAGGGGCTCGTGGACACGGGTCTGCGCCCGGGGCACCGCGTCGCCGACCTCTTCTACGCCGGGGAGCTGTACGCGAGCTTCCTCTTCGTCCTCGACTCCCTGGCCCACGCGCCCGTGGACAACGTCCGCCTGCCCGTCGGCGGCGGCGCGCCGCTGGAGTCGACGATCCCCACGCTGCGCGATCTCGCCGCCCAGGTCCTGGCCGGAACGCCGACCACCCTGTGCCGGCTCGCCGAGCAGGTCGTGTCGTCCGGTGCCCGGCTCGACGCGGTGGAGTTGCTCCTCTTCGGCGGCGAGGCCCTCTTCGACGACCAGCGTCGCCTGCTGGCCACCGCGTTCCCCCGGGCCGAGGCCCGTTCCGTCGGGTACGCCAGCGTCGACGCGGGCCTGCTCGGCCGCCCCGTGCCCGGGCCCGACGCGCGGGTGCACCGTGCCTTCACGCCGTACTCGGTCGTCGAGATCCTCGACGACTCCACCGACGAGCCCATCACCGAACCGGGTCGGCCCGGCCGGGTCGTGGTCACCAGCCTCTTCCGCCGCCTCATGCCGATCATCCGCTACCCCGCGGGCGACCGGGCCGAGTGGACCGGCGGCGGGCCCGGGCACTTCCGGATACTCGGCCGCGCCGAGGAGGGCGTCCGCGTGGGCCCCGTCTCCCTCTACACCCAGGACGCCCAGGACGCCGTGGCCGCGGCGGACACGGCGGGAGACGTGGTCGGCATGCAGCTCGTCGTCCGCCGCTGGGACGGCCGCGACGGGCTCGTCCTGCGGCTGGCCACGGCCCCCGGCGGACGGCACGGCAGCCGGGAGGAGCTGGCCGGCGCCGTCGTCGCGCGGCTGGAGAAGGTGCGGCCGCTGTATCCGGACAGCGTGCGCACCGGGTTCGTGCACCCGCTGTCCGTGGAGTGGGTGCGCCACCGCGACCTCGCCGTCAACCCGCGCTCGGGCAAACTCGTCCGGGTCCTCGACGAGAGGCCGACCGCATGAGCACCGCCTCACCTGAGACGAAGAGCGTGACGGGGACCGCGGTGGAGACCAGGACGGAGACCGGGGCGGAGACCGCGGTCGGCCGCCGGCGCGCTCCGCTGGTCCTGCGCAACCGCGCGTTCGCCGCCGTGTGGCTCGGCCAGATCCTCACCCAGGCCGCCGTACGGATGTTCCAGGTCGGCGTGGCCTGGTGGATCGTCGCCTACGCCGTGCACGACGCGCGCGGGCTCGCCTCCGGGCTGTTCATGGCGGCGTGCACCCTGCCCGCCGTGGCGCTGGCGCCCGTGGTGGCCGCGGCGGTCGGCCGGTTCCCGCACCGTTGCGTGCTGCGGACCGCCGCCGCCCTGGCCGGCTGCGCCTCGGGCGCCCTCGCGCTGTGGGCGTACGACGGTGGCCCGCCGCTCGCCACCGTGTACGCCGCCGGGCTCGCCCTGGCGACCTGCCAGGCGTTCTTCGACCCCTGCCTGACCACCTCGGTGCCCGAACTCGTCGACGACGCCGACATCGAGACCGCCACCGGCTTCGAGCTGTCCACCCAGTCCCTGGCCGGCCTCGCCGGTGCGCTGCTCGGCGCCCTGACCGTCGACCGGGCCGGTGTGGCCGGGCTGGCCGCGGGCTGCGCGGTCGCCTACCTCGGCGCCGCCCTCCTCGTGGCGGGCGCCCGCTTCCGTACCGCCGTGACCGCCGCCCCGGGCCCCGGAGCCGACGCATCGGCCGCCCCGGCGGGGCCGCGCCCGCTGCGCCGCATCCTCGGGGAACTCCCCTACGTGCGGCGGATCCTGGTCTGCTTCACCGCGGCGAACCTCTTCACCACCGCCGTCTTCGTCGTCATCCCCCTCTACACCCGCTCGGTCCTCGCGGGCGGCGGCGCCACCGTGGCCCTGCTGGAGGCCTCCCTGGGCACCGGCGCGCTCCTCGGCGCCTTCACCGGCGCCCGCGTGCCGGGACGCCCCACGACCGCCGGCGCCTGCTGCCTGGGCCTGATGGCCCTCGCCCTCGCGCTTCCGGGGCTGCTCCCGCACCGCCCGGTCGTCGCGGGCTGCCTGGCCGCGGCCGGCTGGTGCGCAGGAGCCGTCAGCGTGCGCTTCGTGGCCCTGTTCCAGCGGCTGGTGCCGACGGCCGACAAGCCCGGCTTCTTCGCCGTGATGCAGGCCGTGCTCGGCGCCTCCCTGCCGGTGGCGTCCCTGGCGTTCGGCTTCGCCGGCGACTTCCTCTCCCCTCGGACGCTGTGCCTGGTGCAGGGCGTCGGGCTGGTCCCCGCGGCCTGCGCCCTGGCCCTGCTGAAGTCCCCCGCGGCCGCGCCGGCCCCGTCGGAACCCGCCGGAGGTGAGCGGTGAGCCCCGTCATCACCCCCCTCGTCACCCCCGCCGCGCGCTCGGACATCGCCGAACTGCGCCAGCTCTACTACGCCGTCTACGGGCCCCACTACCCCGTCGCCCTCGGCACCGACCCGGCCGAGATGGCCCGGCTCATCGAGGACCCGTACTCCCTGTGGCTCGTCGGCCGCTGCGCCGACACCGGGGCCCTGACCGGATCCGCCGCCATCCACGGCGAGGCGGGCAGCCGCATCGGCCGCCTGGAGGGCATCGCCGTGCACCCCGAGCACCGCTCGGCGGGCCTGGCCGCCACCCTGACCGAGGCCCTGTGCGCGGGCATGCTGGACACGGGGCGGCTGGACTCGGTGTACGCGACCGTGCGCACCGTCAGCGCCGGCCCGCAGCGCGTCGTCGCGCGCAACGGCTTCCGCCCGCTGGGCATCCTGCCCAACGCGGTGGACCTCCGCAGCCGCGAGAGCCTCGCACTCTACGCGCGTCACTCCGCCGGGGTGCTGGAGCGCCGCATCCCCGTCACCGAAGTGCCCGCCCCCCTCCTGCCCTTGCTGCGCACCGCCGGGGCGGCGCTGGGCATCGGCTACCCCGGGGTGCGGGCCGCCACCGTCCCGCGCCCGGCTCCGCCCGCGCCGCCGGGCGCCGGCGACCGGCTGGAGATGATCGAGGCGCCGGCCTTCGTACGCCGGCGCTTCCGCGAGCGGTTCCCGAGCGCCGAGGGCTGGTTCTACCCGCTGCACACCCCGAACGTGCTGCTCACCCCCGAGGACGGCCGGTTCGAGGTCTACGCCTACCTCAACCGCGCCGGAGGGTACTGCTCCCTGCTCACCGCCCACCCCGACCCGGCCGCCGCGGCGGCCTGCCTCGAACCCGTCACCCGGGCCCTGGCCCGCGCGGGCGCGGGCTACGTCGAGGCGCTGGTGCCGCTCGCGCACCAGGAGGTCCTCTCGGCCTTCCTGGCCGAGGGGTTCGTCGCCGGCGCCGTCTACCCCGCGATGCGCGCCGACGGCGACGGCTTCCACGACTACGCCGTCCTGTCCCGCTCCGGCGAACGCATCGACTTCCGCGGCGTCGCCGTCGAACCGCCCCTCCAGCCCTATCTGGACTGCTACGTGTCGGCCTGGGCGTCGGCACACCTGCCCACATCATCCGAGGTTGCCCCATGAACCCCCATCTCGCGCCGGTCGCCGTACCCGACCCGGCCCTCCTGCCGCACGTACAGCAGCTCTGCGACCTGACCGACCCCTACGCCTTCGGGCCCGCCGTGGACGAGCTGTTCGCCGCCGCCATGGCGGAGGCCAACGCCTGGCACGTCGAGCGGTCCCCCTTCTTCCGCTCCCTGTACGAGGCCGCTCCCCCGGCGGAGCCGTACCGCACGCCCCTCGTCCACGCGAACTTCTTCAAGCGGCACGAGGTCCTCTCCATCCCGCGCGAGGACGTCGAGCTGCACCTGACCTCCTCCGGCACCACCGGCCAGAAGTCGCAGATGTTCTTCGACCGCTGGACCATCCGCTCCGCCCAGCGGATGGTCGCCCGGATCTTCGAGCGCAACGGCTGGATCACCCCCGACCAGGAGGTCAACTACCTCCTGTACAGCTACGAGCCGTCCCCCTCCCTCAACCTCGGGACCGCCTTCACCGACAACTACCTGTGCGACTTCGCCCCGGCGCGCAGCGTCGCGTACGCCCTGCGCAACACCGGCGGCGACCACGAGTTCGACCCCTTCGGCTGCATCGCCGCGCTGCGCCGCTTCGAGCGGGAGGACGCCCCGGTCCGCATCCTCGGCTTCCCGGCCTTCCTCTTCTTCACCCTGGAGCGGATGCGGGCCATGGGGCTGCCCCCGCTGCGCCTGCCCGAGGGCTCCCTGGTCGTCCTCGGCGGCGGCTGGAAGGGGCACTCCGACCGGCGCATCGAGAAGGAGGAGCTGTACGGCCGCGTCACCGAGCAGCTCGGCATCCCGGGCGAGCGGATCCGGGACACCTTCGGGTCGGTGGAGCACTGCATCCCGTACATCGAGTGCGACCACCACCGGCTGCACGCCCCCGTGTGGTCCCGGGTCACGATCCGCTCCACGCGCACCCTCGAACCCCTGCCGTACGGGGAACGGGGCTACCTGCACCTCGTCTCGCCGTACATCACCTCGGTCCCGGCGCAGAGCGTGGTCATGGGCGACCTCGCCTCCCTCCAGCCGGGCGACGCCTGCGGGTGCGCGCTGGAGACCCCCTGGTTCACCGTCCACGGCCGGGCCGGGGTGAGCCGCAACCGCAGCTGCGCGGTGGCCGCAGCGGAACTGATGAAGGGCATGGCGTGACCGTGACGGAGACCATGGCGCACACGACGAACGAGGCCGCCGCGTACGAGCAGCACGGCGGTGACGGGGACGCGCACCACTACTGGCAGGGTTCCCTCATCGGCGACGAGGAGGCCGGGCGCCGCCTCGCCGGCCTGCCGGCCGCCGTCGAGGCCGCGCTGGCCACGGTGCTGGAGACCGAGACCGTGCTGGCCGCCTGCGACGCCCTCGCCACCGCCCTGTGCGACCCGGCCCACCCCGTGCGCGCCCGGCTCGCCGCGCACCTGCCCGAGGGAGAGGATCCGGCCGTCCTGGCCGAGCTCGGCGGCCTGCTGGGCCGGCGGGAGCTGACGCGCAAGCTGCGCCGCGAGCTGGGCAGCGCGACTCCCGGCCGGCTGGACCGGGCCGATCCCCGCGAGACGGTCTACGAGGCCTGGGCACCCGTCGGCCTGGTCGCCCACATCGCCCCCGGCAACGCCGCGACGGTCGCACCGCTGAGCATCGTCGAGGGGCTGCTCGCCGGCAACGTCAACGTCCTCAAGACCAGCGGCGCCGACACCCTCCTGACCCAGCACCTGATGGCCGAGCTCGCGGGGTTCGACCCCACCGGCGCGCTCGCGGCACGGGTGATCGTCCTGCGCTTCCCGTCCTCCCGGCAGGAGTGGCTGCGGCTGATGTGCGCGCCCGCGGACGCGGTCGCCGTCTGGGGCGGGGAGGGCGCCGTCGAAGGGGTGGCGGCCCATGTGCCGGCCGGTTGCCGGCTGGTGGAGTGGGGGCACCGGATCTCCTTCGCGTACCTGACGGGCGACGCCTGGTCGGACGCCGGCACGCTCGACGCCCTCGCGGACGACGTGTGCCTGTACGAGCAGCAGGCCTGTTCCAGCCCCCAGGTCGTCTACCTCGACACCGGGGACGAGGCGGAGGTGTTCGCCTTCGCCGAGCGGTTCGCCGCGGTCCTCGCCGCCCGCCCGCCGGCCGCGGGCTCCGCCGCGGGCGCCGCCGCGGCGGGCGGGACGGACCCGGCCGAGGCGGCCGAGCTGACCACCACCGAGCTGGTGGCCCGGCTGGAGGAGCACCTGGGCCTGACCCGTGTGTTCGCCGCGCCCGACGGCTCGTGGCGGGTCATGGCCGACACCCGGTCGCCGCTCACGGCCTCGCCGCTGCACCGCAGCGTGTGGGTCAAGCCGCTGCCCCGCGAGCGGCTGATCGCCACCCTGCGCCCGATGCGCCGCTACCTGCAGACGGCGGGCCTCGCGGGCAGCCGGTCGGACGTCGCCGAGCTCTCCCGCACCGCACTGGCCGCGGGCGTCACCCGCGTCACCCCGGTCGGCGCCATGCAGGCGAGCTACGCCGGCGAGCCGCACGACGGGGTCTACGCCCTCCAGCGCTACAGCCGCCGCGTCGCGGTCCAGGCCGACCCGGCCCGGTTCGCCACCACCGCCTGCCTCGACGACCTGGCCCGGCCCGTCGTCCTGCCGCCGCCGGCGGGCCCCCTGCGGGGCAAGGAGGACGTGCGGGAACCGGCCCGGGAGCTGGCCCGGGCCGATGCCGAGCTCTACTTCCGCAGCGGCGGCAGCACGGGCGCCCCCGCCCTGTCGGTCTTCAGCTACGACGACTACGACACCCAGATGCACGCCGCGGCCCGCGGCCTGCTCGCCGCCGGCTACGACCCGGCCGGGGACCGCACCGCCAACCTCTTCTACTGCGGCGGCATGTACGGCAGCTTCATCAGCTTCTTCTCCGTACTCGAACGGCTCGGCGGAGTGCAGCTGCCCCTGTCCGCGGGCCCGGACCACCGGGCCACGGCCGAGGCCATCGTCGAGCACCGGGCCGACACCCTCTTCGGCATGCCCTCCTACCTGTGGCAGCTGCTGCACGCGCAGGAGGAGGCGCTGCGCGCGTACGGGGGCCTGCGCAAGGTCTTCTACGGCGGCGAGCACTTCACGCAGGAGCAGCGGCGCACGCTGAAGGAACGATTCGGTATCGAGGCCGTCCGCTCGATCACCTACGGCAGCACCGACCTCGGCCCGCTGGGCTACCAGTGCGCGGACAGCTCCGGCGGCGTCCACCACCTGCACGCCGACCTCCACACCCTGGAGATCGTGGACCTGGCCGAGGACCGGCCGGTGGCCCCGGGCGAGACGGGCCGGCTGGTGTTCACCACGCACGCCCGGCGCGGCCAGCAGCTGGGCCGCTACCTGATCGGCGACCTCGGCCGGGAGGTCCCCGGCCGCTGCCCCTGCGGCCGGCACGCGCCCCGCTTCGAGCTGATGGGGCGCACCGGTGACGTGATGCGGGTGGCCACGTACTTCCTCAACCACCGCCGCTTCCTGGCCCTGGCCGAGGAGCAGGGCGGCCACCGCGGCGAGCTGCAGATCAGGCTCGACGGCACGCAGGCGCGCGAGCGGCTGACCGTACGGGTGGAGCGGGCGCCGGCGACGGATCCGCAGCGGCTGCGGGAGGTCTTCCTGTCCGGCTACCCGGAGCTCGGCTCGGCGGTGGCGGAGCGGCTGCTGGACCTGGTGGTCGAGGCGGTCGACGGCGCGTCCCTGGACCGCAGCCCGACCAGCGGCAAGCTCCTCGCGGTGGTGGACGCGCGCCGCTAGGCGGTGGTGGCGGGGGCTCCCGGATCCCGGGAGCCCCCGCTCCGCCCGGGGGTGGTGCGTCCCCCGTCAGCGGTCGAGGGGCCGGTGGGCGCTCTCCGGCAGCCGCAGGTACACCGCCGAGGAGCACAGGCACAGCACGGCGACGTACCAGGGGAACAGGCCCGGCCTGCCCACGTCCTGGAGCAGGGTGCCGATGTACGGGGCCGTGCCGCCGAAGAGCGCGACCGTCAGCGAGTACGGGAAGCCGATGCCCGCCGCCCGGACCCGGGCCGGGAAGACCTCCGCGTTGACGGCCGCCGAGATGGAGGTGAAGCCGGTGAGCAGCACCATGCCGGCGCACTGGACGAGCAGCAGGGAGCCGAACGAGCCGTCCAGGGCGCGCAGCAGGGGTACGACGAGCAGGGCGAAGCCGAGGCCGAAGAACAGCAGTGGCGGCTTGCGTCCGAAGCGGTCGGACAGCAGGCCGCCGATCGGCTGGAGCAGCGCGAAGAACGCCAGGGACAGCGTCCCGGCGAGGAGCGCGTCGCGCTTGGCGATGCCGGTCTCCAGCTCGGCGTAGGTGGGCAGGTACGAGGTCCAGGTGTAGTAGGCGAGGGTGCCGCCGGCCGTGATGCCGGCGATCCGCAGCGAGGCCCCGGGGTGGTGCCGGAGCGCGTCGAAGAGCCCGGGGCGGGGGGCCGCGGCGGGCCGGGTGTCGAGGGTCTCCTCGGCGCCGCGCCGGATCCAGAATCCGGCGAGGCTGAGGACGGCGCCGAGGAGGAAGGGCACGCGCCACCCCCAGCCGTTCATGGCGTCCTCGGCGAGCACGGCCACGAGCAGCGCGGCGAGGCCGGAGGCGGCGAGCTGGCCGAGGGTGGTGGACACGTACTGGAACGACGAGAAGAGCCCCCTGCGGCCGGGCCCGGCGGACTCCACGAGGAAGGTGGTCGACGCGGCGAACTCCCCACCCACGGAAAGGCCCTGGAGCAGCCGCGCGGCGACGAGGACGACCGGGGAGAGCACGCCGGCGGCCGTGTACGCCGGCGTGAGGGCGACCAGCAGGCTGCTGCCCCCCATGAGCAGGATGGTCACGGTCAGCGCGGTGCGCCGGCCCCGCCGGTCGGCGATCGCGCCCATCAGGAGCCCGCCGACCGGGCGCATGAAGAAGCCGACGGCGAAGACGGCGAAGGTGGAGAGCAACGGGACGAGGGAGTCGTCCGCGCCGGACGGGAAGACCTGCCGTGCGATGTGGGTGGCCAGGAAGGTGTACGCGTACCAGTCGTACCACTCCACGGCGTTGCCGACCGAGGCGGCCAGCAGCTGGCGTAAGGGGTGGCGCGGCGGGGCGGGGAGGTGCGTCGCGATCTCTGTCATGATCACGCTCTGCCCCCCGAAGGCCCCCCGCACGCCACGCCCCGAGCGCAAACTGCGGTAGGCAGGCGCTTCAGCGGCTGATTCCGGGCGCTCCCGCCCGCATCACTGCGGGTCTGGTCAGGGAACCAGGTCGGGCGCGACGGCGTAGCCGATCGCGGCTGCCGCCGTGGTGACCTCCGTCAGGGGTGCCTGGTCGTTCAGAGCCCTGACCACGTCCCGGGTCAGCGGGCGGAGGGCGTACACGTGGCGCACGGCGTCGATGTCGACCCGGAGCTCGTAGTAGTCCTCGGCGAACTCCCGGAACGCCTCCGGCGACGGGTCGACCAGCAGCCGGAACAGCCAGCCCGAGCCGTCGGGGTCGGGGGTGTCCTCGGGGAAGTCGATCTCCCCCGCCTCCCAGCGCCCGCTCCCCGCCTCACGCCACAGGCAGGCCGTCACCCTGGGTATCCCGTCGTCCGTGGAGGCCGGCTCTTCGACGCAGCTGCGGAACACCTCGGGCACCGAGTCCACGACGCCCGGCCAGGGCACGTCCTCGACATACGGGCTCATCACCGACTCGTGGTCGAAGCCTCTGACATAGGCGCCCGCAGGAGAGAAGACGATGTCGAACTCGTCCCCCGAGCCGTTGCGCATGGAGGCGATCTCCTCCGTCTCGGACCAAGCCGGGCTGAAGGAGTAGCAGCGCTCGCCGTCGGGGTTCAGCACGGCCTCCAGCATGGCCATCGACCGGCACCGGTCCCGCAGGGTCGGGATGTCGGGAAGGGCCTCGGCAACGTCGTGAACGGTCATGCCGCCCATCCAAGCGCACACCACTGACATCCCGGGCGGACGCACCACGGCATGTGCTGCGGCTGCGGCCACCGGGCCATCGGGCCATCGGGTAGTTCATGGCATCCGCCCGCCCGCAGACCGGCCGACCCCAGGAAGTCCTGAACTTTGGCCCCTCCAGACCCTGTTGGCAGACTGTCACTGCCGTTCGGAGCAGGACGGCCTGTCATCCGGACCGTTACCCATTGGAGGGTTTCCGTTGGACCTGTCTCAGCCCGTCCTCAGTTTGGACCCGTACGCCGACCCCGCCGAGGAGGCACAGAAGCTGCGCGCCCACGGCTGCCCCGTCGTCCCGGTGCAGCTGCCGGGAGAGCCCGCGGTGGCCGCATGGGCGGCGGTCGGGCATGCGGCGGCTCGTGAGGTGTTCCGGCGTCACGAGGACTTGACCAAGGATCCGCTGGGCTGGCCGGCCTTCGCCGAAGGATCCATACCGATGAGCTGGCCGCTGCTGCCCGTGATCGCCGGCGGCGGGTTCCTCCACGAGGACGGTGAGCCGCACCGGCGTCACCGCGGCCTGGTCAGCGCGGCCTTCAGACGGTTGTCGGTCGCCGAGCTCCGGCCCGCGATCGAGCGGATCGCCGACGAGCTCCTCGCGGATCTGCTGTCCGCCGCCCCCGGGACGGCGATCGACCTGCGTGCCGCGTTCGCGGCGCCGCTGCCGATTCGCGTCATCTGCACCGTCCTGGGTGTGCCCACGGACATTGTGGCCGGGCTGCGCTCGGCGTTCGAGCAGATGGTCACGCCTCCCGAGCACCCCGACGACATCCCGAACGCCAAGGCCGAGATCGACCGGGTCCTCGCACAGTTGATCGCCGAGAAGCGGGCGAATCCCGGTCCGGACCTGACCACGCAGCTCATCGAGGCCAGCGAGGAGGGTGACCGCCTGACCGAGGACGAGCTCGTCCAGACGTTGTTCCTCCTCATGATCGCCGGACACGAGACGACGATCAACCTCCTGGCGAGCGCCATCCACCGCCTGGCGGAGCACCCTGCCGTGCTGGAGGCGGCGCGGACCGGAGGGGTGAGCTGGGACGCGGTGGTGGAGGAGACCCTGCGGCACGATCCTTCCGTGCGCTACGCCCTGATGCGGTACGCCACCCAGCGGATCGAGATCGACGGGGTGACGATCGAGAAGGGCGACCCGGTCCTCGTGGCGACCTACGCCGTGGGGCGGGACCCCGAGCAGCACGAGCGTCCCGACGAGTTCGACCCCTCCCGCCCCACCGCCGCAACCCACCTGGCCTTCGGGCACGGGGTCCACCACTGCCTCGGCTCGGCACTGGCGCGGCAGGAGGCCGCCATCGCGCTGGAGCGGCTGTTCGAGCGCTTCGACGTGTCGCCGGCCGCCCGGCCCGAGGGCATCCCCTCGATCCCCATCCACGGGCCGCAGGCCGTCCTCGCCCGCCTGGAGATCCGTCAGTAGACCCTCATCGGTCTCCACGGGCGCGCCCGAGCGTGAGCCTCCCGTGTGAGGGACTCTTCGCCGCGGGGGGTCGGACCGGCGCCGGTCCGACCGCCCGCGGCGCGATCGGGGTCAGCTTCGACGGCCCCACAGGTTCGCCCACCACGAGCGGCGGCGCGGTGCGGGCGCGGCCGTGTGCTCGGGCGCCCGGGGGGCGAGTGCGGGGGAGCGCAGGGCGTTCGCCTGGCCCTGTGCGGTAGGGCGGGGGCGGAACCTGGTGGGCAGGGCTCCGAGGGGGCTGGAGATGAAGGACAACTCGATGGGGAGCTCCGCCTCCGGCACGGACAGCTCGATGTCGGGCAGGCTGGCCAGGAGGGTGTCGATGCCGGTGTCGGCGATGGTGCGCCCGATGTCCTGGCCCGGACACTGGTGCGGGCCGGCGCCGAATGCCAGGTGGGCACGGTTGCCGTGCATGGGGACGGACAGGTCGGGCCGGACCTGCGGATCCCGGTTGCCCGCGGCCAGGGCGAGCATGACCATGTCTCCCGACTGAATGTGCTGGCCCCCGAGGAACACCGGCTCGGTGGCCCAGCGGTTCGGGATCAGGGTCAGCGGGGGCGCTTCCCACATGACGTGGTCCAGGGCGTCGGGCAGCGTCATCTGCCCGCCGGCGAGGTTGCCGCGGAAGCGCCTGTCGGTCAGGACCACGCGCAGCACGTTGGCGGTGAGGTTCACCGTGTTCTCCACCGCGGCCACCATGGCGTGACGCAGGTGCTCCTCGGCCTCCACGTCACTGAGGCCGGATTCGTGGGCGAGGAGCCAGCTGGCGAAGTCGTGCCCCGGCTTCGCCCGCTTCTCACGCACCAGCTCGCGCATGATGTGCGTGATGAACCGGTTGCTCTCCAGCGCGCTGTCGGTGCCCCGCACCATGTCGCGTACGGCCCATCCGAGGGGAATGGCCTGCTTGGCCGGGACGCCGAACTGCTTGCCGAGGACCAGGGCGGGCAGCGGCTCGGCGAAGTCGGCCACGAGATCGGCCCGGCCGGTGGCGGCGAAGTTTCCGACCAGCTGGTGGGTGTAGCGGGTGACGTAGCGGCGGATGCCCTGCCGGTTGAAGCGTTCGAGGCCGTCGGTGACGGCGCTGCGGAGCCGTGCGTGCTCCTGGCCGTCCGTGAAGGCGATCAGCGGCTGGTACTCGGTGACCGGGCGCAGGGGGTTGGTGGGCCCCAGCCGCCC
Source organism: Streptomyces sp. NPDC096136 (assembly GCF_044763325.1). NCBI lineage: Bacteria > Bacillati > Actinomycetota > Actinomycetes > Kitasatosporales > Streptomycetaceae > Streptomyces > Streptomyces sp. NPDC096136. Next base: position 119,945 of record NZ_JBIWFZ010000006.1, on the reverse strand, counting down.
TTCCTTGACGGCGTTCCAGTGGCGTGAGTCGCATGAGAACTGATTGGTGTTCCGGAGCACGTACTGGATCTCCTGGTACCCCACCACCAGCCACGCCTCCAAGTCCCCGGGCAGGAGCACCGGGACGACGGAGCCGTGCGCGTCGCGCAGCCGCTCGTGCAGCTCCTGCGGCGGGACGTCGGACTCCATCAGTCGCGCGCGTCCGCCGCCGAACGCGTGGGCGGGACACTCCGGCGGCGGCACAGAGGCATGCGGGGGTCCTATGTGGTGCGGTGATGTGCTCAAAAAAGCCTCCGGGGCGGTGCCGGCACTGACCAAGGCGATGCATCGATGGGGCTGGTCGGGCCAACGCATACGGGTAACAGCGATCGCAGCATATCCATGGCCCGGAAACGGCCGACCGGCGCGGCGGTCTCCCCTCCACACGTCCAACTCTCGTACGAACAAAGGCCGGAAGGCTCCTTGCGCGAGCGCTCGCGAGGGCTCACGCGGGGCGCCGAACCCGGCGCACGGCGACCGCTCTCCCCGGTCCGGGCCGCGCTCGGCGTCCCTGCCTTCTGGCGCGCCCGGCGGAATCCGGCAGAGTATGGCCAGCTCATCGAGCCGCATGATCCGTTGACGGCCCGGCCACGAACCGTGCAACAGCCGTCCCCAGTGAAGGACTTGTCATGTCGACTGTCGTCGCACTCCAGTCAGTTCCGCGGGCGCGTGGCGGCCTGCCCCTCCTCGGGCACGCCGTGCACCTGTGGCGCGATCCACTCCGCTTCTTCTGCTCGCTGAGGTCCCAGGGAGAGCTGGTCCGGGTGGACCTGGGCACGATGCCGATGTACGTGGCGACGACCGCCCGGCTCGTCCACGACATCACCACCACACACGCACGGTCGTTCGAGAAGGGCCGCTTCTTCCAGCGGCTGAAGCCCCTCGCGGGCGAGGGCATATCCACCTCGGACGGGGAGCTCCACCGCAAGCACCGGCGCCTCATGGCGCCGATGTTCGCCCGCGACCGGATCGTCGGATACTCCCGGACCATGAGCCGCAACGCCCTCGCCCTGGCCGACTCCTGGCAGCCGGGCGACGAGGTGGAGATGGAGCAGGCGATGGCCGAGTACGCCATCGAGACGCTCGCCTCGACCCTGTTCTCCACGGACATCGGCCTGCCGGCCGTGACGGCGGTGCGGGAACACCTGCCGGTGCTGTTGAAGAACCTGCTGATCCGCGCCGCATCGCCCAAGGTCCTGGACCGCCTGCCGATCCGGGCCAACCGCGACTTCGACGCGGCGGCGACCGCACTGCGCCAGGTGATCGACGACGTCGTGACGACCGCCCGCCGGACAGGCCACACCGACCACGGCGACCTGCTGTCGCTGCTGCTCTCCGCCCAGGACCCCGACAGCGGCGCCGGCCTCACCGACGTCGAGGTCAGGGACGAGCTCAGCACCATCCTGTTCGCCGGGGCGGAGACCACGGCCGCGACCCTCGCGTGGGCCTTCCACAAGCTGGCCACCCATCCCGAGGTCGAGGAGCAGGTGGTCGCGGAGATCCAGGAGGTCGTCGGCGACCGGCCGGTGACGATCGACGACGTTCCGCGCCTGCCCGCCATCCGCCGGGTCCTGGACGAGGTGGTCCGCCTGCACGGCGTGACCATGCTGATGCGCCGCACCACCGCTCCCGTCCGGCTGGCCGGCGTCGAGTTGCCCGAGGGCACCGAGGTGGCGTTCAGCCTCTACGCCGTCCACCGCGACCCGGACGTGTACGAGCACCCCGACCGGTTCGACCCGGACCGCTGGCTGCCGGAACGTCAGGCCGCCGCAGGCATCGGCCGCGACACCTACCTGCCGTTCGGGGCGGGGAACCGCAAATGCATCGGCGACGCCTTCGTCTACACGGAGGCGACCATCGCCCTGGCCACCTGGCTCGCCCGCTGGAAGTTCACGCCCGCGCCCGGTCACACGCCGAAGGAGGTCGCGTCCGCCGTGGCGCACGCAGACCGCGTTCCCATGATCGTCACGCCCCGGCGGTAGGACGGCGACGCGCTCGGCCGCCCGCTGACACGGGCCGGGCGGAACGGGCGTGCCGCCGGGCCCCGGTCGCCCGGTGCGGGAGCGCGGCGGCCGCCCTTCGTGGTCCCGCTTCCCGGTCGGGGATGCGCGGGAGGGCCGTTGAGCGGTCCGGGTCAGGAGGCCGGCCCTCGCCCGTCCTGCCGGAGCCTCAGCCGTCCGGCGAACGCCCGCGCAGCGGCCAGGTCCCCGGCGTCCGGCCGCTCCTTGTTGATTCCGCCGACGAGTTTGAAGGGCGCCCAGGTGTCGAACGCCCGGCACGAGAAGGTCCCCTCCACCTCGAAGCCCTTGGCTTCGAGGAGCCGGACCACCGGGCGGGCGAAGGGGGCCGGCGGCGTTGCGGGGAGCCCTCTGGTGGCGAACACGAAGGCCCGGCCCCGCCCGGGGGGAAGTGCCTTGACGAAACCGGTCAGGCGGGGGTGGAGCCTGCCGTAGAAGACGCCCGAGCCGAATCCCACGAGGTCGGCGCCGGCCAGCTCCGCCGGGTCGGCCCGCTCGGGGGAGACGACCTCGGCGCCCAGTACCCGGGCCATGCTGTCGGCGACGCGACGCGTATTGCCGTGCGACACGGAGGCGCACACGATGACGGTCCTCATCCTCACGGTCCTTTCTCTCGCTTCCTCCATGAGGACAGCGCAGCCCCGCCGGATGTGACATCCGGCGGGGGCGGCGTCGCGCATCATCGGCGCCGGGGCGGAAACCGGTCGGGAAGACCGCACCCGGTCCGGCAGCGGGGGCCTCGTACGGTCGCGCGCTACCGCGGGATGCCGCCCTGGTAGCTGCGGCGGCAGTCGTCGATCTCATCCCTGGTGTGGGTGTTCAGGAAGTCCCGGCCCGCCTGCTTCTTCTCCTGGACGGAGACGTTCGGGTCGGAGATCAGGTTGATGAGCGCCGCACAGTCGCCGCTGGGCTGGACCGGGACGGCCCGGGACGGTGCGGCGGCGGGAAGTACGGCGACGACCGCCGCGGCGAGAGCGGCGAAGGCGAGTCGTCCCTTCATCGGACTGTCCTCTCCGGACGGCGGAGCGCAGCACCGCGTGCGCGCCCCTCGATCGGGCGGATCCCGCACAGGGGTCCCTGCGAACGTACCGCTCGGGACCCGGCTCCGCACGGCGGCCGGTGACCGCGGCCCGCGGCCCGCGGCCGTCGGCCGCCGGCCGCCGACGATCGTCACGGTCCGTACGCGAAGACTGCGGAGGGTCACCGCGGGTGCCCGTGCACCGGACGGCCGGGCCCGGTCGAGGGGATCCGGGGGAGCACGGGAAGGCCGTGAAGCAGGAAGTCGCGCCAACTCCTGCGGAGGGATGGGAACTTGAGTCACCCATCAGTAACATCCGACCGGCCAGTAGCACGCCGTCCGAGAAGCCCCCCCCCTCGAAAGGCCCTCCTGCATGCGCCGGACCTCCCGCTTCGCCCCCGTCGGCCTCGCCGTGGCAGCCCTCCTGCTCGGTGCGCTCCCCGCTCAGGCCCAGGCCCGTCCCGACCGCTCCCCCGACCGGGTCACCGTCGGTGACCGCACCTTCATCGCCGACGGCCAGGGCCGCGCGCTGCAGTGGCGCGGCTTCAACCTCGCCGACAAGAGCGGCCGGGGCTCCGACGCGTTCGCCGACATCCACGAGAGCGACCTCAGGGACATGGCCGCCCGGGGTTTCAACCTCGCGCGCCTGGCGTTCTTCTGGGACGACCTCGAACCCGCCCCCGGGCGCTACGACCGCGGATACCTCGCCAAGATGCGCCGCATCCTCGACTGGGCCGACCGCTACCACGTGAAGGTCGTCCTCGACGCCCACCAGGACGTGTACGGCCCGCACTTCGGCTCGCGCGGCGTTCCCGCCTGGGCCACCCGCGACGAGGGGCTGCCGTTCACGCCGATACCCGACGACTGGTTCTCCGAGTACTTCGAGCCGTCCGTGCAGACCGCCTTCGACCACCTGTACAAGGACGCCGACCTCCGCGCCGCGCACGCCCGGATGTGGGTGACGGTCGCCTCCGCCCTGGGAAACCACCCGGCGCTGCTCGGCTACGACCTGATGAACGAGCCGTTCGCGAAGTTCCTCGAGGGTGAGGACCTCCCCGCCGCCGCGGGCCGCTTCGAGGCGGGCGAGCTCACCGAGATGTGGAACCGCCTCGCGCGGGCGGTCCGCCTGGTCGACCGGAAGTCGTGGGTGTTCGTCGAACCCACCGTCATCGTCGGTCTCGGCGTCCCCACACGGCTGGGGCGCATCGACGACCCGCACGCCGGGTACGCGCCGCACTTCTACGAGACCTCCATGGAGACCGGCGGCGACTACGACCCCGACGGGACCTTCATCCCCGCCTACGAGGCCGCGATCGGCGACTACCCGGCCCGCCACCGCATGCCGGTGATCGTCGGCGAGTGGGGCGGCAACCCGTACGTTCCGCACGCGGGCCGGTTCGTCACCGACATGACGGCCTCCCTGGACCGGTTCTCCAGCGGCTGGACCTGGTGGCAGTGGTGCCGGGGCGGCGGCTACTGCTTCCTCGACCAGACGGGCGCGGCGAAGCCCAACGCCCGGCTCCTCGCCCAGCCCTACGCGCCGGCCGTCGCGGGTGACCCGCTGGGCTTCGCGTACGACCCCGCCACCCGCACCTACACCCTCACCTTCCGCACCCGTGACGGCGCCGAGGGGCCCACCCGGATCACCGTGCCCCGGGACGCCTATCCCGACGGCTACCGCGTCGCGGTCCGGGGCGGCAGCGCCAGGTGGGACGGACACGGCCAGACCGTCGACGTGACCACGCGCGGGCGCGCCGGAACCACGTACAGGGTCACGATCAGCCCGAGGTAGCCCACCCCTGCGGAGGCCGGCGCAAGTCCCTGATCGGGTAGGAACGCGGCGGCGACCACTCGAACGAAGGAGTTCAAACGGCGCCGGTCAGGCAGCAGTTGCCCCGCGCCCCGGTTTCGCAATCGTGTTCGACCGACTCGCCCTTCCGGGGCCGTTACGGCTCCGAAAGCGGGCCGTTCTTAGAGCATCTGTGCCAACCGACGGCCCCCATGGAGGACACGATGACCCCCGGAACCGCTCCCGCCCTCGCCGTCCCCGAAATCGAACGAAGGCGGCCGTCCGCCGCGGGCGCACGCCGTCCGGTGCGAGCGGATACGAGGTGGACGGCATGAGCGGGTCCACCCGTACGGCGTCCGGCGCCGTACCCGGGCCGCGGCCCGCGCCCCCGGCCCTGCCCCTGCCCCCGGCCGCGGCGCCCGGCGCGGCCCAGGACGCGGACGTGACCGAGGGACTGGAGGAGGCCTACTGGTCGGTGCACGACGGCGCCGCCGCGAGCGCCACCGTGCCGCAGGTCCTGGCCCGCCTTCCCCGGATCGCCCTGCTGATCGGACGGCTCGCCTGACAGGCGGACCGCCGTTCCACCCTCGCGGCCGTCGTCTGCCAGCTGGGCTCGGCGGCGATGGCCGCCTTCGGCCTGGTCGCCTCGGTGCAGGTCCTCCAACACCTGTTCGCCGCCGGCCCCACCCCCGACCGCGTACGCGCGGCCCTCCCCCAGATCGTGCTCGTGGCCGGATTCCTCTCCGCCCGGGCCCTGCTCGAAGCGGCCGTCGCCGTGGCCCAGGCCCGCGTCACGCCCAAGATCCGCACCGCGCTCGAATGCGAGTTCCTGCGCCTCACCGCCCACGTGCGTCTCGAAGCCGTCGAGGACCCCGACTGGCACGACGAGGTGTACCGCGCGAACGACCGCGGGCTCTTCTACGCCCGGATGATCGTCGGACAGGTCGTCTCCCTCGTCTCCGCCGTCCTCGGCCTCATCGGCAGCGCCGGGGTCGTCAGCGTCCTGCACCCCGCCCTCCTGCCCCTTCTCCTGCTGTCCGTCCTGCCGGTCGGCGCGGCCGCCGTGGGCAATGCGCGGGCCCGGTTCCGGTCCTTCAAACGCTGGAACGCCCTCCAGCGCCGTGTCCGGGTGTTCTCCTGGCTGCTGCTCGACGTGGACGCGGCCGCCGAGCTCCGCTCCGACGCCGTCCAGGACGCGCTGCTGGACGAGCACCACCGCCTGACCGTCAGGATCGCCGAGGAGGACACCCGGCTCGGTGTCGGCTCCGCCGCGCTCGGCCTCGCCGGACGGGCGGTGGGCGGCATCGGCACCGGCATCACCTACGCGGCGCTGGGCGCCATGCTGATCGCCGGCTGGCTCCCCCTGGCGGCCGGGGCCGGCGCCGTCCTGGCCATCCAGGCGGGCCGCGCCTCGCTCACCCAGCTCGTCGAAGTCGGCCACCTCGTCTACGAGCACGCCCTGTGGGTCGACGACCTCCTCGCCGTCCAGGAGCGCTGCCGCGGACTGCAGTCCCGGACGTCCGCGGTGCAGGCGCCGGACCGGGTCGGGGAGATCGCCGTCCGGGACGTCCGCTTCACGTACCCCGGCAAGGACACCCCCGCCCTGGACGGGATCTCCTTCACCCTCCGGGCCGGGGAGACGGTCGCGTTCGTCGGGCTGAACGGGTCGGGGAAGTCCACGTGCGCCAAGCTCCTGGCGGGCCTGTACGAGGCGCAGCAGGGCAGCGTCCGCTGGGACGGCGTCGACGTCCGCACCATGGACGCCCGGTCCGTGCACCGGCGGGTCGCCTGCGTGCTGCAGGATCCCGTGAGGTTCCCCTTCAGCGCGCTGGCGAACGTCACCGCCGGCGCCGGCACCCTCACCGACGCCGCCCCCGAGCGGGTGATGGCCGCGGCCCGCGCGGCGGGGGCCGACCGGGTCGTCGCCGCGCTGCCCGGCCAGTGGGACGCGGTGCTGTCGAAGCGGTTCAAGCACGGACAGCAGCTGTCCGGCGGCCAGTGGGCGAAGATCGCCGTGGCCCGGGGCTTGTACCAGGAGGCGGTGCTCCTGCTCCTGGACGAGCCGACCGCCAGCATGGACCCGCCGTCCGAACACGCCGTCTACGAGGCGGTGCTCCGCGGCCGGCTGCGGCCGGACCAGATCACGGTGCTCGTCTCCCACCGGCTGGCCAGTGTCGTCGCCTGCGACCGGATCCTCGTCTTCGACGGCGGTCGCGTCGTCGAGTCCGGATCCCACGCCGAGCTGATGTCCCTGGGCGGCGACTACGCCGCGATGTTCACCCTGCAGGCCAGCGGTTACCGGACGGGCACCGCCGAGGTCGAGGAGGCGACCCCGTGACCGCCGCCCCGCCACCCCCGCACCACCCCACCACTCCAGCCGTACCGGACCGGGAGCCCGGGAGGGCCGCCTCTGCACGGAACTCGGCCGGTCCTGACGGGTCGGCCACGCCTTAGCCTGTGACCTGCACCGGAGCACACCGCTTCGGTGCAGGTCACACAGGTGTGGAGGGTACGGACGTGAACAGCAGCCGGGGCAGGACCGTGGCGGTGACGGCCGCGGCCGTCACGGCACTCGCGGGCAGCCTCGTCATCGGCGAGATCGTCCGGGCGCCGTCCGAGCCGGCCCGCGGGGCCGGCTGGGTCCGGGAACCCGCCGACGGCCGAGCCCCCGCCCGCGCCGGGAAGGACCCCTCGCGCGGCACGGTCGAGGCGGAACTCGCAGCCGCCGCCACGGCCGCCGGGATCGCCCCGGGAGCCGCGTCCCCCGCCGGGGAGGGCGACCTCGCCGACTGCCTGGCGCACTGGTCCGGCAACGGCCCCGCGGACGACGGCCGGCTGGCGGCCCTCGAGTCCGCCCTGGTGGAACGCGGCTGGCGGGTCGCGGCGCGCAAGGGGGAGCCCGCCCCGGCAGTGGCGCTGGAGAGCGGCTCCTGGCACCTGGAGTTCACCAACGGCGGCCTCCTCCAGAACCTCTCCCTCACGGCCACCCGCTCCGGCCCCGCCTGCGACCGGGCCTTCCGCCGCGACGCGGCGACGCGGGCACCGCACGGCTAGCGGACGGCCTGTCAGCCCCGAGGGCCGGCGGCCGGCCCGGGGCTGGTCGCCGACCTCGGTCGCGCCCTGCGCGATCGCCCCGCGGACGCCGGCGCGCGCCGCGCGGCAGCGGTCCGAGACCACGACTGCACAACCCGGCTGGCCGAGATCACCGCGGCGAAGTCCGGCGTCCTCCGCCCCTGACCGCGGCGGCCCGATGGCGACCGGGCGGCCGCGGCCGTTCCGGCGTGCCGGGGTCGGTAGCGGCCCTCAGAGCCTTCGGTGGGCGTGGAGGAGGTACTCCTCGCGGTGCAGCGGGTTGTGGTCGGTCCGCTGCCGGACGCGCGGGGTCCGGGCCGGGCGGTGGTGGGCGAACTCCGTCTCCAGGACGCCGTCCCCGCCGGTGAGCCCGGGCAGTTCCCGCTCCAGGCCGTGTACGTGCTCCGCGGGCAGGTGGCCCTCGACGAGGTACGCGTCCCCGACGGCCACGGGGGTGCCCGGGACGGCCCGGTGGCGGGCCAGGGCGAGCGACACGGGCGGGTACGCGTGCTGGGGGAACTCCAGGCGGAACCGGTGCACCGGCTCGTGGACCGCCGTCCCGGCCCGTCGCAGCGCCGACATCAGGACGAGCGGGGTCAGGCCCCTGAACTCGCCCGCCGTGCTGCGGATGCTGCAGAAGCCCGAGTGGGTCATGGTCACCACGCAGTCGGGCACCTGCCAGCCGAGCAGTCCCTGCCGCAGGGTGGTGTGGACCGTCTCCTCGACGGCGCGCATGTAGCCCAGCGGGAGCGAGCCGAGTTCGACGTCCCGGCGGAAGAGGACCCCGCTGCCGACCGGGGCCGGCTCCACGCGCAGACCGACCGTCGCCAGGAACGGGTTCCCGTCGTGGTCGAGGACCTCGTGCGCGGCTCCCGTCCCGGTGACGCGCTCCACGCAGATCGGTGTCGTCTCGCGGAAGGAGACGGCGGTTGCGTACTCCTCGGCCAGGGTGGCCGCGAGGACCTCCTTCTGGACCTCGCCGTAGAGGGACACCGTCAGCTCCCCGCTGTCCGGGTCCTGGCGCAGGCCGATCAGCGGGTCCTGCTCGGCGAGCCGGGCGAGGGCCGCGTGCAGGGCCCCCGTGCCGTCCGGGTCGGCCGGCACCACGACGCTCTCCAGGGAGGGCGCGGCGAAGGCACGGCCGTACGGGCGGCCCTCGGGCTCCCGGCCCACCACGTCCCCGATCCGGACCGACGACAGGCCGCGCAGCGTCGCGATCTGCCCGGCCCGGGCGACGGTACGGCGCACCGCCGTGCCCCCGTCGAAGACGGCCAGGTCCGTGACCTTGCACCGGGTGCCGGCGACCGGGACGTGCTCGCGGGCCCCGATCCGTCCGGAGAAGAGCCGGACGTAGGCGATCCGCTCACCGCCCTCGCCCCGCTCCACCTTGAACACCCGCCCCGACAGCGGCCCCCGGGCATCGCCGTGCTCGGCGGGCAGCAGTTCCCCGATGCCCTCGACGAGGTCCGCGATACCGGCGCCGGTGATCGCCGAGCCGACGTACACCGGGTGCACCAGCCCGCCGCGGGTCTGCTCCGCCAGTGCGGCCCGCAGCCGTGCGTACGGGAGGGACCGCTCGTCGGCGACGTAGGCGGCGAGCAGGTCGTCGTCGTGGGCGGTGAGCACGTCCAGGAGACGCCGGGTGAAGGCGGTGTCGTCCGGGGTGAGGGCCGTGACCCGGGCCGTGCTCGTGCCGAGGCCGCCGGTGACCCGCGCCATGCCGATCACGGGCGCGCCGAGCCGGTGCCCGATCTCCCGCAGGACGCGGTCGACGTCGGCGCCGGCTCGGTCGGCCTTGTTGACGAACAGCAGGGTCGGGATGGAGAGCCGCTTCAGCGTCCGCATCAGGACGCGGGTCTGCGGCTGCACTCCCTCCACGGCCGAGACGACGAGGACCGCGCCGTCCAGGACGCCGAGGGCGCGTTCCACCTCGGCGATGAAGTCGGGATGCCCGGGGGTGTCGATGAGGTTGACGGACACCGCCGAATCCCCGCTGCCGAGCGGGAAGTTGACCACCGCCGACTTGATGGTGATACCGCGGCGGCGTTCCAGTTCGAGACGGTCGGTCCGGGTGTTCCCCTCGTCGACGCTGCCGATCTCGCCGATGACCCCGGCCGCGTACAGCAGCCGCTCGGTCAGGCTGGTCTTACCGGCGTCGACGTGGGCCAGGATGCCCAGGTTCAGCGTGCGTGGAATGGATGGCACAGAGCGTCATGTCCTTCAGGTGGAGGGGCGTTCCTTTCGCGGGGGACATGAACGGTCGGCGCATGGATCGGCTCCTCGAAGGCAAGTGGGCTCTCCCCGGGAGGCTCGCACACGGGCGGGCGGGACGGCCACTGGATTTCGGCACGCGCCGGCAGGGCCTGCGGATACGCGGCTGACAGATCGTCCCGGAGGTGCCTATGATGCCGCCGATGAAGACCTTCCCCTCTCCCGGATCGGAGGAATCGTCCGCGCAAGGTGAGTGCTGATGGCAGCTCACTTCGCGGATACGGTTCCCGCCCGCCTGTTGATGTGGCGGCGCGTACGCGAGTACGCCGTGCCACCGTCCATGATCGAGATCGCGACCGCCCGCCGTGCGGCCGGTGACTGGGCGGGCGCCTGCGCCGCCGCCCGGATCGACGTCGATCTCGATCTGCGCACCGTGCGCGTCCGCCACGGCACCGACCTCGCCTCCCGCCTGCGGGCGGACCTGCGCCGGCTGGCGCCGGACCTGCTGCGCTGGCACATGCCCCGGATCGCCCCCGACGGGCGGCTGCGGCCCGGACTCACCCTCTCGTTGGCCCGCTACGGCGGCCCGGACACCGCGGCGGCCCGGCTCGTCGTGCGGACGCCTCCGGCCTGGGCGGACGCGGGCCAGCGGATGTCGCTGGCGCTCTGGGAGGACTCCCGGGCGGACGCGCCCGGACACCATCCGCACCCCCACCCCGACCGTCGCTTCCGCCTCGACCTGCACCGCCACCTCTGGGACGGCGCGCGCAGCGCCGAACTCGCATGGCGGTGCGGCGCGGACGCGCCCGGCGGGCCCGGTGGCCAGGGGCTCGCGTGGCCGCCGGACCACTGGGCGGCGGAGGCGGAGCTGTTGCTGCGGGCCGAGGGCCGCTCGCGCGGAGCCCTGACCGTACGACTCGGTGCGCGCAGCCGCGCCGTGCTCGAACTCGTCGCCCCCGACGACAGCCACGCCCCGGTGCTCAGGCCGGTACGGGAGGCGCTGTCACCGCGGCGGATCGCGGCGCTCCCGGTACTGCCGGAGGCCTCGGTACGCGCCCTTCCGGACCTGGAGCTCCTGCGGGCCGGGCTGTTCCCCGCGGAACGGCTGCACCCGCTGGTCGCGGCGGCACTGGCGGCGTCGGGGCTCACGGGCCCCGGAGACCCGTCGCCGCCCGCCGGGCCCGGGGCCGCGGCAGCGGGTCCGGACACGGGCCCGGGGCACGGGTCCGCGGACCCGCACCGGGTCGAGTGCCGGGGGGCGGTGCACCGGATCGCGCTGCGGGACGGGGTGCTGGCGGCGGTCGACCACGACCCGGCCCAGCTGGCCCGCGAGGACCTGCTCAGGGCACTGGGCGGGCCGGTGCTGCCCTGCCTGCGGGCGATCGACGCCGTGCACCGCAGCCCCGAGGCGCTGCCCGCCGTCCGCGACCGGCTCGGCCACGGTGACGTGACCGGGGCCCTGGCCGTGGTCGAGGGTCTGCTCGGCCCCGGCGCGGTCCTGCGCGAGGGGCCCCTGCGGGACGCCCTGAAGGGGGCGCTGGCGGGCCGCCTGGAGCACGGGCTGTTCCGCTCGGGCCTGGTGCCGGTGCACCCCGCCGCGGACGGGGCGGGGGGCGACGGCGGCCACCGGCCACGGCTCGACCGTCGTCTACCGCAGGTACTGCACCTCAAGCGCGCCGGCCGGACCCGTCCGCGGACCGGCCTGCGCGGCTGAAGCCCCACCGTCACCGCCCTCCGCGGGACCGGACGCCCCGGGGCCCGACCCGGACCCGGCGGCTCGGCCGACTCCGCGCCGGATCCCCGGCGCACCGCCCGAATCCCGCGTGCGTACCGCGCCCCGAGCACCGTACGCCGCCCCTCCCACGACGGGTCTCCCGTCCACGAACCCCTCCAGGTGATGCCCATGACCCCCAGCACCGTCCTCGCCCCGCCCGTACCGCCGACGGCCGACCGGTCGCAGCTCGGCCTCGCCGAGGACCTCCTGGCCCTCCTGCGGACGACCACCACCGAGCCGCGTCCCGACGAGCAGTTGGAGGCGCTGACCCTCTCCGTCGCGGCGGACCTGCCCGTGCTCCTCTGGGGCGAGCCCGGCATCGGCAAGACCGCCGCGCTGACCCAGCTCGCCGCCTCCCTCGACCTGCCGCTGACCACGGTGATCGCCAGCGTCCACGAGCCCACCGACTTCTCCGGGCTGCCCGTCGTGGGTGAGGACCCGGCGGTGAACGGGGTGCCCATGGCCCCGCCGCAGTGGGCCGTGGAACTGGTGCGCGCCGGGCGGGGGCTGCTCTTCCTGGACGAACTGTCCACCGCCACCCCGGCCGTCCAGGCCGCGCTGCTGCGCGTGGTCCTGGAGCGGAGGGTCGGTGCGCTGCAACTGCCGCCCGGCGTGCGGATCGTGGCCGCCGCCAATCCCCGCGCGTCGGCCGCCGACGGCTGGGAGCTGAGCCCGCCGCTGGCGAACCGGTTCGTGCACCTGTACTGGGTGCACGACCGGGAGGTGGTGGTGCGCGGCCTCGGCGGGGTCTGGCCGCGCGCGGAGCTGCCCCGGCTGGACGCGGCGGCGCTGCCGGAGGCGGTGGCGTTCGCCCGCCGGGCGGTGTGCGGCTTCCTGGACACCCGGCCGACGCTGATCCACCGGCTGCCGACCACCGAGACCCGGCGCGGCGGTGCCTGGCCCTCGCCCCGCAGCTGGGAGGCCGCGATGACGCTGCTCGCCTTCGGGACGGCCGCTTCCGTCTCCCGGGAGGTGCTGGCACTGCTGGTCCGGGGCGCGGTCGGGGACGGGCCCGGCCTCGAACTGCTCGCGCACATCGACCGGATGGAGCTGCCCGACCCGGACGCGCTGCTGGCCGACCCCGGCGCCGCGGAACTGCCCGGGCGCGGTGACCTGCGCCAGGCCGCGCTGGAGGCGGTGGTGGCCGCCGTCGGCGCCCGCCCGGAGCGGGAGCGCTGGGAGGCGGCCTGGGCGGTGCTGGTCAGGGCGCTGGAGACCGGCGCACCGGATCTGCTGGTCGCTCCGGCGAAGGCGCTGGCGGCGTTGCGGCGCGAGGGCTGGGAGGTGCCGGAGGCGGTGGAACGCCTCTCCTCGGTGGTCGGGCTGGCCCGGCGGGCGGAGGGCTCGGTGGCCCGGACCGCCGCGGCCGCCGGCGCCCGGGGTGCGGCGGGCGGGTGCGCGTGACCGGGGCCGTGGAACAGCCCGAGCGGCGCGCGGCGGCCCCGGCCGCGCCCCCGCCGCCCCGGCCGACGCCCCCGCTGCCCCGGCCGATGGCCCCGCCGCCGTCGCCGCGGCCGGTGCGGGGCGCCGTGCCCGGACCTCCGCCGGGGCCGGCCGTCCCCCTGGACGTGGAGAAGCTGCTGGCCGCCCGGCTGCACGCGGTCGAGGTCCGCCCGTACCTCGCCAGTGCGCTCTTCGCGCTGCACGTGGTGGAGGACCGGTCGGTGCCGACGATGGCGGTGGACGCCCACTGGCGCTGCTACGTCTCCCCGCTGTTCGTGGCGCGCACCCCGCTGGAGGAGCTGGCGGGCGTGTGGGTGCACGAGGTCTCCCACCTGCTGCGGGACCATCACGGGCGCGGTGAGCGGTACGCGCGGGAGCACGGGGAGCAGGGGCCGGGGCAGCGGCTGCGGCAGAACATCGCGGCGGACTTCGAGATCAACGACGACATCTACGGTGACGGCCTGCCGATGCCGGCGGGGGCGGTGCGGGCGTCGATGCTGGGCCTGCCGGAGGGGCTGCTGATGGAGGAGTACCTGCGGACGTGCTCGATGGCGGGCCTCACCGCGGGGACGTCCTGGCTGGACTGCGGCAGTGGGGCGGACGGGCGGGCGCGACCCTGGGAGCTGGGGCCCGAGGGGGCGCACGGGCTGAGCCGGCAGGAGCGGGACGCGGTGCGCTTCCGGGTGTCCGAGGCGATCACCGGCCGGCCCGGGGAGGCTCCGGAGGGGTGGCGGCGGTGGGCGGACGAGGCGTTCCACCCCCCCGCAGCCGTGGCGGCAGCTGCTCGGGGCGGCGGTCCGCGCGGCCGCGGGTGCGCCGGGGGCGGGCGAAGACCACAGCTACCGGCGCCCGTCGCGGCGTTCGGCCGGCCTCCCCGGCGTCGTGCTGCCGAGCCTGCGCCGGATGCCGCCCCGGGTGTGCGTGGTGATCGACACCTCGGGGTCGGTGAGCGACGCGGAGCTGGGCAGCGCGCTGCTGGAGGTGGCGGCGATCTCGCGGGCGGTGGGCGGACGGCGCGACCTGGTCTCGGTGATCTCCTGTGACGCGGCGGCGGGCGTCGCCGTGCCGCTGTGCCGTGCCGAGAACCTGGAACTGATCGGCGGCGGCGGTACGGACCTGCGGTCCGGCTTCGCGCGGGCGCTGCGCTCGCGGCCCCGACCGGACGTGGTCGTCGCCCTCACGGACGGGCAGACGCCGTGGCCCTCCGCGCAGCCGCCCTGTCGCACGGTCGTCGGTCTGTTCCCGCGCGTGCCGCGCGCCGTGGACGAGGAGGACCCGGACTACACCCCCGACGCCCCGCCCGCGTGGGCGCGCGTCGTCCCCATCGGGTAGCTCAGCGCCCCACCCGGGTGAGCTCGCGGTTCATCTCGGCCAGGAAGCGGATGACGACGTGCAGTTCGTCCGGGCTGAAGGCCGAGCGGGCGGCATCGGTGGCCCGGGCCAGGGGACGGAAGTACGCGCGGGCCGCGGTGCGGCCGGCCTCGGCGTAGTGGAGGTGGACCACGCGCCGGTCGTCGGCCGCGCGGACCCGGCGGATGTGCCCCGCCTTCTCCAGCCGGTCCAGACAGGCCGTGACGGCGCCCGAGGTCAGGTTCATGCGCGTCCGCAGGCCGCCGGGGGTCATCGGGCCGGCGTCCTCGTCGTGTTCGGCGTCCAGGACGGCGATGAGCGCCTGTACGTCCGTCAGGTGCAGGCCCTGCGCGTGGGCGAATTCCTGGGCGATCCGGTTGAACTCCGCGTTCATCGCCCGCAGCAGCACGGCGAAGGAGTGCAACCCGATCGGGTCGTCGGAGGGAAGTACGGGACGGGAGCTGTCGGCGCTGCGCATGGAACCAGCATATGATCTCTCAATGATTGAGATACTTGACGATTGAGCAAATGGAGGTTCGTCATGGCGCGCACACCGCGCTGGGCCCGCCGGCTGGTGCCCGTCGCACTGCTGCTGGTCTGGCTGGGCATCGGCGGAACGCTCGGCCCGTACGCCGGAAGGCTCGGCGAGGTCGCCACGAACGACCAGGCCGCGTTCCTGCCCCGGAGCGCCGAGTCCACCGAGGTCATCGAGGCCCGCAAGGCCTTCGAGCGTTCCGCGTCGGTACCCGCGGTCATCGTCTGGCAGGCCTCCGGGGGCGGCAGGGTCGGCGACGGGCAGCAGCAGGACGCCACGCGGGCCGTGGCCGGGCTGGCCGGCGGGAAGGGCATCGCCGGCCGGCCGTCACCGGCGCTGCGCTCCGCGGACGGCGCGGCGCTCCAGGCGGTCGTCCCCCTGTCCCCCGGCCTCGGCGACGAACTGGCCGCCGTCCTGGACGAGGTGCGCGCGGCGGCGGCCGTACCGGGACTGACCGCGCAGATCGCGGGACCGGCCGCCACGCGGGCCGACCTCGCGGACGCCTTCTCCGGCATCGACGGACTGCTGCTGGGCGTCGCGCTGGGCGCCGTGCTGCTGATCCTGCTGCTGGTCTACCGCAGCCTGCTGCTGCCCTTCCTGATCATCATCAGCGCCGTGTTCGCCCTCGGCCTGGCCTGCGCGGTCGTCTACGCCCTCGCCGACCGCGGCGCCGTACGCGTCGACGGACAGGTCCAGGGCATCCTGTCCATCCTGGTCATCGGAGCCGCCACCGACTACGCGCTGCTCCTCGCCTCCCGGTTCCGGGAGGAGCTCACCGCCCGCGAGGACCGCGCGGCCGCCGCCGTCGCCTCGGTGCGCCGCTCGGCGGGCGCGATCACCGCCAGCGCCGCCACGGTCGCCCTCGGCCTGCTCGCCCTGCTGGCGAGCGACCTGACCAACAACAGGGCCCTGGGCCCGGTCGGGGCGATCGGCATCGCCTGCTCGGTCCTGGCCACCCTGACGTTCCTCCCGGCCGTCCTGGCCCTCCTCGGCCGGACCGCCTTCTGGCCCGCAGTGCCCCGGGCGTCCGACCGCGCCGGCGAGGGCCGCCGGCTCTGGCGCCGGGTCGCGGCCCTCATCGACCGGGGACCCCGGCGCGTGTGGGTGTCGACGACGCTGCTCCTGCTGGTCCTGGCGGCCTTCGCACCGACCCTGTCCGCGCGCGGCGTCCCCCTGGACGAGGTCTTCGTCAACGACGCCCCTTCCGTAGCCGCCCAGGACACCCTCGGCCGGCACTTCCCCGGCGGCTCCGGCCAGCCCGCGGTGATCATCGCCGACGCCGGCGCCGCTCCGGAGGTGCAGGCGGCGGCGCGGGCGACCGAGGGAGTGGCCTCCGCCGCGCCCGTCACCGCCTCCGGGCGACCCGGCGGGGGCGAGCCCCTGGTCGTGGACGGCCGGATCCGGATCGACGCGACGCTGACGGCGGCCCCGGACAGCGATGCCGCGAAGCGCACCGTCGCGGAACTCCGCGACCGCCTGCACGCCGTACCCGCGGCCCACGCGCTCGTGGGCGGCTACACCGCCCAGGCCTACGACACCGAACGGACCGCGGCCCGCGACCGCACCGTCATCGTCCCCGTCGTCCTCGCCGTCATCCTGCTCATCCTCGTCCTGCTCCTGCGCTCGGTCCTGGTGCCCGTCCTGCTCGTCGCCACCGTCGCGCTGAACTTCCTCGCCACCCTCGGCGTCTCCGCCCTGGTCTTCGAGCACGTGCTGGGCTTCAGCGGCGCGGACGCGTCCGTGCCGCTCTACGGGTTCGTCTTCCTCGTCGCCCTCGGAGTGGACTACAACATCTTCCTGATGTCCCGGGTGCGCGAGGAGACCCTCGGGCACGGCGTCCGCCGGGGCGTCCTGCGGGGGCTGACGGCCACCGGCGGCGTCATCACCTCCGCCGGCGTCGTCCTCGCCGCCACGTTCGCCGCGCTCATGGTCATCCCGCTGGCCTTCCTCGTCCAGATCGCCTTCATCGTCGCCTTCGGCGTCCTCCTCGACACCCTCGTCGTACGCTCCCTCCTGGTCCCCGCCCTCGTGATCGACATCGGCCCCCGCAGCTGGTGGCCCAGTTCACGGCTGGTCGACTCCCCTTCGCCGCACGGGACATGAGGGACGGTCCGCACCTCCCCCGCGGGCGTCACGCGGGGTCGGGCGCACCCTCCCGGACGGGCTCCGGCTCCGCCGGGCGGTCCGGGGCGGCGGCGGGTGCGGCCGCCGGGGCGGCGGCGCGCAGGGCCGCTTCGACGCGGCGGTTGGTGGTCATGGACGCCGTGACGGCCGTCATCGCGAGGAGGAGGCACGCGGCGGCGTAGAGCGGGGTGCGGATGTCGTAGGCGGTGGCCAGCCAGCCGCCGAGGAAGGCGCCGAACGGGGCGGCGCACATGGCGAGCATGCGGGAGGTGGAGGCGACCCTGCCCATCAGGTGGGCGGGGACGATCGTCTGCCGGAGGGAGGGGGCGAGCACCATCGTGGCGCCCATGCCCGCTCCGCAGACGGCGAGCGCGAGGCCGGCGACGTAGGCGCTCGGGGCGGCGGCGAGGCCCAGGACGGCGAGCCCCTCGACGGCGGCCGTGCAGGTCAGCGCGGTACCGGTGCCGAGTCGCCGGCCCAGGAAGGAGGCGATGCCCGCGCCCAGCAGACCGCCGGTGGCCTCGGCGGTGAGGAGCAGGCCGAAGCCGAAGGTGCCGATGCCGAGGCGCTCGTGCGCGAAGAGGGCGAGTACGGTCTCCACCGCGACGAAGGCGACGTTCCCGACCGCCGGACGCAGCGCCAGCCCGAGCAGCAGCCGGTCCCGGAACACGTACGAGGCGCCGGCCCGCGCCTGCCCCAGCAGCGACTCGCGGGCCTGCGGTACGGGCCGGGGCACGGCGGGCAGCGACCGTACGAGCAGTGCGCAGAGCGCGAACGAGACCGCGTCGGCGAACAGCGGGACCGCCCGCCCGAGCGCGAGCAGGGCGCTGCCCGCGGGCGGCCCGGCGAAACCGGACGCGGCGGTCTGGGTGCCGCGCAGGCGGGAGTTGGCGCGCTCCAGGAGCACGGGGTCGCGGCCGAGCAGATCGGGCAGATAAGCCGTGGCGGCCGTGTCGAAGAAGAGTCCGCCGAGGCCCAGCAGGAAGGCGACGGCCGCGAGCAGCGCGATGTCCAGCACGTCGAACACGGCCGCCGCCGCGGGTACCACGAGCAGCAGCGCACGCGCCGCGTCCGTGACCCACATCGTGCGCCGCCGGTCCCAGCGGTCCACCAGCGCGCCGCCGAGCACCCCGAAGAGCAGCCACGGCAGGGTCCCGGCGGCCGTGACGACGGCGAGCGCCATCGGATCCCGCGTCAGCGTCAGCGCGAGCAGCGGCAGCGCCGCATGGGTCACCCCGTCACCGAGCGAGGACACCGTCTGCGCGGTCCACAGCCGTCCGAATCCGGTCGGCAGCTTCCGGACGTCCGAGGTCACTTGGCCTCCCCTGCGGCCTGCCGGCCCGAGGCCGGGTGGAACAGCGCGAAGACGAGCGACGCGTCGGGCAGCGACGGATCGGACAGCTCCCGGTACTCGTCCGCCAGCGCCTCCAGCCGCGCCCCCAGCTCCGCGAACTGCTCCTCGGTGAGCCGCAGGTGCGCCATCCGCACGTGCCGCTCGCCGTCCGCCGGCGCCGCCTCCAGGTCCGCCACCGCGTGCCGCATCAGCATGTCCGGGCCCCCCTCGCCCGGATCCGGCAGCACGATCGACCGCGCGGCCATCGCGTAGTACCGCTCGTTGACCCCCCGGACCTTTCGCGTCCGGACCACCTTCACCAGGCCGGCCCGCTCCAGCAGCCGCACGTGGTAGCTGGAACTCCCCTTCGCGAGGCCGATCCGCTCGGCGATCTGGGTGATCGTCGCGGGCTCGAAGCGGAGCACCGCCATGATGCGGTGGCGCGTGAGGTTGGAGACGGCGCGCAGCTGCTCGTCCGTGGTGACGTGGAACGTCTCGGGAAGATCATCGGTAGGCATGGGAGTAATGGTCAACGATTCTTGACCATTGAGCAAGGGGTTTCGCGCGAATCCCCGGAACGGCTCCGGCCACCCGCTCCGAAGTCCGCCCGAACACGACGAAACCCCCGCTGCGGCACGGGGCCGGACAGCGGAGGCTTCGTCGTGTTCGGGATCGGAACCCGTCGTGGGCGCCGTGCCGATGGCACCGCCCTGCTCGACCCGGGGGTGCGTGCCGCGGCCGCCTACGCGGGGGTGCTCGTCTCGGGGCCCGCCGTGCGCGACGGGGTCGGCCCTCGCCCACCCGAGCGGCCTGAGCGGACTGGGGCCGTGGGGCGGTGTGGTCAGAAGCGCGGGGCGCCGCCCCAGTAGCCGCCGACCAACTGGTGGTACCCGGCGTCGCCCAGGTGCCCGCCCCGGGTGAACTCGGGCGAGTTCCTCACCTGTTCCCTGGTCCGGTCGACGTGGACCTTCTCCTCGGCGGTGTCGATGCGGGTGATCGTGCCGGCGGGCAACAGCACTTCGCGGCCGAAGATCCACGGGCCGGTGTCGACGACGATCCAGGAGTTCCCGGTCTCGTACGAGTGCTTGTCGACCTTGCCGATGCTGCCGTCCACCGCCTCCACCGTGTAGCCCGTGAGGTCCCGGTCCTCGAAACGGGCGACGGTCAGGTGGTAGGCCCAGATGCTGTCGTTCACGAGCGCGACTCCCTCTCCCGACGGTCTTGGAAGCGGGTTCCGCCCCGCTCCGACCCTCGCCTGCCCCGGATCGACGCGGTGAAGCACCGGAAGGGTCCCGGGAGTCACGCCGACGGCGCCGTCCTTCTGCGCCCGGGTCCGCGTGGCATGTGGCCGTGTCCTCTCCCTGCAGCCGTCACCGGCCGGAACCATACGGTCCGCTCGGGACGGCGCGGCCGGTGGCCGCGGTGCGTGGACGGCCCGCGAGCCAGGCGGCGGTCCGTTCCTTGAACTCGCGCAGGACGTAGGGGCTGTCGTCGGACGCGATCCGTTCCAGATGCCGCAGGACGTGCTCCGAGCGGTCCGGCCGGCGGACCGCGATCACGCCGACACCGGTCTCGCCCGTCGAGGCGCTGATGTACACCCCGCCGTCGAGGGCCATCATGGCGAAGCCCGGGTGACCGGCGCGGACGCCGAGGAACGCCGACGCCGCGCCCCGGCCCATGACGTCCCAGCGGTCCAGGAGCCGGACCCGGGTCCACAGCGCCGGTGCGGCGCAACGGTCGCCGTGCAGGTGCTCCAGGGCGGCCCGGTGCGTACGCGTGCCCTGCGGGAGCTGGACGAGGAACTCGCGGCGGTGGTCGAAGAGCCCCTGGGAGACGGCGAGGCCGTACCAGTCCTCGTTGAGCCGGTCGACCAGCCGGGGGGCGTCGTACCGGTGGGAGAAACCGCCGGCGACGTCCTCGGAGCGGTATCCGACGACGAAGGGCACCGTGCCGTCCGGCACGGCGTTCGGGATCACCTCCAGGCCGGCCCGCCGCAGCGGCCGGTACACCTTGCGCTCGCGTTCCCGGATACCCATCGTCCACTGTTGTAGCAAGGGCGACGCGCCACCACCCCACCGCCCCCCGCCGGGCCTCAGGCGTGGCTGACGATCACCAGCAGCGCGGCGCACTCGGCGAGGACCTGGACGGCGAGCGCGGCCCGCCGGACCCGCACCGCCGGCGCGGCCACGGCGACGACCAGCGCCACGACGCCGAGTGCGGCACCCCATCCGAACAGCCACCCCGGCAGTCCGGAGGCGCACTGCTCCCCGTACGTCACGCACCGCGACGCCCGCTCCGACGCCAGCGTCAGGACACCGGCGACGGCGGCCGCGGGAAGGAAGAGGACGGCGGCCACGACCGACCAGATGCGGGTGAGGTCCCGCGGCGGGGCCGCCTGGACCGGGGGAAGGGGATCGGATGCGTTCATGCCCCCAGCCAACCCGCACGGGCGGGCCCGCGACAGCGTCCGGCTACTCAGATCACCGGACGCCGCGTACTCGGGTACCGCCTGCCCGCGGAGCCAGGGGAACGGCCGTCAGGTGCGCGGTGTGGCGGGGAGGCCGGTGGCGGGGAACTCGGTGGCGGGGCGGGTGGCGTAGCGGGCCATGGCCGTGGCGTTCGCCTCCGGGGTGAGCGGGCGTCCGTCGGCGAGCAGGTCCCGGAGGTCCCGGAAGTACTGCGCGTACCGGGCGGGGGTGAACGTGCTGAGCATGACGGCCGGCTGGTCGGTGACGTTGGCGAAGGTGTGCGGGGCGCCGGGCGGCACCACGACGAGGGTGCCGGCGGGGGCGTCGTGGCTGTCGTGGCCGACGGTGAAGCGCACCGTGCCGGAGAGGACGTAGAACCCCTCGCGGGTGGAGCGGGCGCGGGTGCGGGTGGCGGCCGCGGCCGGCGCCGGGACCCTCACGGTCG
This sequence comes from Streptomyces sp. NPDC096136, assembly GCF_044763325.1. Lineage (NCBI taxonomy): Bacteria > Bacillati > Actinomycetota > Actinomycetes > Kitasatosporales > Streptomycetaceae > Streptomyces > Streptomyces sp. NPDC096136. Next base: position 98,326 of record NZ_JBIWFZ010000006.1, on the reverse strand, counting down.
GCATGATGACCGATCACGCCGACCCGGGCGCCCACCGCCTGGCCGCCGCGTACCGGCGGCGCCATCCGGGTGTCGAGGTCCGCGTCCGCGAGACCGACCTGGCCGATCCGACGTGCGGGCTGCGGGCCGGGCTCGTCGACGTCGCCCTGACCCGCGGGCCGTTCGACCAGAGCGGTCTGACCGCCCGTGAGCTGCGCGCCGACCCCGTGGGGGCGGTACTGCGCGCGGACGACCCGCTGGCGGAGCGCGACGGCCTGGAGCTGGCCGATCTCGCCGGCCGGCGGTGGTTCCGGTTCCCCCCGGACACCGATCCGCTCTGGCAGTCCTACTGGCACGGCGGGGAACCCCGCGAGGGCCCCGTCGTCCGCGCGGTGCAGGAGTGCCTCCAGGCCGTGCGCTGGAACGGGACCGTCGGCCTCGCCCCGCTCCTTCACGCCCCGCCCGAGGGGCTGGCCCTGGTGCGGGTCGTCGACATGGCTCCGAACCCCGTGGTGGTGGCCTGGCCGCAGGGCGACGCGAACCCGCTGGTGACGGCCTTCGTCCGGATCGCCGTCGGGGCCTACCGCCGCTGACCCCGGTCCGGCGGACCCGCCCTACGCCGGCCGGCCGCCGTCGGCGAGCAGCCGCCAGGCCGTGAGGGCGAGCCCGGCACGAACGGGGCCGGCGGGTGCGGTGAGGTCCATGCCGAGACTGCGGCCGATGTGTTCGAGACGGCGGGAGACGCTGCTGTGGTGGAGGTGGAGGAGTTCGGCGGCGCGCCGCAGCGAGCCCGTGGCGCAGTAGGCGTCCAGGGTTTCCAGGTCCTGCGGGTCGGACGCGAGACGGGCGATGGCGGCCACGTCCGGGTTGTCCCGCAGGGCCTCCCGCGGGATCTCCGCCAGCAGGGCCAGCGCGCCCAGGTCTGCGTAGGCGACGACGGGTGCGCGCGGGCCGGTGAACCGCAGGGCCGCCCGGGCCTGGCGCCAGGAGCGGTCGGGGGCGGCGTCCGCGCCGATGCCCGCACGGGCGTCGACCGGGAGCCGGCCCGGGTCGACGGCGGTGGCCAGGACGACGCCCACGTCACCGACGAGCGCCGCCTTGACGGTGCCCGCCGGGCACACCAGGGCGCCGAGGCGGGCGAGCGGCAGCGGCGACCGGACGGCGAGGACGCGGACCGGCACCCCGGCGGCGAAGCCCAGCAGCCGCAGGGCGCGGGCCCGGTCCGCCGCGTCGGCGTCGGCGCTGATCGCCAGTTCGACGAGGGCGGGGTCGGCCATGGTGGTCCGGGCGGGACCGTACCGTTCGACGGCTCCGGCGGCGGCGAGGGCCAGCCGGTCCAGGAGCACCTCGTCGAGCGGGCCGGGCGCACCGGGGCGCTCCAGCCACACCGTGCCGACCTCCTCCTCGTCGAGCGTGATCGGGACCGTGGTGGACGCGGGCGGCGGCGGGGCGGGGGCGGGCCTGCCGTCGGGCGCCACGCGCACGACGCGCCCCGTGCCGTGGAGCCGGAGCCCCACCACGCATTCGGCGAGTCCGGCCGACGCGCGGCCGAGGGCCGGCAGGTCCACCCGCCGGCGCATGAGCGTGTCGTAGAAGGCGACGATGCGCATCGCCCCGTCGACGTACGGATCCAGCCCCGACAGCCGTACGGCCAATGCCTCCATGCCCGAAGGATAGGGCGAGGGGGCCGCGCCGTTCGGTGCGCCTGCGGGGCGGGATGCGCGACGGGTGGCGGACGACGCCCGCGGGCCGGGGCCGCCAGGATGGTCGCCATGGACCCCGAACTCGAAGCATTCATACCGCTGTTCCCGCTCTCCGACTGGACCGATCCGGTCGCCGACCGCAAGGTCTACGCGGAACTGGCCGCCGCACGGCCGGCCCCCGACACCTCCGGCCTGCTCGTCGAGGACCGCCTCGTACCCGCCGACCCGCCCGTGCCCATCCGTCTCTACCGCCCGCACCAGCCGCAGGGCGCCGTCGTCTGGATGCACGGCGGCGGGCACGTCGTGGGCGACCTGGACACCGAGGACCCGTGGGCCTCCCGGATCGCGGCGGCCAGCGGCGCGGTGGTGGTCTCGGTGGGCTACCGGCTGTCGCCCGAACACCCGTACCCGGCCGCCCTGGAGGACGTGTGGGCGGTCCTGGGCTGGACGGCCGGCCATGCGGCCGACCTCGGTGTCGACCCCGCGCGGATCGCGGTCGGGGGACACAGCGCCGGGGCGAACCTCGCGGCGGCGGTGGCGCTGCGGACGCGCGACGAGCAGGGCCCGGCGGTCCACTTCCAGCTGCTGAACGAGCCCGGGCTCGACGACCGCCAGGAGACCTGGTCGCAGCGGCGGTTCACCGACACCCCCTGGCTGACCCGGGACAAGCTCCGTACCTCGTGGCGGCACTACCTGGGCCCCGGGCCCGCGACCGCGTACGCGGCACCCGCCCGCGCCGCCGACCTGTCCGGGCTGCCGCCCGCCTACATCGCCACCGCCGAATTCGACCCGAACCGCGACGAGGGGATCGAGTACGCGCTGCGCCTGCTGCGGGCGGGCGTACAGGTCGAGCTCCACCAGTGGCCCGGCACCTTCCACGGATCCCTCGCGATCCTGTCCGCCGAGGTGTCCCAGCGTCAGGTCACCGAGCTCGGGGCGGTCCTGCGGCGCGCCCTGGCCCCGTGAGAGGAGTGGGGAGTAAGGCCGTGGCGAAGGCCGTGAGGTCCGGCTGACGGCGTGCGCGCGCGTGGTCGCCCTGCCCGTGTCCGCGGGCATCGGCCCGATCGCGGCGGCGGCCCCGGGGCCACTGCGACCCCGGCCGGCGCCGGGGCCCCTCCGCGCTTCTTCGCGGGATTCCGAGGCGGCGGCCGTGGCCGCCGGGTGACGGAGCGACGGCCGGTGAACCGGCCCCGCGGAACCTCAGGCGCGGCGGCCTGTGAGCCGGGCCGCGGTCCTCAGGCGCGGCGGCGGCCGCTGGCCGAGCCGAAGCCCAGCCAGGTGTGCCGGTTGTTCCACCAGCACCAGCCCACTTTGGGGGCGTCGCGCCGCTCGCGGCCGTCCCGGCCGGTGCCGTTGCTGATCCAGATGGCCGGGGTGCGGGTGTCCAGGGCGCCGTTGGGCTTGCGCAGCCGTGAACCGATGGTCATGAAGCAGTGGTTGCGCTCCAGCACCTCCGGCCGCTGCAGCAGCCAGTGGATGCCCTCGGTGAGCACGAGCGGGGTGCGGCCCTTCTCGCCGAGGGCGGGCAGGGCCTCCTCCGGGCTCCGGTCGGCCAGGTCGTCGCCCCGGTCGAGGCCGTCGACGAGGTAGAGGGGTGCGTCGGGCAGCTCGGCGTGGTACGGCACGAAGCCGTCGACGTCGGTCATGTCGACGACCACGAAGCCGGGCTTGCCCGCACGGTGGAGCAGCGGCGCGAGGACGGAGGCGGGGGCCCGGTCCGGGTGGACGGCGAGCAGGGCACCGCCGCTCCCGGCTCCGGCACCCCCGGCGCTCCGGGCGAAGTCCCGCAGCTCGGCGGCGGAGATCCCGGAGAGCTCGGGCACCCCGAGCCCGATCAGGCGTTCTGCCTGGGCGGCGAGCGGCGGAAGCGGGGTCACGGTGTCGGCGGAAGCGGTCTCGGGCACGGGCACGGGCACGACACTCCTCGTATGCGTGATCGAAGCAGCGGCCCCGGCTCAACGAGGCGGACCGCAGGAACGTTCCCGGCCCGCACGCCGAGGCGCCGCCCCTCCCCCTCCGCTGCCGCTCCCGCCGCGGCGGCGGAGGGGGAGAACCCGTCTACCGGGGGTCAGCGGCGCCGGCCCCAGGTCTCCGTGTCGACGACGCGGCCCCGCTCGTCACGCAGGACGGCGGTGTCGCCGTTGTTGCCCCAGATGTATTCGTGGCTGTTCTGGAACAGGTCGGTACGGGAGTTGCGGCCGCTTCCGGTGTGGATGCGGATGGTGGCGTGGCTGTTGATGCGGACGTTGTCGAAGCGGTAGCGGTTGCCGTCGTCGTCGCGCAGGGTCCAGCCGCGGAGGTTGATGGCGTTGCGGGTGGTGTTGGTGATCTCCACCCATTCCGCGTTCAGGGAGCGGTTGGAATGGTCGTCGCGTCCGGGGCTGTCGGCCTGGACCCGGCTGATCTCGACCCGGGGGTGCTGGCGGTGGTCACGGTCCTGCGCGGCGGCCGGCAGGGCGGCCGCGCCGACGACGGCTCCGGCGGCGAGGACGGTGGCGGCGATACGGCGGGCGGAGGAAGAAACGGAGGACATGGGTGACGCTCCCTCAAGAAGCCTGCTCCACCAGCCGAAACAGGTGGTGGCAGCGGTGCGGATTCCCGGCCCGGAGTGAGCCGGTGGCCACACTCTCGACCCGGCACCCGCCCCGCTGCAGCCTCCGCCGGGGCCGGTTACCAGAAGCGGACATTTCCGTCACAGTCGCCTGCACACCCCACACATCTCCCGCCGCCCCGGCCCTGACAACCGGTGCCTCCTGCACCCACCCGCCCGCCTCACCGGCACGGCCGTCGCCGCGCACCGGCGCACCACCCGGCGCACTCGGAACACCCGCCACCCAAGCGGAGCTAGATATTCCGTAACAGCCGTTCGCCGGATTTCTTCGCACGTCCGTACGTAGTCGGCACGCATCTTCGTATCCTCGACCCCTCGACGTCACTCGCCGCGGGCGGTCAGGCGTCCGGCGGCGGCGAGCCGTGCGAGGCGGTCGTGTTCCCTCTCGGCCCACCGCCGGACCCGGTCGGGATCCAGCGCGCCGCCGTGGCCGACGTGCAGGCGGGTGGGGTTGAGGGCGAGCATCTCGCGCAGGCTGGCGAGGTTCTGCCGGGGGTCGTCGTGGAAGGGCGGATCGGCGGGCCGGCCGGGTATGAGGCCCATGAAGGAGTTCGCGATCAGGTCACCGGCGACGAGGTCGCCGTCGTCGGTGAGGACGGAGACCGATCCGGCGGTGTGGCCGGGGGTGGGCATGATCCGCGCCGCGAGGCCGAAGTCGTCCAGGGCCGTCTCGCCGTCGATGAGTACCGCGGGGTCGAACGGCTCGGCCCGGGCGTGGAGCTTGCGGTTGCGGGCCATGAGGCGGCCCATCGGACCGGTGGGCAGGTAGGGTTCGCGGACCCGGCCCGAGCGGTACGGGCCGAGGTCGGCCACGTGGCCGGCGAGCGGCGCGCCGGTGAGCCGGTGCAGTTCGGCGGCGGAGCCGAAGTGGTCGATGTGGCCGTGCGTGATGACGATCAGGGCGACATCGGCGGGATCGACGCCGTGGCCGGTGACCTGGCCCAGGATCGCTCGGCCGCTGCCGGGGGTTCCGGCGTCGACGATGACCGGCCGGCGTCCGAGGAGCAGGTAGGCGTTGATGTGGTGCCGGCCCAGGACCGGGATCGGGACGACCTTCGTGCGGGACATGGCTCTCCTCCGAAACGTGCCGGCAGGCACCGCGTCCGGGCATGGCGGGGCCCGCCCGGTGCGCGGGTGCGCCCGGTAACCGGCGGTGGTGTGGGTGATTGGGCGGGGCGGGGTGGCGGGGTGGGGCGGGCGGGCTCAGAAGCGGCGGCGGTACTCGGCCGGGGTCGTCCCCAGCCGCCGCCGGAAGACCCGGTGCAGCGTCTCCACGGAGCCCAGCCCGCTGGCGGCGGCCACCTCGGGCAGGCTGCGGTCGCCGTCCTCCAGCAGCCGCCGGGCCGCCTCCAGCCTGGCCGCCTCCACGTAGGAGGCGGGCGTGGTGGAGGTGCGCTGCCGGAACAGCCGGCTGAAGTGGCGGGTGCTCAGGTGCGCACGGGCGGCGAGGGCTTCGAGGGACAGGTCCTCGGCGAGGTGTTCGGCGATCCACCTGCGCAGCCCGTCGATCCGGTCGTCCGAGGAGCTCTGGACGGACAGGGGCACGCTGAACTGGCTCTGTCCGCCGGAGCGTTTCACGTACATCACCATCGTGCGGGCGGTGGCGAGCGCGAGGTCCTGGCCGTGGTCCTCGGCGACCATGGCCAGCGCCATGTCCATCCCCGAGGTGACGCCGGCGCAGGTCCACACCCGCCCGTCCCGGATGAAGATCGGGTCGGGATCGACCCGCACGCCGGGGTGATCGGCGGCCAGCCGGTCCGCGGTGAGCCAGTGGGTCGTGGCGGGCCGGCCCTCCAGCAGCCCCGCGGCCGCCAGCAGGTGCGCCCCCGCACAGACCGACCCGATCCGCCCGGCTCCGGGTGCCGCACGGCGCAGCCATGCGGCGACCTCCCGGTCGACCACCGGCTCCACACCGCCGTCGACGAGCTCGATCGCCCCCGACACGACCAGGGTGTCGATCGGGGCGGCCACCTCGTCGAAGGCCAGATCGGCCATCAGCCGCACACCGCTGGAGGTGGCCACGGGGGCGCCGTCGGGCGTCGCGATCAGCACGCGGTAGCCGGGCCGGTCGGCTCCCGCGACCCGGGAGGCCACGGAGAACACCTCGGCCGGACCGGTGGCGTCGAGCAGCTCGATCCCCGGGAAGGCGACGATCACGATGCGGTGCGGTGCGGACACGCCCTGATCATTCCGCCCGGTCCGGGATGGCCGCAATGACCAGGATCTGTCACATCGGGCCATCGGAAGGGGCGGGCCGTCGGGAGGGGGCGGGCCGTCGGGAGGGGGCGAGCCGTCGGGAGGGGTGGGTGCTCGACGGGGGCGCGGCCCCGTCGCAGCCAGGATGGCCGGACCGCACCCCCTGCAAGGACCCTTACCCACGTTCCGTCCCGCCCATGAGGGGTAGGGCGGCCGGCTCGCCCATATATTCGAACAGGTGCTCTAATAGATGAGTGACGCCCCTCCGCTTCCCCGACGACCTGGTCGAGCTGCAGGCCGCATGGCTCGACACCTACGCGGCCCTGGCCCGCCGACCCGCGCCCCCCGGCACCACGGCCCTGCGCCGCCGGCTCATCAGCCTCTCCTGCCGCATCGCCGCCCACCCCTACTGGACCGTCCCGGGCCGCTCCCGGGCCGCCCGGGTGGAGCTGCGCCGCCAGGCCCGCGCGCACCGGTGGACGGAGGCGGCGTAGACACCCCGGCAGTGATCCACACCCCCGGCCCGGATCACTAGGATGTCCGGCATGTCCGGTCTGGTCGCCGTTCCGTACGTGTCCACCCCCGGCGGCCGACTGCGGTCCGCCGCACGGCTGGCCCTCTGCGCGGCCGTGTCCTGGTACCTGTGCCTGTGGTGGGGCACGAGCACGGCCCCCGTCCCCGCCGCGCTCCCCGCGGTGCTGATCCTGCGCGAGGACGTCTACGCCTGGCCGCGGCTCGGGTGGGAGCGCCTCGCCGGCGTGGTCGTGGGCGTGGTGCTGAGCACGGTCCTGCTGCACTGGGTGACGGACCCGGCGTGGTCCTTCCCGCTCGTGCTCCTCTGCGGCTGCGCCGGGATGTACCTGCTGGGGCGGCCCGGTTCGCCCAACCAACAGGTGCTCATCACCGCGCTGATGGTCTACGCGACCGCGGTCCCCGGGTACCCGCTGGCCCGGCTGGAGGAGACCCTCGTGGGCATCGCCGTCGTCGTCCTCCTCGGGCCGCTCCTGTGGCCTCCCGACCCCTACCGGTCCGCCACCGCGGGACTGGACGGCTACCGGACCGCGGTCGGGGAGCTCCTGGCCGGGATCACCGGCGCACTGGAGCGCGGCGCGACGGCCCACGAGGCCCTGGGGGCCGCGGCGGCGGGCGCCCTGCCGGAGCGGGCGCGCCTCTGGCTGCGCCCGCAGGCCTGCCGGGACGCCTTCGACCGCGCGTCGGGCGGCCGGGCCCCGCTGCGCCGCCGGACCGGCCGGCCGCCGGAGGGACTCGACGGACGCCTGGTCCTGGCCGCCCGGACGGCGCTGACCCTCCAGTACTTCACCGAGGAGCTGTACGAGCGGACGCGCCCCGGCGGCTCCGCCAGGCCGGCGGCACCCGCCGCGGACGGTCCGCACGACCCCGCTCTGCAGGCCTTCGCCCCCCTCGTCCGGGTCACCGCCGACGCCCTGGACGCCGCGCTGCGGGGCAGCGACTTCGCCGAGCCCCTCGACCGGGCCCGCGCCCTCGACCTGGCCCACCGCAAGGCCCACCCGTCCCGGCACGACGCGGTGCTGCGGGCCGGGCTCCACCTGACCCACGAGGCCCTCGCCGACCACCTCCGCCTCGGCGGCGCCCCCGTCCCCGCCCCGCCCGACCGGCCACCGCCGCCCCCGGCGTGACGGGGCACGACCGCCGGCCGGACCACGCCGAGCACGGTCTTCCCGTCGGGCCGGACCTCCGCCCTGAGCGCCACCTCCTGGACGCCGCCGCGCGCCGACGCCCTCTGCACGTCCACCACGGCGAGCCGCGCCGGCGGTGGTCCGGCCCTCGTGGAGGCGGAGGCGGTCAGGAGCCCTCGGCCGCGGTGTCACCGCAGGTCTGGGCCGCCTTCCGCCTGCGGTACACCACCACCGCGCACACCGCGAGGAGGAGGGCGGCCACGGCGGACACCCCGAGGGCCGTCCGTTCGGCGAAGAGCCTTCCCAGCACCTCGAGCACGCCGAGTCCCGCGGTCGCGTAGACCAGCGCCCAGGCCGCACCGCCCACGAACAGGGCGGGGAGGTAGCGCGGCAGCGGCATGCGCATGCTGCCCGCGAGGAAGTTGGCGGCGGTCTGGAGACCCACGGTCAGGAAGGAGACGGCCACCACGGGAGCGCCCCACCGCTGGATCGCCCGCTCGGCACGCAGGAACTTCGCCGAGGAGATCCGCGCGGCGAACCTGCTGCGCCGGGCACCCGCACCGGTGAGCCACCCGACGGCGAACGTCCCTCCGGCGCGGAGCAGGACGATGGCGTACAGGGCTCCGGCGGTGAGCACGATGCTGTCCACGGGCCTCCTCCAGAACTCCGGGCCGGAACCCGGGCCGGCACGCCCGCGGATGCAGGCAAGGTTAGCCTAACCGAACACGCATGCGGAAGCGTAGGACGCCCGCCGCCCCAGCCCCCGCCCCGGTCCCCGCCGCCGCCCCGCCCCGCCCCGGTCCCCGGCCGCGCCGCCGTCCCCGCGCCGGTCCGGCCACCGCGGGGGCCGCGGGAGGGGCCCGCAGGAGCCGACATAGGCTTTTGATCATGCCTACCGAGCTTCCCGACCTGGCCTCGCTGATCGCCGCCCCCCACGAGACGTACGTCCGGCTCCGGGAGGCCGGGCCCGTACACCGGGTCACCGGGCCGGACGGACTGCCCGCCTGGATCGTCACCCGCTACGCCGACGTGCGCCGCCTCCTCGCCGACCCGCGGCTCTCCCTGGACAAGGCGCACCGTCTGCCCGGCCACTACCAGGGCTTCTCACTGCCCCCGGCCCTCGACGCCAACCTCCTGAACATGGACCCGCCGGACCACACCCGGATCCGCCGCCTGGTGGCCAAGGCGTTCACGCCCGGCCGCGTGGAGGGGATGCGCGGCGGCATCCAGGCCCTGGCGGACCGGCTGCTGGACGAGGTCGCCGACCGGGGGCGCGCCGACCTGGTCGCGGACTACGCCGCACCGCTGCCGATCACGGTCGTCTGCGACCTGCTGGGCGTACCGCAGGACTCCCGTCCGGACTTCCGCGCCTGGACCGACGCGCTGGTCGCCCCCGACCCGGCGAACCCGGCGGCGACGAAGCAGGCCGTGGTGGCCATGCTCGGGTACTTCCCGCAGCTCATCGACGACAAGCGCCGCACGCCGGGCAACGACCTGCTGACGGACCTGGTCGAGGTCCGCGACGGCGGCGACCGGCTCACCGAGGACGAGCTGACCTCGCTGGCCTTCCTGATCCTGTCCGCCGGCTACGAGAACACGGTCCAGCTGATCGGCACCGCCGCCCTGGCCCTGCTGGACCACCCGGAACAGGCGGCCGCCCTGCGCGCGGACCCGGACCGGATCGAGGCCGCGGTGGAGGAGTTCGCCCGCCACGACGGCCCGGCGCTGCTGGCCATCCGCCGCTTCCCGGTCGAGGACGTCGAGGTCGGCGGCGTGCGCATCCCGGCCGGGGAGACCGTGATGCTCTCGCTCGCCTCGGCCAACCGCGATCCCGAGCGGTTCGCCGAACCCGACCGCCTCGACCTGGACCGGCAGGACGGCGGCCACCTGGCGCTCGGCCACGGCATCCACTACTGCGTGGGCGCACCGCTGGCGCGCCTGGAGACGCAGATCGCCGTGGGCACGCTGCTGCGCCGCTTCCCCGGCCTGGCGCTGGACGTGCCGCGCGAGGAGCTCCGCTGGCGGCCGTCGATGCGCGCCCGGGGCCTCGTCGCCCTGCCGGTCCGGTTCTGAGCCCTCGTCACTCCGACCGGGTCGGGGACGGCGGATTCCTCAGCATCCGGTGCACCTGGGACCCCGCGGCGAACGGAAGCTCCCCGGTACGACGCCGGTACCCGTCGCACACGTCCGACAGCGGCTGTCCGTCGGGATGCCCGAGCGCGTTCAGGAACTGGCGCACGGCCGCGCACGCATCGCCCACGCGCAGCCCGGTCCTGGCGAAGAACGTGGCGTTCGCCGACCACAGCCGGTGGGCGAGAGCGCACACCTGTGTCGAAGGGATGGACGCCCTGGAGCCGAGGTCCACGAAGGGCGGCAGGTACGGCGCCCGGGCGACGAGTCCGCCCGGGCCCTGCACCACCAGCCCGCTGTCGTCGGCACCCACCAGGAGGTCCCTGAGATCGAGGAGGTCCATCGGCCGGGGTCGGTCCGGTTCGATCACGGACATCAGGGAAACCGTCCGCGATATCCCTATGCCGGCGCCTTCGAGCAGGGCCGAGGCGTAGTCGATGGTGGCGCCCGTCCAGATGTCGTCGTCCACGAGGACGACCGACTTCGCCGCGATCGCCGCCACCTGTTCCTGCGGGCTGGGCCACCCCGGGCGCGCGACCATCCCGTGCGCGCGCAGCTGCGCGTCGAACGGGTGGAACACGCGCGACAGGCCCAGCCGGTGGGTCGCCGGGGTCGAGGTGTCCAGGGAGACGACGACGTTGCCGGCGCAGAGCTCGCGGGCCGCCTCCCTCTGCCTTTCATGGCTCAGGAGGTCGATCGTGACCGGCGTCCCTCCGACACCGGACAGACCGGCCTCGATGCTCGTGAGGGCGCTGTGGGTGAACTCGGCGAGGGCGGGCTCGAGGACCCTCCTCGGCACCGACTCGCGCCAACGCCTCGTCGCCCACTCCAGATCGTCCCGCACGGCGTACCGGCGAACGGCTTGAGCCCCGACACCGGCACCACCGCCACCGCCACCACCGCCACCGCGCCGGCCGGATGCGCGATCCGCCGGTGCGGAGGTCGTTGCCGCCGCGGCGCGGACCTTCGTGGAGGACAGGAAGGCGGACCTGGGGAAGGCAGGGGCGACGAGCACCCTCTTCTCCTGCAGGGCGGACGCCATCCCGGGGTCTTCGCGGACGTCGGCGAGCCGGCGTTCACAGCCTCCTCGCGCGACGATCACGCAGCGGCCGTGCCTGACGAAGCACCGGGCGAACTCCGCGTTGTCGGCGCCGACGACCAGCACCACGTCGCACTCCGCGTCCCAGGACCGGCGCAGGTGGTTCTGGAGGCGGAGCAGGACCGTGGTGAAGTTGACGGGGTTGGCCACCCACGTCGACTCCCACGGGCACGCCATGATCCAGTCATGCCGTGCGAGCTCCTCGTGGATGAGCGCGAGGCGCTCATCGGCCGGCACCGCCTCGTGCGACAGCTTGACCGATACGTACCGGTCGTGGCTGGGAGACAGGTAGGCGCCCGCCACGTGCTCTCCGTGCGCTTCGAGCGCCCGGCGCGCGCTCAGCAGCATGTCCACATGTCCCTGATGAACCGGGGAGAACGCCCCGGTGGCCAGCAGGACGAGCGGCCTGGTTCGGCCCGGACCCCTGGTCAGTTTGTGAACGGGCGTGCAGAAGAACGGCTCCCCCGTTGCCTCCCGCACGTCCTCGCTGGTCGACCCGTCGTCGAAGTATCCGGTGCTCTGCAGGGCCGGTGCGCCCCACTCCGTGATCACGTCCCGGTAGAAGGGGTCACGCCACGCGTGTTCCTCCTCCGCGGACACGACCACCGATGATGCGAGTGCCATGCGTCAGGCCGGACCCGTCGGCCCGTAGAGCACATCGGTTCTGAGGATCGTCTTCGTGCCTTCGACGAGGGGGGCCGAGTCGTGGAGCGTCCGGTGCCAGAAGACGAGCGCGTCGCCCGGTACGGGGTGGTACGCGGTCAGTACCTCCTCGGGCTTCGCGACCCGCTGCCAGTCCGAGAAGTCCCGCTCTGCGAAGGGAAGGCCGTTCTGCCGGTCGGCGATGAACCGCGTTTCTCCCCCCACGGCCTCGTACGACAAGTAGACGACCACCGTCAGGAGGGTCCGCGTTCCGTCCGGGGCGCAGTAGGGCGCATCGTAGTGCGGGACGAGCAGTCCGCCGCGCTCGTACCTGATGAACCGCATCCGCGGATTGACGGACAGCGGCTTCCAGGACCTTCCCTCCGTATCGGTCGGGTCGCCGGGCTCCACCTCCAGCGACAGGCACGACCGGAGCCGTCGGTGGAATTCCGCCGCCAGGGCGCCGGAGTCGGCCGTGGCGCGAAGGGAACCGACCGGATCGCCCGGGGAGTAGTGGGCGAGAATGCCGTCCCGGCCGGTCGGAACGAGCTGCTGGGCGGCGAGCTCGGCCGAGAGGAGTTCCGCTTCGGCCGGGGTGAGGAAGTTTCCGATCACCGTGGCGTCGACGTGCGGAAGGTGCGACACGGTCGGGGCCCATGACCCGTCGGCCGAGATGCCGCGCTCCGTGTCCGGGGACAGGGAAAAGGGATTGACCGCCGTTCCTGCCATGGTCAGTCCTCCACGCCGGCGTCGCCGTGGCCGTGGCTCCAGCCGCCCGGGACGGCGGAAGGCAGCACGTTGAGGTGTACGGCCGGACTGCCGGCCACGTACTTGTGCGCGTTGAAGGAATGGAGGGACTCCAGGCGGGTCGCCATCTCCTCGAATGCGAGGCGGGCCGGCTCCGGCCAGCCCGTCGCCCGCCGCTCCCGCTCGTCGGACGGGAGCGTGAGCCAGTTGAGGTAGAGCTCGACGAAGTCGTACGGGGTTCCGAAGACGTCTTCGTCCGTGCGCCCGTCGTACATGTCACCGGTGGGAACGGCGTCGATGACCGAGCGGGGCAGGTCCAGGTGGCGGGCCAGCGCGTACACCTCGCTCTTGTGCAGGTCGGCGATGGGCTGGACGTCGACCATCGCGTCGGACGCCTTGCCGAAGAAGCCCAGGTAGGCGCCCTCGTCGCGGTTCGTGGTGCCCAGCAGGATGGCGGCGTGCCCGCGCTCGGTGAGCGTGCTGACGGCGTAGTAGAAGGCCGGCGTGCGTATGTAGCTGGCGAGCTGCCCCGAGGCCCAACCGGCTCCGGGGAGGGGCAGATCCGCGTCCACCGCGCTCTTGAGGGCCGCGTGCGCCCCGGTCAGGTCGACCAGCAGGGGCGTCAGGCCCAACGCGTCACAGACCTCCCGGCCGCGCTTCACCCCGTCGGACTGTCCTGTCGCGGCGGAGGTGTCGTGGATCGGCGCCATCACCGGAACGACGTTCACGAGCGGCGAGCCGGGCGTCGTGCGGGCGGCCTCCGCGATGGCCAGGACGACGGCCGAGTCGACACCGCCGGACAGGCCCACGACGACGGAGTCGAGGCCGTTGTGCCGCAAGTACCCGTTCAGTACCCGGCACTTCTCGCGGAGGTGGTCGGCCGCGTCGAACGCCCGGACCGCACGCACGTCGGAGAGGCAGTCGAGGAGGGCGGGGTGCAGGGCGGAGAACGGGGGCGGACTGGCGTGGCGCACGGGGTGTTCCTAGCGGGATGCGTCGTCGGGGTGAGGGGGAACGCGCGTGATCGCGGTGTGATGGATGACGACTGCGCGGGGAGCGGGAACCCCCACCGTTATCGTCATGCTGACGATATTAGACGGAGTCGAAGCCGCGAAGCAAGCCGTGACGGCGCGCGCTCACCTGAACCGGTGCGGCCCGGCGCGGGCCCGGGCGGCCGCGAAGGGTCGCCGGAAGCCGGGTCGGACGGACGGACAGACGGACGCCCCGAAGGCGGCTCCTGCGCGGGAGCACGGCCACAGCGGGTTCCGGTCTTCGGGACGCCCAGGGGCGGAACGCGGTTCCACACCCTCCCGGGTACGGACGTCGAGGGGGACACCCAGGGTCCCGCCGCGGGCCGGCCGGCTCAGCGCCGAGTGGAGCGGGGCCTCCTGTCGCGCCCCGCGTCCGGGTCGTCCTCCGCCCGGGGCAACGGGCTGTGCCCCTCGGAGTGGTCGTTGACCCAGCCGCAGAGCGCGCAGGCATAGCGGCCGTTCAGCCCGGCGATGAGCGTCCCGCACTGCCGGCACTCCTGCTCCGTGATCTCCAAGGCGTCCAGGAGTCGCGACGGGTCCTTGGGCGAGCCGGGTCGAGTGTCCATTCCCGCAGGCTAGCGGCCGTGGCTCACGGGGACCACCCGCACCGGTTCGTGCGGTACCAAGGCCCGTCGGGCCCCCGCTGCGCGGCCGCCCCGCACCTGCCGCGGTTCATCGTGCCGCTTCCGCGTACGCCGGGCGCCGTGGACGCGTCGGGCGGTCAGGCGTTGAGCGCGGACCAGAGCCACTGGCCGCCGACCCGGACGTAGAGCCGCTTGTTCGCGGAGTCCACGGCCATGGTGCCGTCCAGGGGCTGCCGGGTGAAGGAGGCGTCGGTGACCGGGCCCGGCACCAGCCGCAGGGGCGGGTTCGGCGCGTTCTTGACGGGGATCGTCCCGGTCGCCTGGGCGCCGGTGCTGCCGTAGCTGTTCTCCACCCGGAAGTCGCCGGTCGACGACTGCTCGTAGTAGATGTGCGTGCCGGTCGGCGCGGTGGTGTAGAGCCCGACGACGTTGCGCAGCACGGCGGTGGAGCCCGGGCCCGAGTAGAGCGCGACGCCCGCGTTGACGGTGGCCTTGTCCCGGTTGGCGATGACCACGTTCTCCAGCGCGCTGGCGCTCGCCGCCCAGCTGATGATGTTCCGCGCGGTGGCCGGGGTGCCCGCGGCGAAGTCGCCGGCGTAGCAGTAGATGTTGGTGGCGTAGACGTGCCGGCAGCCCGCGTCGGTCTTCAGGTGCGGGCCGCCCTGCATGCGGGAGGTCTCGAACTTGCAGTCCGTGAGGTAGACGCCGTTGGGGTTGTTGGTGGTGACGGCGCCCTGGCCGATCCACAGCGCGCCGGTGCCGAAGGCCTCCAGGCGGCAGCCGATGAAGTGGATCTGGTTGATGTTGTCCTTGCTGTGGCCCCAGGCGCCCTCGGTGGCGGAGGAGGCGTTGCGCAGCCAGATGTTGGGCTGGGTCGTGCTGGCGGTGGTGCCGGTGCAGTCCTCGATGACCAGGTTGTAGAAGCGGGAGTCCCAGAACTCCACGGCGTCGATGCACATGTCCCTGTTCGAGGTCATGAAGACGTCGCGAAAGTAGGAGTTGTTGTTGTAGTAGAGCTCCAGCAGCAGGCCGGTCTTGCCGTTGCCGTTGAAGCCGAGGTTCTCCACGGCGCAGTAGCGGCGGTGGGTGGAGCCGGTGGAGTAGGCCGCTCCGGTGCCGGACATCCGCAGCAGGATGCCGTCGCCGCCCTTGATCAGCATCGAGGCCTTCGCCCCGGCGCCGGCCAGGCGGATGCCGTCGGCCTTGAGGGCCAGCGCGGGTGCGCCGGCTGCGGGCTTGACCAGGTACTTGCCGACGGGGAAGTACACGGTGCCGCCGCCGGCCGCGGCCGCCGCGTCGAGTGCGCGCTGGACGGCGGCGGTGTCGTCGGCGGAGCCGTCGCCGACCGCGCCGTGGTTCTTGACGTCGAACCAGTCCGGCGTCCCGGCGGCCGCGGTCGCCGCGGCGGCCGTACCGGTGCCGGATATCAGCGCGGTCCCGGTGAGCCCGGCCACCGCTCCGGTGAGCAGTGCGCGGCGGGCCTTCTTGTGCTGTTCGGTCATGGTCTCCCCCTGGTGACGACGGACAACGGGGATGATCTTGCCATCCGGCGGTGACAACGGCCGGGAGGTGCGGTTCGGCCCAAGTGTCGTGGGCGGCAGGGGGTTGGGCGCCGGCATTCCGCCGTGTGGCCCCCCTCGCGGGTCACGGCGCGCCGGGTCCGTGCCGCCTGCCATCGGCCCCCTCGCATCCCCGCATGGCCCCGCGCGCCCCGGGGCGACCGGGGTAGCGTGGCGGGATATGAGCGAGGTCGCGGAAGCCAGAGGTCCGAAGGTCCCACCGAGTTTCCCTCCCAAGTCGCCCCCGCCGCAGAGGAAGCCCGTCGAGGCACCGCGGCCGCGGCCGGCGACCAAGCCGAAGTCCGCCGCCGGGCACCCGCCGCGGCTCGGGGCCGCCGTACGGGGAACGCTCGGCGTCGCCGCCCGGGGAACGCTCGGCGTCGCCGGCCGGGGGACCCTCGGCGTCGCCGCCCGGAGTTGACCGGCAGGACCCGCCGCCCCGGCCCCCGCGAGCGCGCGGCGACGTCGCGCCCCCCCCAATCCCCCGGAGGCGGCACCTGCGGCGCCCGCGGCAGCGCGGGGCGCGGACTGCCGCCCGCGGGTTCATCCCCGTCCGTGACCCGTCGGCGGCGCGGCGAACCGGACCTGGGTGAGCTCTTCGGAGAGGTCCCAGAGCCGGCCGGCCCGCGCGTCGTCCTGGGCGTACGGGCTGCGCCGGGCGGGGGCCGGGTGCCCGCGCAGTTCGCCGCGGCCGTCCGGGCCGGTGTAGCTGTCTCCGGGCAGCGGCTGGGTCGCGGCGTAGAGGGAGGGCAGTGCGCCCATGGTGTCGGGCTGGGCGACGAGGCGGTTGGCGACGGCCATCATCAGGCGCTGGCCCGCGCCGGCGGTGCGCCCTTGGAGGCTGGTGGCCGCGTAGCCGGGGTGGACGGCGTGCGCGGTCACGGGGGAGCCGGCCCGGGTCAGCCGCCGCTGGAGTTCGCGGGTGAAGAGCAGGTTGGCCAGCTTGGACTGCTGGTAGGCGCGCCACGGGCGGTAGGAGCGCTCGGAGTTGATGTCGTCGAAGTCGATGTCCACGCCCGGTCTGCGGTGGGCGTTGGAGGCGACGGTGACGACCCGGTCGGTGAGGTGCGGGAGCAGGAGGTTGGTGAGGGCGAAGGGGCCGAGGTGGTTGGTGGCGAACTGCATCTCGAACCCGTCGGCGCTGCGCGCCTCGGGGACGGCCATGACGCCGGCGTTGTTGACGAGGACGTCGAGGGGGCGGTCCCAGGCGTCGGCGAAGGCGCGGACGGAGGAGAGGCTGGAGAGGTCCAGGGGGCGCACTTCGGTACTGCCGGGCAGGGTCGAGGCCACCTGCCGGCCTCGGGCGGTGTCGCGGACGGCGAGGACCACATGGGCTCCGGCCCGGGCCAGTTCCCTGGCCGTGACGGTACCGAGGCCGCTGGTGGCCCCGGTGACCACGACGGTCCTGCCGGTCAGCGGGGGCAGGTCGGCGGCGGTCCAGTGGGTGCGGTGCGGTGTGTTCATGGCTCCACGCTGACACCGCGCCCTCAATGTTGTCAATGGACACATAGTTTCCACTGGAAACATTTCCGCGTACGATGGCCCCATGCAGGAGCGCAGCTACCACCACGGCAACCTCAGGACGGCCCTACTGGAGGAGGCGGAGCGCTCCGTCGTCGCGCACGGCGCCGCAGCGCTGTCCCTGCGGGAGATCGCCCGGGCCATCGGCGTCAGCCACACCGCGCCGAGGCGGCACTTCCCCGACCGGACGGCCCTCCTGGACGCACTGGCGCAGCGCGGTTTCGACACCCTCGCCCTGCGGCTGACCGAGGCGATCTCCGCCGCCGGGCCCACCTTCGAGGAAAGGCTCCGGGCCGTCGCCCACACCTACGTCGGCTACGCCGAGGGGCGGATGCCGCTCGTCGAGCTGATGTACGCGAGCAAGCACGGGGCGGAAACCCTGGCGGCGCCCGGCGCCGCACGTGCCGCGTACGCGATCCCGTACGCCGTGATCGAGGAAGCCGCGGGCGCCGGCGAGCTCGCCGGCGGACTCACCCCGCAGGCCGCGGCCCGCCTGGTCTTCGCGGCGGTCCACGGACTCGCCGTCCTGCTCAGCACGGGCATGATCGCCTCCGACGACACCCCGGACGTCGTGGACGCCGCGGTCGACGGCCTCCTGGGGGGCCTGAGGCCTTGATCCGCCCCGGGCGGCGCCGGAGCGCCTCCGGCCCGCTTCGCCGACCGGCGGATTTCCCTGTGGACCGCCTGTGAACCCAGGGTAAAGTCCCGAGGACTTTACGCATCGGTAATCGGACGACAGTGCGATCAAGGGGGCGGGCGAAAGGTGAGGACGCGGAGAACGGAGGAACGGGCCCAGCGCTTGGCGGTCCTCGACGGCATACGGGTCCTCGCCGCGCTGGCCGTCCTCTTCTACCACTACACGGTCCTGGCCAGCGCCTGGGGCGAGCCGACCACCGCCGTCTTCCCCGTCGCCCGCCGGTTCGCCGTCTACGGCTGGCTCGGCGTCGAAATCTTCTTCCTCGTCAGCGGGTTCGTCATCTGCATGAGCGCCTGGGGCCGCGGCCTGGGCGACTTCGCGGTGTCGCGGGCCGCCCGGCTCTTCCCCGCCTACTGGGCGGCCGTGGCCGTCACTTCGCTGGTGCTGCTCGCCTGGCCCGAGGTGCGGTCGATCACGAACTACACCGACGTGGTGGTGAACCTGTCGATGCTGCAGGGCGGCCTCGGGGTCCCGCACGTCGACGACGCGTACTGGACGCTCTTCGTGGAGCTCAAGTTCTACGCGCTGTTCGCGCTCCTCGTCCTGCGCGGGGTGACGTACCGCGGCTGCCTCCTCTTCTGCGGAGTCTGGACCGCGGCGGGCGTGGTGGCCCCCACCGTCGACGACGGGGTGCTGTCCTTCTTCGCCATGCCGTCCGCGTCCCCGTACTTCATCGCCGGCATGGCCTTCCACCTGATGCGCCGCTTCGGGCCGAACGCCGTCCTGTGGCTCGTCGTCGGCGTCCAGCTCCTCCTCGCGCAGCACTACGTGCACGACCGCATGGCCTCCAGCCTCGGCCGGGCCGCCGCCGACCAGACCCCCGTCTGGCCGGCCCACGTGGTGATCCTGCTGGGCTTCGCCGTCATGGCCGCCCTCGCGCTCGGCGCCCTGGACCGCGTCCGGTGGCGCTGGCTCCCGCACGCCGGCGCGGTCAGCTACCCGCTCTACCTGATCCACATGATGGTGGGGCTGACCGTCATCCACCACTTCCGCGACCGTGTGGCCCCCGTGCCGCTGGTCCTCGCCACCACCGGCGGCATGCTGGTGCTCGCCTGGCTCCTCCACCGGCTCGTCGAACGCCCGCTGGGCCGGCGGCTGGGCGCCGCACTGCGCCGCGGGATCCACGACGTCCGCGTGGCGACCCCGCCCCGGCCCGCCCTCACCGCACTGCCCGCGCAGCCCTCCGGCCCCGAGGCGGAGCGCTTCCCCGCCGGGCGGTAGCCCCGGGGTGCATCCAGGTCCACCCCGGTCCGGTTGCCAGGTGCAGGGGCCCGCCGGGCTCCGGGCGGCATCGTGGTCCGCGTACGGGTTCACGGACGGACGGGGAGGGCACATGGGACGCAAGGTGCGCAGGGGGCGTAGGAACGGGGACGGGGCGGGGCGCGCCGGGGTGTGGGCGGTGGGCGGCGTGTTCACCGCCGTGGCCTTCGTGGCGGCCGGGGCGTTGGGGGCGGCACAGCCCCGGACCGGGATACCGGAAGAGGTCGTACAGCTCACCCAGTTCGGGCCGGCCCTCGCGGTGGGAGCGGTCGCGGTGTTCCGGCGCCGGCGGACCCGTGAGCTGCTACGGGACGCCGCGGCGACGGCAGCGGGCGCCCGGCCCCTCGGCGGTGCGCTGCTGCTCGGTGCGGCCGGGCTGATCGTCGCGCTCTCCGTGCTCGGGTGCTACGCGGTCGGCGGGGAGGCGGGCTTCACGCCGCCGGGGTCGCTCCACCATTCCTTCGCGCTGATCGCCGTGGCGCAGCTGGTGGGGGCGTGCGGGGAGGAGGTCGGCTGGCGCTGCTTCCTCCAGCCGCTGCTGCGCACCCGTCTGGGCGTGCTCGCCTCCTCGGTGACGGTGGGTGTGCTCTGGGGGGCCTGGCACGTGCCGGTCTTCGCGCAGGCACCCGCCTACGCCGCCGGGTTCCTCGTGGCCACCACGGCGATGTCGGTGCTCCTGGGCATCGCGCTCGACGGCGTGGGCGGGTGGCGGCGGCTGCTGCTCGCCGGCGGCTTCCACACGCTGGTCAACCTCGGACTGCTCCTCTTCCTGGACGAGGAGTCGGGAGCGGTCCCGCCCATGCTCTGCTTCGGGCTGTCCTGCCTGGTCGTGGCCGCGTCGGCGGCCGCGCCGGGCGCCGGCCGGCGGGCACCGGAACCGGCGGCGGCGCCCGGACCGACTACCCTGCACGGGACATGAGTGCGAAACCCCGCCCGCTGCGTGCGGCGTTGTCCCGCCGCGCGGCCGCCGTCGGCCGGTGCCAGCTCGCCGGTCTGCTGGGCCTGCGGGTGGCGCTCGCTGGAGCGGGCGTCGTGGGAGCCCTGCTGCTGCTCCCCGTCGGACTGGGCCTGCGGCTGCTGCCGCCCGCCGCGGCCGCGCTGCGCCGGTGCGGCGACCGCGCCCGGCAGCGGGCGGAGCGGTGGTCGGGGGTGCGGATCACCGCGCCCGATCCGCTCCCGCGGACCGCGGGGGCCCGCGAGGTCCTGGCCGACGCGGGGTTCTGGCGGGACCTGTCCTGGGCGTGGCTGGAGCCGGTGGTGGGCGGCCTACTGGTCGCCGTACCACCGGTCCTGGTGGTACAGGGGCTGTTCGGGGTCGTCGTGCAGCCGTTCGTGTGGCGGCTGTTGGACGACGGTGGCAACTGGTACGCCTTCGTGCCCGTGCACAGCACCGGCCTGATGCTCGCGGCGCTCGTGCTGGGCCTCGGCTTCACCGCGGCGGGACTGCTCCTCGCCCCGCCCGTCCTGCGCCTGCACGCCCGGTGGGGACGGCGGCTGCTCGCGGCCCCGCGCATCACCGAACTCCGGCGCCGCGTCGGACAGCTGACGGACAGCCGGGCCGAGGTCCTGGACGGGCAGGCGGCCGAACTGCGGCGCATCGAGCGGGACCTGCACGACGGCGCCCAGGCACGGCTCGTCGCCCTCGGGATGCGCCTGGACAGCGCGACCCGGCTGCTGGAGACCGACCCGCCGGCCGCCCGGGCCGCGCTGCTGGAGGTGCGCGAGCTGTCCGGTCGGGCCCTGGAGGACCTGCGCGGCCTGGTCCGGGGCATTCAGCCGCCGGTCCTCGTCGACCGCGGCCTGGGCGACGCCGTGCGCTCCCTGGCCCTCGACAGCTTCCTCGACGTGGACGTCGAGGTCCGGATGGCGGGCCGGCTGCCGGCCGCCGTCGAATCGGCCGCCTACTTCGCCGTCAACGAGCTGCTGGCCAACGCCGCGAAGCACTCCGGTGCCGGCCGCGTGGACATACGCCTCGCGCACGACGACGCGGGCCGCCCGGGCGACGGGGACGCCGGCGGCCCGCGGCTGCGCGTCACCGTCACCGACGACGGCCGCGGCGGTGCGGACCCCTCCCGGGGGACCGGGCTGCTCGGCGTCCGGGGGCGATTGGCTACCTTCGACGGGAGCCTCGTCCTGCACAGCCCGCAGGGCGGCCCGACCACCGTCACCCTGGAGATCCCGTGCGCGTCGTCCTTGCCGAAGACCTCTTCCTGCTGAGGGACGGCCTGGTCCGCACGCTCACCGAGCACGGCTTCGACGTCGTCGCCGCGGTGGACAACGGCCCCGGCCTGCTGCGCGCCCTGCTGGAGGAGCGGCCGGACGTGGCGGTCGTCGACGTGCGCCTGCCGCCGACCCACACCGACGAGGGCCTCCAGGCCGCCCTGGAGGCCCGGCGCCGCCACCGCGGTCTGCCGGTGCTCGTGCTCTCGCAGTACGTCGACCAGCTCTACGCGAACGAGCTCCTGTCGAGCGACGACGGCGCGGTGGGCTACCTGCTGAAGGACCGGGTCACCGACACCGGCCAGTTCGTCGACGCCGTACGCCGGGTCGCCGCGGGCGGCACCGTCCTGGACCCGCAGGTGATCGGACGGCTGCTGTCGCGCGGCGCGGCCCGCGGCACCCTCGCCGCCCTCACCCCGCGCGAACGCGACGTCCTGGAGCTGATGGCGGAGGGCCGCTCCAACGCCGCCATCGCGGGGGCCCTCCACTTCAGCGAGAGCGCCGTCGCCAAGCACACCGCGAGCATCTTCGGGAAACTCGGCATAGCCCCCTCGGCCGAGGACAACCGGCGCGTCCTCGCCGTCCTCGCCTACCTGAGGCGCTGAAGGCGCTGAAGGCGCAGGCGCCGCCGGAACTCCGCTTCGTCCGCGGCCCGGGGGCCCCAGGGGGCGGTCGCGACGGTCGCCGGGGAGGTGAGGCCGAGCGCCCGGTTGTCCTTGCCGTCCCGCATGTGGTCGAGCCAGCGTTCGTACCAGCTCAGGAAGTCCCGGGCCGAGGAGACGTTCGCCTGCCGGAAGCCCTCCGCGTTGCCGGTGAGCACGCGGCCGGTGAGGGGCCCGGTGACCCCGATGAGGCACAGATCGCTGCAGCCCGTCTCGATGACGTGGAGGAACCGGTCCCCTCGCAGCGCGTCCGGGTGGTCCTCGTGGTGGAATCCCCGCGGTGAGCCGTCCGGCGGCTGCCGGTCCATGGTGTACAGCCTGCACTCCTCCAGCGGAAGCAGGCCGTAGAACGGGCCGGCGCCGCTGCCGCCGACTTCTGCGAGGAACTGCCGGTAGGCCGGCGGCAACACGAGGCGGTGTTCGCGCTCGAAGTCGTCCACCCGCGCGGAACCGACGCGCGGGCCGACGCGAAAGCCATGGCGCTCGGCGCCCATCGAATGACTGCGCTGCGGCTGGTACGGCACCCTCGCCAACTTGGAGCGGATGCGCACGGTACGGGAATCCATCGGAGGATCTCTTCTCTCGTCCGGCGCCACCCTACCGGCGGCCGACGGCGGCACCCGTCGGTCCGCACGGGCGCGAACCGCTCACTCCGACGGGGACCGGCCGACCAGACGCCCGTCGAGGACGACCTCCAGCCAGGTGTAGCAGTCACCGGTCCACAGCCCGACCTGCGCCCCGCACCCCGCGCACGCCAGGTTCGGCCCGTCGTACCCGCCCGGCCCGCAGCAGCCGCCCCAGCGGCTCGCGACCTTCGCGGTGCCGACCAGATCGCCCGGGCTCAACACCAGGTCGCCCCCCGGCCCCTGCCCCGCCCGGGACCTGCGGAAGCCCTTGGGCAGCGGGCCCCAGGTGATGCGTCCCGGCTGCGGGTCGCGGGCGAAGGTACCCGCCGCCATCCTGGGCGGACAGGGGTCCACCGGGGAGTCGAGCGGCGTCCACGTCTCGTCCTCCGCCGGCGGCTCCACCTCGCGCACCGGCACCGACAGCCGGCCACCACACACGACACAGGAGAAAACCTCCGCCCCACCCGCCCCCATACCGTCCCTCTCGCCCTTCGTCGCCGGCCGCCGAAACCTCCCCACGACCCTGGCACACCCCGGGCGCCGGTGAGGAACGGCGCTGCTGCGGCTCAGGCTTCCGGAGCGGCCGAGGGACGGGGTTGAGCACTTTCGGTGAGTTCTTGATGGGCATCCATGACGTCGCCCACGTGCAGCGTGGTGACCTCTTCCTGTGACGGCACTCCGGTGCTGCCGTAGTGGTCGAAGACGCGCAGGTCCCGGGCTGCAGCGGCCTTCCGCGCGAGTTCGCGGGCGAAGCGGCCGTTGCCGAGCTGGTCGATCAGGCCCTGGGTGACGGCCAGGTCGCATGACGTGCGCAGCGCGACAGCCGCCTCCTCCGTGAGCGAATCCCCCTGGGAGGCCAGGAACGACTCCGCGATCAGCACCAGCTCGTCGGTCCCATAGGCAGGGAAGTCCACCCGCGTGTTGAACCGCGACGCCAGTCCCGGGTTGGTGGACAGGAGCTCGGCGATCTCATCCGGATAGCCTGCCAGGACGACGACGAGGCGGTGCCTGTCGTCCTCTGCCCGCTTGAGCAGTACCTGCAGCGCCTCCTTCCCGAAGGCGTCACCACCCGAGTAGCCGGTGTTGGACAGCGCGTAGGCCTCGTCGATGAAGAGGACTCCGTCCAGCGCCCGGTCGATGGCCTGGGACGTCTTGACCGCCGTCTCTCCGAGGTGCTGTCCCACGAGGTCGACGCGCTGCACCTCGACGACATGGCCCCGCTCCAGCAGGCCCAGCCCGGCGAAGACCTGGCCGACGACACGGGCGACCGTGGTCTTGCCCGTGCCGGGCGGCCCGGCGAACACGAGATGCTGGGGAGCCGGTGCCCCGGCCAGACCCTGGCTTCTGCGCACCGCCGCCATCCTCAGCTGCGCCGACAGACTCCGCACTTGGCGCTTCACCGGAGCCAGGCCGATCATCGCGTCGAGTTCGGCCATGGCCTCGTCCAACAGCTCCGAACGCTCGTCTTCGCTCAGGGCGGCGCCGGAGGACCCCTCACGATCCCGCGTCGCGGCGGCGGCCCGGGCCGGGACGCGTACGGCGGGCGAGGGCGACGCCTTTGCGCGCTGGGCCACATCGCCCAGGCCCGGGCTGTACCGGAACGCCGTCTGGAAGTGCTTCAGCGCTTCCTCAGCCTGGCCCAGCTGCTCATGGGCGCGGCCGCGCAGATAGAAGATCTCACCGAGGAAGGCGGCGTCGTCACCGAGGGCCTGAGGAAGGGGATCCAGCACATTGAGCGCTTCGTGGGAAACGCCTTGGGCGATGAGGCCTGCCGCGACGTAAAGCTGCGACTCGTCCCGCAGCAGTGATTCCCGGATGCCCTCGGCGAACGTCAGAAGGAGCGGCCAGTCCTTCTTCAGGGCGGCGTATCGTGCGCAGACGAACCGGGTCTCGTCACAGTCGAGCACGGCGTGGGAAAGCATGTTCCAGGCCTGGTCGAGCTGCCCGTCGTCCAGGAGTTGCGCCACCCGCGCCAGCCAGAGGTCGCGGAGCGTCTCCAGACGGAAGTTCACGTAGCCCCCGATCCGGAACCGGGAGGACAACGGTGTCTGGAGCTTCGTTCGCAGGGCACCGAAGTGCTGGGCCTGACCGTGCATCGTTTCGACCGCCCGGTCCGGGAGCTGTCCGGCGGCATGGAGCCCCAGCCAGGCATCGGCCGCGAGCGGATTGTGCTCGACGGCGACACGGAAGGACTCGACCGCGGCGGTCCGGTCGCCCATCCCCAGCTGTGCGACCCCTCGGAGCCAGGCCTGTTCGCACTTCTGGATCGAACGCCGTGATACGTACGGCCCTTGCACCGAGGTCTCCTCTGCTGTCGTCAGGTGGTTCGGGATCCGCCCACGCGGAAACACGCGCGCCGATCGCATCGTCAAGTAATACCTGAGAGTTGCCTTCACCAAGGAGGGGGAACCCGTCGGCCGCCCCTGCGGACCCGACGGCCGACTGCTGCGCGCCCGCCCTATTCGGCCCGGTCGACCTCCATGTCCACGTCGGCCGTCGCCATGGGACGTTCGGTGCCCCGTCGCTGATCCTGCAGGGCGGCGAGCAGCTCCTCGGGCTCGGGCTTCAACCCGCCGCCCAGGTAGCGGATCCCGTCGCCAACGGGCGCGGTCTCCGTGTGCTTGCCCATGGGGTGTCTGCGGTTGGTCGCGGTCCGCCACCCGAAGCGCGAGTCCCACACCAGGGCCGCGGCCGGCTGGTCGGCGTCGAGCGGCACGGCGGTGGCGAAGTGCTCTCCGCCTACCCGGCGCATCTCCACCCGGACCCGCTGGGCGATACCGGAAGTGGCGAGGAAGTCGGCGGTGCGCTGCAGGTACGGCAGGACGCTGCGGGCGCGCAGTTCGCGCTCGGCCATCACGATGGCGCCGCGGTGGGTGCTGGTGGGGTAGCCCAGCCGGAGGGCGGCGGTCCTCGGGTCCAGGCCGGGCCGGGCCTCGACGAGGTCGGCGATCCGCCGGCCGCGCAGGGTGACCAGGCCGGACTGTGCGGTGGGGAACTTGGCGATGCCGAGGGTGCCCGCGACGGACTCCAGGGTGACGGCGGGGTCTGCGTCCAGGAGCTCTGCGATCCGTGCCGGGATCTGGTCGCGGGGGATCATGTCGCCGCTGCCTTCGGGACGGCCGCCGCCGGAGCCTCGGCCGGGGCGGTTGTTCTTGTACGCGAGGACCAGTCGGCGGGGCCAGTGCTCGATGCCCGTGGGGCCTTCGGGTACGAGGACCATGCCGTCGACCAGGTCTTGGTGGCGCTTGTACCCGCTCCAGGTCGCGGGGCTGACGTCGAGCAGCCGCGCGGCCTCGTGGCGGTCCAGGAGGTCCTCGTCGTCATCGGCCTGGGGCAGTTCGGGGACCGGACGGCCGGCGTAGTAGGCCCTGGTCTGTTCGGCGTCCCAGAGCTGCGCCCGCGAGGTGGGCGAGCTGATCGGCACCGGGTGGCCTTCCGCCGCGTATGGCCTCTGGTTTCGAAGGGTGGCCGGCTTCTTGCCGAGGGCTTCGGCCAGGTCGGACATGGTCTGGACGTGCTTCAGGCGTCCGGCGCGGATCATTTTCTGCTCCTCTGCCACACAGTGGCGGGTGTTCACGGCTCCCCGGCCAACGGGATGTCAGGGGAAGGGCCTGCACGGAGAGGAGGACATGCTCCGTCCTCCAGGAGGTCGGCGTGCGCCGTGTCGGAGGGTGAGGCTCCCCCCACCCGGCCACAAAAAAACATCACCCGGCTTGCATCACCGGGTGTTCAGTCCGCCGATCGGCGACGCGCGGAACATCCGGCCCGACGAACGGCCATACGTGTGACATCCGTACTGGAAGGACAGTTCATGTCTTTGGGTGACTTGGGGACGGCGGATAGCTCCGTCTGCTCGCGTGCATGACGCCTCTGCCGGAGGTGCTGGACCACGCCCTTGAAGCGATGGGCAGCGCTGAAGAGGAGATAGGGCGGCAGAACGAGCGTCTCCAACGAATCCTCGACCCCCTGCAGGGGAGCGCAGGACACTCGCGGGAGATCCTCAGCGAAGCGCGCGTCTACCGGGATCCGGAGGGGCTCGTCGAGCGATACTGCTTTCCCCTGTGGGCGGATTACGAGTTCGAGGTCGAGTACCACTCGGCGGACAGGTTCTTCACGCGGCTTTGGTTCGTTCGCGCGGCAGGAAGTGCGGTGCCCGCCGGAGAGCCGACGCCATGGACCTGGCTCAAGGACGAGACGCTCCAGCGGTACGAGGACGTCAAAGAACTCACCCTGTGGCTTCCCTACGAAACCTATGACGTCCTCGATCCACAGGACGGCAAGTGCTGCTTCCTGCGCTTCGGATGGCACGTACTGCAGGAGATCGACGAAATGTGAGATCCCCTCAGCCCGGCGCCCCCGGCAGGTCCAGGGTGGCGACCGCGCCTCCCTCCGGGGCGTTGGCGAAGGTGAGGCGGGCGCCGAGGACGGCCGCCTGCCCGAGGGCGATGGTCAGGCCGAGGCCGTGTCCCCGGCCCCGTTCGGCCGACCCGGTGCGGAAGCGCTGCGGGCCCTCGGCGAGCAGGGTGGGCGGGTAGCCCGGCCCGTGGTCGCGTACGACGATCCGCGCGCCGGTGACGGTGACCTCCACCGGGGCCGCCCCGTGGCGGTGCGCGTTCGCGACGAGGTTGACCACGATCCGCTCCACCCGGCGCGGGTCGGTCTCGACCGCCCGGGCGTCCTCCGCCGCCTCCAGCAGGGCGGCCGTGCCGGTCCGCCCGACCACGTCGGCGACGAGTTCGCCCAGGGGCACCAGGTCGGTGCGGGGCCGCTCGGCGCCGGCGTCGAGCCGGGAGACCTCCAGGAGGTCCTCGACCAGCCCGCTCAGCGCCCGGGCCCGGTCGCGTACGAGGGCGGCCGCCTCGTCGTCCTCCGGCAGCAGCCCCGCGGCGGTGGTCAGGCCCATCAGCGGGGTCCTCAGCTCGTGCGCGACGTCCGCGGTGAACCGCCGCTCGCCCTCCAGCTTCCGCTGGAGGGCCGCCGCCATCTCGTCCATGGCGGCGGCCATCTCGGAGATCTCGTCGCGGGCCCGCCCGGCCGGCCCGATGCGGGCGTCGAGGTCTCCGTCGGCGATGGCCCGGGCGGTACGGGCGCCCCGGCGCAGCCGGCGGTTCATGGGCTCGGTGGCCAGGGCGGCGAGGGGGACCACGACCGCGAGGGCGGCGAGCACGGCCTTGACGATGCTGCGGTCGAGCAGTTGCAGGGCCCGGACCTCGAAGCTCATGTCGGTCCGGGCGACGAGCACCCGCCCGCCCTCCACGGGCATCGCCGCCCACAGCCAGAACGAGTTGGGCGGCTCGCGGTCGTACCAGGTCGCGTACGGGTCGGCCGGCGCCTTGGCCGCCAGGGCCCGCGCGAGGGGCGGGTCGAGCTGCTCGGGCCGCAGGACCTGGACGTCGAGCGGGGTCCTGCCCGTACGGGCGTACTCGCTCTCGGCGGCGCCCAGCCGGGCGACGACGCGATCGGCGCCCGTCCGCTCGCTGCGGTCCGCCATCGAGCGGTGGACGAGCACGCCGACCACCGCGGCCACCGCGCAGCACGCGGCGGCGGTCAGCGCGGCGATCTTCCAGCGCAGGGCGCGGGGGTTGGGGAACGCCATGGGCCGGCCCTCCCTATCCGCGGACGAGTTTGTAGCCGAAGCCCCGTACCGTCTCGATCCGGTCGGCGCCGATCTTCTTGCGCAGCCGCAGCACGCACAGGTCCACGACGCGGGTGTCGCCCTCCCAGCCGTAGTCCCACACCTCGCGCAGCAGCCGGCGGCGGTCGAGCACGGTGCCGGGGGCCGACGCGAACTCCAGCAGCAGGCGCAGTTCGGTGGGGGTCAGCGGGACGGTCCGCCCGCCGCGCCGCACCTCCAGGCCGAGGGTGTCCACGGTCAGGTCCCCGAAGACCAGCGTGCCCCCGGCCGGCGCGGTGGCGGCGGGCGCGGCCGACGGTCCGGTCCCCCGGCCGGCCGGCTCCTGCGGCGGGCGGAAGGTCGCGCGGCGCAGCAGGGTCCGGATCCGGGCGACGAGGACGCTCGTGTCCACGGGTTTGACGACGTAGTCGTCGGCGCCCGCCTCCAGTCCGGCGACCACGTCGAGGGCGTCGCCGCGTGCGGACATCATCAGGACCGGGACCGGGCTCTCCTCGCGGACCCGCCGGCACAGGCCGATGCCGTCGAGCTCGGGCAGCATCACGTCCACGATCAGCAGGTCGTGCGCGCCCGTCCGGTGGGCCTCCAGTCCGGCGAGCCCGTCCGCGGCCGGGGTGACGCGGTAGCCGTAGCGCTCCAGGGACAGCTGCACCGCGCGGCGGATGGTGTCGTCGTCCTCGACGAGCAGGACACTGACGAGTTCCGGGACCGGGATTGCCGACATGCCGCCTTCTCGCTCATACGTACGGGTTGTGGGGTCCACCGTAGCCAAAGGGTGTACGGGACGTGCCCGTCAGAGCCGGACGGAGGCCGCGACGGGCAGGTGGTCGCTGCCGGTGGCCGGCAGGGTCCAGGCGGAGACCGGGGCCATCCCCTTGAGCAGGACCTGGTCGATGCGGACCATCGGGAACGCGGCCGGCCAGGTGAAGCCGAAGCCGGCGCCGGACTCCCGCTGCGCGGAGCGCAGCCCGGAGGTGGCCGGGCGGAGCGCCGGGTCCTCGGCCGTCCCGTTGAAGTCGCCCACCACCAGGACCCGGGGCAGCGGCTCCGCCCGCAGGGCCTCGCCCAGCTTCCGGGCCGAGTCGTCGCGGCGCCCGGTGGCGAAACCGGCGTCCGCGGTGACGCGTACGGAGGCGAGGTGGACGGCGTAGACGGCCACGGGCCCGCGGGGGGTGTCGACGGCGGCCCGCACCGCGCGCGTCCACGGCATGATCGGCACGGTCTCCACCCCGTCCAGCGGGTACCGGCTCCACAGTCCGACGCCGAGGTGCACCGAGCGGTACGGGTAGCGGGCGGCCAGCTCGCGCTCGTACACGCCTGCCGAGGCGGCGGACAGTTCCTGCAGCGCGAGGACGTCCGCCCCCGACGCCGCGAGTGCCCGGGCGGTCCGCGCGGGATCGGGGTTGTTCTCGTCCACGTTGTGGCTCACCACGGTCAGCTCCCCGCCGCCGCCCCGCTTGTCGGCGAGCGTGCCGGCGAACAGACAGCCCCAGGCGACCGCGGGCAGCAGGGCGGCGGCCACCGCGAGCCGGGAGCGGAGCACGAGCGCGGCCGCGAGGAGCACGGGCACGCTCAGACCGGTCCAGGGGAGGAAGGTCCGCAGCAGGCTGCCGGGATGGCCGGCCCCGTTCGGTACGAGGCCGTGCAGCAGCATCAGCAGGACGCACCCCACCGCGACGGCCGCGACGACCCGGCCGGGGGTGCGGCGCATGGCGGCGGGGGCGGAGACATCGGCCGGGGCATCGGCGGGGGCGGGGGCATCGGCGGGGGCCGGGCGCACGGTGACGGGCGGGCCGGTGACGTTCGAAGTACTCACACCGGAAGGCTCCAGGAGCCCCGCTTCGACCCGGTCAGGGCTCCGCTTCGACGACCTCACAGCTGTGCTTCAAACGTGTATCGGCACGGGCACCGAGCGCTCCGCGGCCCCGCGGGCGAAAGCGACAACCGACCTTGCAGGATGGGGGGATGACGACCATCACGAAGACGAGGGCCCGGTTCGGGATGCTGCCGTTGGCGGTGGTGCTCCTGCTGGCGGCGGGGTGCGGAACGCAGCGGGCGGAGGGGGCCGCCGACGCCGCCGGACGGCGCCCGGATTCCGAACCGTCCGGCACACCGGTCCCGAGTGCACCGCGCGACTTCGCCTGCCCCGGCGAGAGCCCGGCGCCCACGGACACCGCGGACGCCGCTTCCCCCGCCTCACCCCCCGATCACTACGCCGAAAACCACGCGTTCAGGATCCCCCTCCCCCTGCACGGCCAGAGCCGCTGCGACGGGCTGGCGGCCGCCGGACGTGTCGAGAAGGCACTCGAACCGCTCCGCCGGCGCGGAGACTTCGCGCCGGAGAGCGTCCGCAGCACGCTCATGGGCCTCGGCTACGGCGAAGGACAGGTCCGCGCGTCCCGGAACGGCCCCACCGGGGTCGGCTTCCTCATCGACATCGGTTCCTCGCCGTGGTGCGTGGAGGGCACGATGAGCAGCGACTCCGCCAAGGCGGACGCCTTCGGCGGCTACCCCGACGGCACCCACTGCGAGCCCCCGAGGGGCGGGCACTGACCGCATGCGTCCCCCTGTTCAAGCAGCCGGGCCGCACCCCTGCGCCCCACCCCCGCATGTCGACGACGCCCGCCCCGACCCGGGCCGCGATGCGGCCGAGGTCCGTAGCGCAAGACCAGCACATGGATTCATGGCCCCGAACGGTTGACGGCCCACCCGACGGTGTTGCCCGGGTCGTTCAGCGGCCGAGGGCGGTGCGGAGGGTGATGCCGTGGTGGGTGCGCAGGCGGCGGACCTCCCAGAACGAAAGGCCGGTCACCGACAGCGGGCCGCCGAGCATGAACGTGTACAGCACCTCCGGCGGCGCGGCCACGTCGGGCCCGTTGATCAGCTGGAACGTGAAGAGGGACCAGACCAGCAGGGGCGACAGCAGTGCCGGGAGCAGTTGGTGGACGTCCGCCGTGCGGAAGCAGGAGAAGACGCACGTGTAGGCGATGACGACCGTGTAGGGGATCGAGGCGATCAGGACGACGAGGCCGAGCAGCCACCCGATCACCATGGTCAGGAAGGCGAGGATCGCGGCGGTGATCCCGGTGCCGATGATCGAGGAGTAGAAGTCCTTGATCTCTCCCCCGCTGGTCAGGTCGCCCGTGATGGCCGCGAAGGAGAGCCACATCAGGGCGGGGCCCAGGGCGAGCGCGAGCAGCGACACGATCGGTCCCAGCAGGCGCCGGGAGAAGGTGCGGCGCCGTTCCGGGGTGCCGGCGATGAGGAAGGCGGCGATGCCGAGGATGCTGCCGACCACCAGGATGCCGCAGGAGATGCCCAGTTCGACGAGCTTGCCGACGAAGAAATCCTGCCCGCCCACGGCGAGCGGGTAGGCCACGACGAGCCAGACGGCCGCGACGATGCCGAGGACGGTGCGCAGGCGCTGCATCCGGGTGATGAGCCTGTCCTCGGGGCGTTCGGCCGCGGTGGGTCCGGCGTGTCCCATCGCCGATTGGAAGAACTCGCCGATCATCGTGCTGCTGCCGCTCATATGGCGTTCCCCCGAGTGCCGCTGCCTCTGCCTGTGCCTGTGCTCTGTGTGCCGCGTGGGGCACCTGCGCACCACCACAAACGTCGAACACCCTATCGGGACTCGTTCGCATCCCCTTCCGTGCCGGACCGGTGGCGTACGGACGGGGCGCCTCCGGGTCCCGCCGGAATACCCGTACGGATGTGGCATCCTGCGGGGACTCCGGCGGGCCGGCCGCCGGCGGCGGAAAGGATCCCCGTGACCCGCAGCGCGCTCCTGGTCGGAGCCACCGGACTGGTCGGCGGACAACTGCTGGCGCGGCTGCTGCGCGACCCGCGCTACGACCGCGTCACCGTACTGGCCCGCCGTCCGCTCGGCCTCGAACACCCGCGGCTGGACGCCCGGGTGGTGGACTTCGCCGCGCTCGGGGCCGACGACCTGCCGACCGCACCGGGCGGGGCGGACGTGTACGGCGCGCTGGGCACGACCATCCGGCAGGCCGGCTCGCAGGAGGCCTTCCGCGAGGTGGACCAGCACCACACCGTACGGGTGGCCGAGCTGGCCCGGGACGCGGGCGCCGAGCGGATCGCCGTGGTCTCCTCGGTCGGTGCCGGATCCGGCTCCCGGGCCTTCTACCTGCGCGTCAAGGGGGACATGGAGGCGGCGGTGACGGCCCTGGGCTACCGGCAGACCGAGTTCTTCCGGCCCTCCTTCATCCTCGGCCACCGCCCCTCGCACCGCCGGGGCGAGGGGCTCGGCGGCTCCGCCGCGACCGTGCTGGCCCCGCTGATGGTCGGGCCCGGCCGCCCCTACCGGCCGGTGCCCGCGGGCCGGCTGGCCGCCGCGATGATCGCCGTGCTGGCCGAGGACCTGCCCGGCGTCCGGGTCCGCACCTACGACGACTTCCTGGCCCTCGCGCCGGAACCGGGTGCGGCGCCCGCCGCGGCGGTCGCGCCCGCCACGGCAGTCGACCGGGCGTAACCCCGGCCGCACGGCGCTCGTTGGGGAGGCCGGCGGCCGGGAGGGACCCGGCCCCGGCGAGCGGAGGCGGTGCGCCGTGCAGGCTGGCGGACTGGTCGATCTGACCGGCAGGTCGTGCCTGGTCACGGGCGCGGCCAGCGGCATCGGACGGGCCACCGCGACCCTCTTCGCCCGGCTCGGAGCCCGGGTCACGGCCGTCGACCTGGACACGGCGGGGCTGACCGCGCTGCGCCGCGACTGCGCCGACCGGGGGGAACCGTACGAGGTGACCGTGGTGACCGGGGACGTCTCCCGGCCCGAGGACGCCGAGCGGATGACCGGCGCCGCGGTGGCGGCGGGCGGCGGGCTGGACGTGCTGGTCGCCAACGCCGGGATCCTGCCGCTGTCGGACCTGCTGGAGACCAGCGCCGAGGACTGGGACCGGGTGATGGCCGTCGACGGCCGCGGGATGTTCCTCTCCTGCAAGTACGCCATCGCGCAGATGGCCGGGCAGGAGACCGGCGGGTCCGTCGTGTGCGTCTCCTCGATCTCCGGCCTGGCCGGCCAGGCCCGTCAGGCCGCCTACGGGCCCGCCAAGTTCGTCGCCTCCGGGCTCACCAAACACCTCGCGGTGGAGTGGGCCGGACGCCGCATCAGGGTCAACGCGGTGGCCCCGGGGACCATTCGCACCGAGCGCGTCCGGCGCCTCGTGGACGAGCCCGGCGGCCCCGAGTACCTCGACCGCGTCACGGCCCTCCATCCGGTGGGCCGCCTCGGCGAGCCGGAGGAGGTGGCCCGCGCCATCGCCTTCCTCGCCTCCGACGCCGCCTCGTTCATCACCGGCGCCGTCCTCCCCGTCGACGGCGGCTACCTGGCCCAGTAGCGGGCGGCGGGGCTATTTCCGGTGCAGGCGGTCCAGTTCCCCGAGGGTGGTGTTGACGACGGCCACCGCGGCGAAGACGAGGGCGGGACGCGTGCGGCCGAGGGAGTAGAGGGCGGCCGCGGCGGATCCGAAGAACAGGGCCTTGACCACGAGGACGGCCGCGAGCGGCACCGCGAAGGTCGCCTTGGGCGCGGCGAACAGCCCCCAGGCGGTGGCGGCGAGGGCGGGTGCTCCCACGGCCGGCAGGATGCGTACGGCGGTGTTCTGGCCGGTGGACCACCCCCACCAGCCCAGCAGGGCCAGTCCGGCCAACTCCATGAAGAAGGCCAGGCCTTCGTTGACCACGTGGAGCGGGGTGGGAAGCATCGGCCGGAGTCCCTTCGTGGCGGGCGGCGAACGGTCGATGCATTACAACAGGCCGGATGCAGTCATGAACAGGCCAAGCGCTGACCTGGTTCGCCCACCTCCTGGACGACGGCGGCCCGTGAGGCCGGGGCCGGGCGTGGGCGTCTGAGGGCGGCCGCTCGACGCCCTCACCGGCATGAGAAGCTTCACGCCATCGACGTCGAGATCGACGGCCACTGCCAGAGCGGTGAGCCCCTCCACGCCGACGTGACCGCGTTCCTGCTGGCCCGCGGGGCGGATCCGCTCCGCAGCACCCGGGGCGTGCTCCCGGCCGACGAGGCGGAGCGGCGCGGGCACTGGCTGGCCGCGGAGCTCATACGGGCCCGGGT
This sequence comes from Streptomyces sp. NPDC096136, assembly GCF_044763325.1. Classification (NCBI taxonomy): domain Bacteria; kingdom Bacillati; phylum Actinomycetota; class Actinomycetes; order Kitasatosporales; family Streptomycetaceae; genus Streptomyces; species Streptomyces sp. NPDC096136. Next base: position 63,681 of record NZ_JBIWFZ010000006.1, on the reverse strand, counting down.
CGCAAGGCCGTCCGCCACCTGACGACCACGCGGGCGGGCCTCGCCGACGGGAGGCGGGGCGCGAAGGGCGTGTCAGGCCGGGTTGAGGGTGAGGCCGAACCGGTAGAAGATGTCGCCGACTTCGATCCAGCCCACCAGGTCGCGGCAGACCCTGTCGTTGCCGGTGCCCTCACAGCCCCACGCGTTGACGACCATGCCGTTGAGCTGCCGGGAATCCTGGTCGTTGATGGTGATCACCGGGCCGCCGCTGTCGCCGGGCCGGGCGACGACGCTGTACGTCTGCGGGGCGCCGGCGCTCCCCCAGATGGAGGCCCCGTCGGTCACCCAGGTGGCGCTGCCGGCGTACGTGGTGCGGATGTTGCAGACGACCTTGGAGTTGTAGCCGAGCTGGCAGGTGAAGTCGCCCACCGCCGCGTTGCGCACGCCGTTGAGGTAGCGGGAGTACCCGTTCTCGTCGAGGCCGTCCCAGGTGCGGCGGCTCGTCGGCGCCTCGATGAACGCCGAGTCGAGGTCGGCCAGCTTGGCGTTCACCCGGCCGATCTGGCTGCCGCCGGCCGTGTAGACGAGCTCGCCCTGGGCGTAGCAGTGGCCGGCCGTGACGAGCCACTGGCGGTGGTCCGAGGGGCTGATGGCCGGAATGCCGCTGGTGCAGTGCGCGAACGAGCCCGTCGCGGGGCCGAGCGCGGCGCCCGCGTAGAACGGGGCGGAGTCGTTCCACCGGTTGAGCGGCACCGAGGGGGCCTGCCGGTGGACGTGCACGGGGGTGCCCCCTGCGCTCGTGAGCTGCTGTGCGACGGCGGGCCTGGCGAGGTACTGCCGTGCGGCCTCGGTGTCGTTCACCCCGAGCTCGATCGCACTGCCGTCGACGGTGCTGCCCGCCATCTCGATCCTGAAGGGGAGGTCCTTGCGGCTGCGGAAGGCCGTGATCTCCTTTCTGAGCTCCAGTCGTGTCCTCGCGCTCTTGCGTACGTTGAGCAGATTCGTGTCGGCCTTCGGGTTGGCCTCGCGCACGGCGTCGAGGAAGGCCGAGCGGCGCTTCGGATCGGTGAGGTAGACGTTGACGGACCGGTAGTCGGAGGCCATCTCGACCTGCGTGTACACGTCCGACTGCGGCCCCTGTCCGGCCCTCGCCGCGGCGTCGGCCACGACCCGCAGGGGTTCGAGGACCTCGCCCTGCCGCTCCGGGGTCATGGCCGCCACGGCATCGGCGGACAGGGGCCCGGGCGGTTCCGCCTCGGCGGCCGCCGCCCCGAGCGGAAGGACGGCCAGCACGGTCGCGAGCGCGAGCGAACGCCAAGCAGCCTTGTTCATGGATCCCCTCTCGGTAACTTTGCGTGCACGATGCGCACGCTGCGTGACCGTAGTGAGCACCCGAAACACCCGGCAAGGGCGCGCGACGCCCCTTGGAAGCACGCCGAGGGCGTACGGACATCAGCGCGCGCCTGCCGTACGGGCGGCGAGGCGCGGGGAGGGAACGGTGCCGCCTTCGTGGTGGGTCGCTCGTCGGGGATCGCTGCGGAGGCGCGCAGGGGCCGTCACCGGTTCACCGACCGGTGACGGCCCCTGCGCGGGGGTTCACCCGTGCCAGAGCTGGGTTGCCCCGCCGTAGCAGTCCCACTGGGTCACGGCGGTGCCGTTGTTGTGGCTCCACACGGCGTCCAGGCACTTGCCGCTGTCCACGTTGACGGCGTAGCCACCGCTCGCCGCGAGGGCCGGGCCCGCAGGCTTGGCCTGAGCACCGGCCGGGGCGGCCGCTACGGGACTGCCCCCGATGAGGGAGGCGACGCCGACCGCGAGGGCGGCCGTCCGCTTGGCGTGAATCCGCGCCATGATGGGGTGCTCCTTCGCTGATGCCACAGGTGTGGCGGGTAGGGGCGAACCTTGCTGTCCGTGGATCGGGGGGCGGACGAGAGGAGCCGGCTGCCGTCTCCGATGCAAAGGTCCCGGATGTTGCCAGGCGGGTCGAGCAACTTTTCGGACGGTCCGGGACGTTCTCGGGCGGGCGTCCGCCGGTACCACCGGTCGGCCCGGAGGCTGCCGAGATCCGTGAACGTTCGCTCTTCCTTCTGACGTGCGGAGCCACCCGCCAGCCCCGCTCCGAGGTGCCCCACCCCGTCCCAGCAGGGACTGCGCATCTCCGCCGCCCCCGTCTACCGCCACCACGACGACCGCGCCAGGCGGGTCCTCGTCGTCACGGTCGAGCAGGCGGGAACGACTGGCGCGCCGTGGCGGCCTTGACGTTGTGGGCAGCATCTCGTCGGTGGCTGCGGGTCTGGGGTGTCATGCGTGCGACCGTAGGACCTCAAGCCGGCTTGAGGTCGACCCGCCCGGTCGAGGACCCCTCGCCTCCGGGACCGGACGTGACGCCGGGGTCGACGCCCGGGAGGCGCGGACCCCGCCCCGCCCGCGGACCGCGGCTCCTAGGTCAGGACGGGGAGCGAGGCCAGCCCGCGGACGAGGCGGGTGCGCCGCCACTCCAGCCGGCCGGGCGGTACGGCGAGGCGGATTCCGGGGAACCGGGTCAGTACCGCGCGCAGGGCGATCTCCATCTCGGCCCTCGCCAGAGGGGCGCCGACACAGCGGTGGATCCCGTGACCGAACGCGAGATGGGCGGCCGCGTCCCGGTCCGGGTCGAGGCCGTCCGGCGCCGGGAAGCGGGCCGGGTCCCGGTTGGCGGCTCCCAGTGCGACCAGGACCGGGACGCCGGCCGGGATCTCGGTGCCGCCGAGGGCGACGGCCTCCGTGGTGAAACGGAAGGTGGCCGTGCTCACCGCCGAGTCGAAGCGGAGCAGTTCGTCCAGCGCGGCGGGGATCCCGTCCGGGTCCTGCCGCAGGCGCTCCAGTACGGGCGGGTGCCGGAGCAGCGCCAAGAGGGCGTTGCCGAGGGCGTTGGTGGTGGTCTCGTGTCCGGCGACGAGCAACAGTACGGCGAGGGAGACCAGTTCCTCCTCGCTCAGGCGGTCCTCTCCGTCCCGCGCCGAGACGAGCCGGTCCAGGAGCGAACTGCCGGGGTCCCGGCGCTTGGCGGAGACCAGGTCGGCCATGTACGCGGCCAGGGCGTGCGAGGCCGCGTCGATGACGTCGGGCTCTCCCGCCGCGAACAGCTCTGCCGACCAGCGCCGGACCGCGGCCCGGTCGGCCTGCGGCACTCCGAGCAGCCGGCAGATCACGATGACCGGCAGCGGCACCGCCAGGCGGGCCATGAAGTCGAGCGGTTCGCCGACGGGCCACTGGTCCAGCAGTTCGTCGGTGACCCGGGCGATGAAGGGCCGCAGCTCCTTGACGGCGCCGGTGGTGAACGCCTTGGTCACGAGCCTCCGGAGCCGGGTGTGCGCGGGCGGGTCGCTGGCCAGCATGGTGCGGGACACCGCAGGATGCAGGCGGCGCCGTGACTCCCGGCCCGCGAAGAAGACGCCCGTGTCCTTGGAGAGACGCGGGTCACGGAGGGCCTCCCGGGCCTCCGCGTAGCCGGTGACCAGGTACGTCGCACGCCCTGCGGGGCCGTCGGGGAGGGACTGCACCGGGCATGAGGAGCGCATGGCCGCGTGGGCCGCGTACGCCGCATAGGGGTCCCCGAGGGCACCGGGGTCCTGGGCCGGCCCGCTCACCGCCTCGGACCCCGTCCGGCCGCGCGGGCCGCGGCGGGTTCCGGCGGGTCCCCGCACCTGCGCCGCTCCGTCGGCGGCGGACCGCGGCGCGGCTTCGTCGCCCCCGCTCTTCGTGCTGAACGGCCTCAGCCCCGACACCCCCTCCGTACGACCCGACCACGTCCCCACCCCCACAAAGTAGCCGGTCATCAGCACGCCCTCCCCCCTCCCTCCGGGGTGGGCCGGTTCAGCAGGTGGTGATCGTCTCGGGCAGCGGGCTCGTGGCCGCCTCGACGGCGGAGGTGTGGGCGTCCCGGTCCGGTCCTGGCAGCAGGCGTCCGCCTGTTCGCCGGCGGCGTCCTCCAGGTCCTGCTCGCCGATCGCCGGCCAGTCCAGGCCGCGGTCCGGGCCGGTCCAGCCGCACGAACAGACGCCGCGGGGTCTTGCCGGGCTTCGGGAGGTACCAGAACGTGCCGTCCGCGTCGCGGGCCACCGTGCACTGGACGCCCTTGAGGGAGGAGGGGTGGTGGCGCCGCGCCCGCTCGTCCAGTTCGGCGAGCGCCTCGGCCCGCGTCCTGTTGCCGGTGAGGCGGTCCCGGCTTGGGGGGCGGGCGAAGTAGCTGTCCGGCTCCCCGGTTCCGTCGCATCCGGCGCACTCGCCGGTTCCTTCGCAGGCCTCGCATCGGGGCACGGGTCGGCCGGTCCTTCCGGGGTTCGGGGTGGTGGGAGAGGGCGGACGGTCCACGCCCTCCTCGGGAGGGTCAGCCGACGACGCGCAGGGTCTTCGGCCAGCCGTTGCGTTCCAGGAGTCGGAACATCTTCTTGATCTCCTCGGGCCGCATCTGGATGCAGCCCTCGGAGCGGAAGTCGTTCGGGGCGCGGTCGGTCCACCTCCGCTGTTCGGTGCTGCCCTGGCTCCCGTCCCGGTTCATCTCGCTGTGGACGAACAGCGGATCGCGTACGCGGCCCGAGCCGTCCGCCACCGACGACCAGGATGAGCGGAACGGGCTGCCCCGGAAGACCCGTACGTTCGTCGAATGGGCGGGCGGACGGCCGTTCGCACGGGTCGACGACGAGACGACCCGGACCGGTTTCGTCGCCCCGCACCGGGGTTTCGTCACGCAGTCACGGGGTTTCGTGACGGTCGCCGGCCGCGGCCGCAACCTACTGCGCGGCGGTCAGGCAGGTGGGTGAGCAGTACCGGGCCGGCCGCCCGTTGACCGGACCCGCGGGCCGGGGCGGCAGGGGGTTGCCACAAGCAGGACAGGCGGGACGGGCGGAGGCGGCGGACACGCGGTCCCGGACTCCGCGGTCTCTCCGTCTCCGGCGACTCCGGCGACTCCGGCGACTCCGGCGACTCCGGCGACTCCGGCGACTCCGGCGACCACTGTGGTCTCACCGACCTCTGTGCGCTTTCTGACCTCTGTGGCCCCGGCGACCTCTGCGGCCTCCGCGCCCACGGGCGTCGGTACGTGGTGCCGGGTCAGCCCCGTCGTTCGGCGATGACGCCCGCTTCGAAGCGGCTGTGGGCTCCGAGGGTCTCCAGGAGCTCCGAGACGTGCCGGCGGCAGGCGCGCAGGGAGATGCCGAGGCGGCGGGCGATGGTGTCGTCCTTGAGGCCCTTGGCGAGCAGGACGAGGACGGCCTGCTTCATGGTCCGGCAGGCGCCGGACGCGGCCTGGGGGCCGCTGGCGTACAGGGTGGCGTTGGCCCAGTCCCGTTCGTAGACGTCCAGGAGGTAGCCCTGGGGGAAGGCGTGCTGGCGGGCCTGGAGGTAGACGGGCGTGAAGGCGGCGAGGCCGTCCAGCTCCGCCTGGGTCCGGCGGCGCCGGGTGCGCAGGGCCTCCTCCCGGGCGCGTAGCGCGGCGTCCCGGTCGGAGAAGCAGCCGGCTCGCGGCGGCCTGCGGACTGACCGGTTGTCAGCGCACGCTCTGGCTCCCGGCGGCGAGGAGGGAGTCCAGGGCCCGGGCCGCCTCCTGGTCGTCGATGCCGGTCTCCGCCGCGGCCCGGGCCAGGGTGTCCCGGGTGAGGTGGGCGTGGACGACGGTCCAGCGGTAGAGCGGACCGCGGCGCCGTCGAGTCCCGTCCCCGTATTCCCGCCGACCCGCCGTCACCTGCTGGTACGTCCACGGAACCCCTCCTAAAACTGCATGGCACACAGATGATGCCCGCCAGGGCTGCCGCCGCCGGCGCCGGGTTGGCACAGTGGTGCCCACAGCCGGCCGGGACGGGCGGCGGTGCACACAGGACCACGCACCGGCGGAGTGACCGCCGCCGGGTGACAGCAGGAGTTGACGCACATGCGGGGAAACACGCGCCGGGCCATGGTGGCCTTCGTACTGGCCGCGGGCATGACGACGGGCGGCCTGGCCGCCTCCGCCACCGCCTCCGCCACCGCTTCGGAGGTGCCCGGCACCGGGCACCGGGTCGGCGGCGGCGTGGAGATCCCCGGGCTCGACCCCGGCAAGGACTGCATCGTGACCACCGCGTGGGGCGATACCACCTGCCCGGCCCGGCAGTACTAGACCTCCCGGAGGAACGGGAGAGGGGGCGGCGGGACCCATCCGCCGTCGGTTGGGTGGTCGTGGGCCCTGTCCCGACTGAGCCGGAGGCGCGGAACGACACGGCACGCGCGGCACGTACAGCAAGCACGGCACGCGCGGCTCACCGGGCACGCGGCACACGGGCCTGACGCAGCGGCCTGCCGCAGCTGCCTGACACACGCCCGAACACAGCGCCCGGCCACCGCCGTCGACCGGCGGGTGGCCCGGCGCACCCTTTCACACGCCCCGCCGAAGGACCAACCGCCGTGAACCCGCCCAAGCGCGAACCTCGTGGTCTCGACGAAGGACAGCGGCTGCACGCTGTACTGGAAGGGCGAGGTCCCCGCCGCGGTCACCAACCTGATCGACGCCCAGCGGACGACGGCTCCTTCATCGCCCGCATCACCGTCATCGGCCTCGACGGCAAGCCCTGGCAGCGGGTCCGGCCGAACATCGGGGGCTCCTGGACCGCGCGGCAAGTGGCGCCGAACGTGGGCTGAGTCCCAGCTCGGGGGTCCAGCGGAGAGCGCGGCCCGCGTGACCACGAGATGGAGCGCCTCGGACGCGGCGCCGCCGAACTCCTGGTCATCGCGGAGGACTTGCGCCACTACGACATCCAGTGCGAACTCCTCACCGGACCCTCCAAGAGGTCTACGACCCATCCGGGCACGGCGTGGCCCTCTTCGCGTTCTTCGCCGGCATGGCGGAGTCCGAGCGCGAATACGTCCGGGAGAAGTCCCCGGAGGGCCAGGCGTCCGCCCGCGCGCGCGGCCGACAGAGCGGCGGACACGGACAGACAATTCACCCTGAAAGGAATTTCCAACAGTGAGCGGTAAAGCTCATTCGAGTCGATTGCAGAAACGCTTCCCTCTCATAGGGGCTCTGCTCTGCGTTCTCAGTATGCTCATCCTGATTCCCGCGTCACCGGCCCAGGCTGATCCGACTCCATTCACCAGTATCAACCTGGTGACCTGGAACTCTCTCGGTCAGAACTGGAGCAGCGTCGCCGCGCTCCTGAGCCGTGGACACGGTCGGGAGAACCAGTTGGCGGTAATCCAGGAGGCAGGCCCCGCGCCCGCCGAGATGCAGGACTTCGGCGTCGTGGCGGAACGGACGTTCGGCAACGTGACGTACCAAGTCCGCCGTTACCGCTGGGAAGCACCCGGCGCGACCTACCAGGTCTACTGGATGAACGGAAACGCCGCCAACGGGGGACGGGTCAACTTCGCCATAGTCGCCAGGGAAATGGCGCTGTCCGTCCTCATCGCGCCGCCCCCGCGCCCCAACACCCGCCCCTCCTTCGGTATCAGGATCGGCCTGGACTACTATTTCAACGTACATGCGCCGTCTCCGAACAACGGGCAGGATGCTGTTCAGATCCTGTCGAACATCAGCGCCACCGTGGCAGCTGTCGACGGCTTGAACTGGACCGCGATAGGGGATTTCAATGTCAACCCTGGCGACCTTCAGCCCTACATCAACGGAGTGTGGCCGACGGTGGGCAGGCGGCCGGTGATCTATCAACCCGGTGTCCCCACACAGGACAGCGGGGGAACTCTTGACTACATGGTGTCCAGCCATAGCTTCCCGGGGCTGCGCATGGTCCGTGACGGCCAGATCGGAAGCAGCGACCACTACCCGGTGTACAACGAGTTCAATTTGAGCGGCGGGGGCGAGGAATACTACCTTCGGTCCAACAAGTATCCGGATTACACCATGCAGCCCAACGGCAGCCCGTACACCGGGGACAGCGTCATTCTCGGATACCCCTCGTCCCCGTTCGATGAATTCGTCTTCTCCGGCTCGTTTTCGAAAGCGAAGGCAGCGGGCGCAGGGGCGGCACCGGCACTGACAACGATCAAGGAAGCGGACAGCGGCCTCTGCCTGGACCCGCTCGGGTACGTTTCGCAGGTCAGGGCGAAGCTGGAACTCTACCCGTGCTCCGGGTCAGTGGATCAGACGTTCTCCACAGACCCCGCCGGCGCCGCAGGCACCGGCATGAAATCGATGATGATACGTCACGATCTCTCCGGGCTCTGCTTGAGCGTGTTCGAAAGCAGTACGTCTGCCGAACCGACGTGGATTGGGCTCGACAACTGCAATAAGAACTCGATCAACCAGAGGTTCTCCATCATTGCGTGAGCGCGTCACGACGACGCTTGCCTGACCGGAACCTCGACACCGTTCCGAAGCCCTGTCATCGCCCCGCCCGCAACCTGGGCGGGGCGATTCACCTGTCACGACGCACCCGCTGGATCAATCGCGACATCCGGACCGCCGGCTCGTCGGGCAGACGCTGCCCGGGCACTCCTCCCGGGCGGTCCCGTGACGACGGCATCAGGCAGCGCCTCCCGGGCCGGCGAGTTCCACCCCCGTCCCGAGACTTCAGGCACCCGGATCCTGAGCATCCCGGCAGGGCAGACCGTCTCACGGACCCCGGCGGGTGCGCCACGCCCCGGGAGGACGTCCCCTTCGCCTACCAGGGGGTGGGCTGGGTCCTCGCCGAGGACGCCGACGCGGGCTCGTACGAGCTCTCCCCCACCGCGCACCTCTACCCCCCCACCGCGGCATCTGGAAGCCGGACCTGATCTGGCCGGACCGGCCCCTCTGACACCCGCACTCGCCCCGGACCCGACGGGCACCCGCCGGCCCCGGCCCGGCTCGCCGGGCCCGAAGGGCGGAGGGATCCGGACAATCAGCGGCCAGTTCACGACAAGCGCGCCCGCGGTGGTGCACGGCCCGTGACACGGACCGCCGCGGTGGGGCCAGGATGCTCCCACTGTGGAACGGGGGGCCTCATGAGCGATGCCGTGAGTGACACGGAAGCGGAGCTGGTTCGGCGTGTCTTCGCCGGGGAGGAGCGCTGGGGCTGGGAGTTCGTCCAGCCGCCCGAACCGCCGCCCCACCCGGACGCGGCAAACCCGCCCGCGCACGTCGAGCCCTCCCACACCCGGGTGCGCGACCTGACGGAGCGGGCCACGGAGAAGCGGAACAGCTCCGGCTGCGGATGTTTCACCTTCCTGCTCGCCGTGGGCGTCTTCCTCGGCGCCGGCGGCGACGGCGCCGGGATCGTCGCCGCCGGGATCGCCGTCGTCCTCCTCCTGGTGGCCTGGGGTGCGAGCTCCCCCCGGGCACGGCTGCGCGCGGCCCAGCGGGATCTGGAGCGCGCACGCGAGCAGGCCCTCCGGGAGCACCAGAACCGGACGCGGGCATGGCAGCGCCGGCTCGACACCCACCGGGCCGAACACCTGCGCCGCAACGAGGAACTGGACACCTGGTTCCCCCTCGCGCTGCCGTCCCGCCCCAGCCGCATCGACGTGTTCGGCGGTACCGCCCACGGATGGGCGAGCCTGCTGGCCACCGTCGGCGGCCCGCTGCTCGGCTCCGGACAGCCCCTGCTCGTCCTGGACCTCACCCAGCAGGCCGTCGCCCTCGAACTCGCCGGGTTCGCCGCCCGCCGCGAGGTCCCCGTCCTGCACGTACCGGTCCCCGGGGCGTTCCTGGGGGTCGACCTGTGCGCGGAGTTCACGCCGGAAGAGCTGGCCGAGGCCATCGCCGAGGCGCTCGCGACCATGCGGCCGCCGGGCACCGACGTCGACCTGCACGCCATCGACGTGGACCTCCTGCAGACCGTCGCCTCCCTGCTCGAAGGAGCGGTGACCTTCGCCCGGCTCGCCGCCGGCCTGCGCGTCCTGATGCGCGTGTACGACGCCGACCCCGACCGGCCGGGCCCGCTGGAGCCGTCCGAGATCGAGGCGATCAGCCGGGCGATCGACCTCGTCGGCCACACCGAACGCGTGCAGAACGAACTCCGCTACGTGCGCGCCCAGCTGGAGCTGCTCGCCCGTGCCGAGGGCGGGGCCGCCGACGGGTCTGCCGGCGGGTCTGCCGGCGCGGCCGCCGACGGGTCTGTCGGCGGGCCCGTCGACGGATCCGCCGCCGGCCCCGTCGACGCGGGGGTGCCGGCCCTCGCGCAGTGGTGGCGGCCCGGCGCCCTGACCATCGTCACCAGCGAGGACGTCGTCCACCGCCGCAAGGACCTCACCGACCGGCTCGTGTTCTTCCGGCTCCTGCACGCCCTGCGCAAGCGGACCTTCGCCGGCGGCACCGGAACCCTGGTGGTCGCCGGGGCCGACCGTCTGGGCCGCGACGCCCTGGAGTCGATGGCACGCCAGGCACGCACCAGCGGGGTCCGTCTCGTCCTGCTGCTGGAGCACCTGCGGGAGGGCGCCGTGCAGGTCGCCGGCGGCTCGGACAGCGCGACCGTGTTCATGCGGATGGGCAACGGCGAGGAGGCCAAGGCCGCCGCCCAGTTCATCGGCCAGGAGCACCGCTTCCTCGTCAACCAGCTGACCCGGCAGGTGGGCGAGACCCTGACCGAGGGCCGCTCCGACGGCTACACGTACCAGCGCGGGACCTCCGAGACCGACGGGACCAGCCGCGGCGGTTCCTCCGGCAAGGGCGGATGGGGCCGGAACTGGGGATCGTCCCGTTCCTTCTCCACCTCCCTCTCGCGCAGCTGGCAGGAGTCGACCAACACCTCGACGGCGCGGTCCACCACCAGGGGGGAGAACCTGAGCCGCGTCTACGAGTTCGCGGTCGAGCCCACCCAGCTGCAGGCGCTCCCGGTGACCGGCCTGGTCCTGGTGGAGGCGGGCCCCGGCGGACGCCGGGTGGTCTTCGGGGACTGCAACCCCGGCATCACCCTGCTGCCCCGGCTGTCCGCCCGACCCCGCGCGAGCCTCACATGACCTCCGGCGCGGCGGCGGCACTGGCCGGCCACCGCTTCCACCGCCTCCTCACGATCCCCCGGCGTCCCGAGGAGCCGCACGCACAGGACCGTACGCCCGCCCAGCTCACCGCGGCGGTGACGGCCGCCCACGCGGTGCTGTCGCTCCGGGGCGGCCCGGACCCGTCCGGCCTGGCGATGGCCTGGATCCGTCCGGGCCGCCACGAGCCGCTGCACTTCCTGGCCGGCGGCGCGCCCTTCTTCCCTCCCGCGGGCGAGGAACCGGCAGGGGGCGGGGAGCGCCCGTTGCGCTATCCGCCCGGGGCCACGGCCCGCGAGGTCCCGCCCGAGGAGGTCGCCGGGCTGCTGGGGCGCCTGCCGTACTGGGTGCCCTGCACCGGGGTGCACGAACCCCTGCGCCTGGGCGAGGACGGCCGGTCCCTGCCGACCGAGCGCCGGGGTTCCTTCGACGACGCGGCCGCCCACCTGCCCGACCCCTTCGCCTGGCTGGTCCTCGCCGCGCCGGTGCCCCACGAGCGGCTCGAACGGGAACGCACGGCGCTCGGCGTCGCACTGCCCCGGCTGCGCCAGCGGGAGAACTCCGAGGCCGACCGGATCGCGGCCGAGCGGGCCGAGGCCCGCTACCGGGAGCTGACGCGGGCGCTCGCCACCGGGATCTGGAGCGTGCGGGTCCTGGTCGGCGCCGACCGCCCGGAGACCGCCCTGGCCTCGGCGGCGCTGCTGTGCGGTTCCGGCGAACTCGACGACCTGCCGTACCTGCTCGTACCGGCCCGGCACCCGGTACCGCTGGCCGAGGCGCTGGCGATGGACGGCGGTACGGCGGGGGCCGCGCAGGACGGGGGCCCCTTCACGGCCCCGGCCGAGCTCGTGGCGGCACTCGCCCGGCCGCCCGCCCGCGAACTGCCCGGCATCCAGACGGTGACGGCGAACCGGTTCGACGTCAGCTCCGACGTCCCGGAGGCGGCCGCCGACGGGTTCCTTCTCGGCGACGTCCTCGACGAGTCCCTGACGGCCTCCGGGCCGTTGCACGTCTCCCGCGCCACGCTCAACCGGCACGCCTTCGTCTGCGGCGCCACCGGCTCGGGCAAGTCCCAGACCGTGCGCAGCCTGCTGACCGCCCTGTCCACGCACGAACGGCCCGTCCCCTGGCTCGCGGTCGAGCCCGCGAAGGCGGAGTACGCGAGGATGGCCGGACGCCTCGCCGCGCGCCGGGCCGCCGGCGGGGAAGGAACCGCCGCACGGGAGGCAGCCACCGGACAGGAGGCAACCGCCGGACAGGAGGCAACCGCCGCACGGGAGGCAACCCCCGGGCCGTCGCCGCTCTCCCGGGTCACCGTGATCAGGCCGGGCGACGTGGACGTCGCGCCCGCCTCCCTCAACCCCCTGGAGCCGGAGCCGGGCTTCCCCCTCCAGAGCCACGTGGACCTCGTACGGGCCCTGTTCCTCGCGGCGTTCGAGGGCCACGAGCCCTTTCCGCAGGTCCTCGCCCGGGCCCTCACCCAGTGCTACACGGCCGCCGGCTGGGACCTCGTCACCGGCGAGCCGCGCCCCGCCCACAAGCCCAGGTTCCGGCTGGACGAACCGGAGGTGCCGCGCACCGCGCACTATCCGACGCTGACGGACCTCCAGACCACCGCCCAGCGCGTCGTCGAGATGATCGGGTACGGGCGGGAGGTCACGGCGGACGTCCGCGGCTTCGTGGACGTGCGCATCGGGTCGCTGCGGGAAGGCACCCCGGGCAGGTTCTTCCAGGGCGGTCACCCGCTGGACGTCGCCGGCCTCCTGGCCGGGAACGTCGTCCTCGAACTGGAGACCATCACGAACGACCAGGACAAGGCGTTCCTGATCGGCGCCGTGCTGATCCGCATCGTGGAACACCTGCGCGTCCACCACGGCACGGGCGGGGTGGCGCTGCGCCACGTGCTGGTCGTCGAGGAGGCCCACCGGCTCCTGAAGAACGTAGAGTCGGGGCCGGCCGCCGCGGCCGTCGAGCTGTTCGCCTCCCTCCTGGCCGAGATCCGTGCGTACGGCGAGGGCGTGGTCATCGTCGAGCAGATCCCCAGCAAGATCCTGCCCGATGTGATCAAGAACAGCGCCCTGAAGGTCATGCACCGGCTGCCCGCCGAGGACGACCGCCGCTCCGTGGGCGCGACGATGAACCTCCAGCCCGAGCAGGGCGAGAGCGTGGTCGCGCTCCGGCCCGGACGCGCGGCCGTGGCGGCCGACGGCATGGACCGCCCGGTACTGACGGCCGTCCCCCACGGCGAAGGGGACGAGAGCGCGGAGGCGGCCTCCAGCGAGCCTCCCCTGCTGGGCAGCCGCAGTGCGCTCTGCGGCGCCTCGTGCCGGCGCAGCCCCTGCACCCTGCGCACGATGAACGACGCCCACCACCGCTCCCTCGCACCGCTGCACCTGATCTGGGTGGAGGCGGCCGCCGCGGCCCAGGCCATGGGGATGCCGGCGCCGGGCCCCGCCCCCGCCGTGCGCGAGGCCCTGAGGGCCCTTCCCGAACGCGACCTCGACTGCGCGCTCGTCTACGCGGTGGAGCGGGCGGTGGCGGCCCGCGAACCGCTGATGCGGGAGGAGGTCGACCCCGGGGACTTCGCCGCGCGCCTGCACTCCGTACTGGCCGCGCGCCTTCTCGGGACCGCCCCGCCGGACGAGGACCGCCGCCGGTACACGTACGCCAACTACCGCTTCCGGGACGTCCTGGAGGTCATCCACAAAGCCCGCCGGGACCGGCCCGACGGCCCGCACGACTACCCGGGGCACGCGGCGGAATGGGCGGCCCGCGGGCTGGTCCTGACCGGCACCTCGGGAGCCGACCACCGGCGGCAGGTCCGCGCCCTGGCGTGCTACGGGCCCGACCGCGCCCACGGCCGGGTCGGCGACGTCGTACGCAGCGGCCTGTCCGAGGCGGTGACCTCCGTGACGGGCGGGACGACTCAGGAACACATCGGACGCGCCTTCCGGCTGGCCTGCACCCCGGGACCGCTGGTGGAGACCCTGCTGGAGGAGACGGCCGAGCGCATGGCGACGGAATGCGCCCGTGGAAGGGAGCCTCGGTCGTGAAGGAAGCCCCCACCCCCGGCTCGTACACGCCTCCGCCGCCGCCACCGCCCCCACGCGCTGAGGGGGACGTCCGCCGGGCCCCTGACGACACGGCATCCGAACGCCATTCCACCGGCACCCCGAGCGGCTCGGACGCACGGGAGGACACGGACCCGCAGGACACGGCGGATCCGCACCGCGCCGCCGAGCACGGTGACGCCGCGGATCGGCCGGAGGGCGTCGGTACCGGCGCCCACGGCGCGGCGGAGGAGAAGGAGTCCGCGGAGGGCGACGACCACCGCTACGGCTCGTTCCACGAAATCGAGGACGGGGGGCCGGACCAGGCGTCGGTCCCGGCCGGGGGGCCCGCCTCGGAGGCCGGGGAGGCACAGGAGTTGCCGGCCCCTGGGGCCGACAGCCCGGAGCGCCGGTGGCGGACGACCCTCTCGCCCGAGGAACTGGATGAGGGGTACAGGAGAGAGGTCCGTGAGTTCGTCTTCGGTGACCGGTGGCAGGAGGGCTCGGTGGCCGGGGACCCCCCACCGGAGGCGGAGGCCGACAAGCCGACCGTCTTCTTCGTGGGCGGCCCTCCCGGAACGGGCAAGAGCCGTGCCATGGACTTGGTGAAGGAGCAGGCCGGTGGCGACGTCATACAGATAGAGGGCGATGCGTTACGGCCGTTCCACCCCGACCACCACGCCGTCATGGCCAGGGAACCGCACAACATGACGGTGGTGACGGGTCAGGCCGCGGGAGAGTGGACGAAGAGGGCGATCAGCGACGCCCGGACCCTCGGGCTTGACGTCGCGATCGAAGGGACGCTGCGGAACCCGTCCGTACTCCTCGACACGGCACGTGACTTCGGCCCCGAATGGCGCAGGGAACTGCACGTCGTCGCGGAGCCCCCGGAAGTGAGCCGGCTCGGAACCGTCAGCCGCGTCCTGACGGAGGGCCGCCACACCCCCGGAGCCGTGCACGACGAGGCCTACAGGAACAATCCGGACACGATACGCCAGGCCTTCGATTCCGGGCTGTTCGACCGCATCACCCTCTCGACCAGGAACGGCCTGGCCGTCGACTGCCGGAAGACGGACACGGGATACGAACCGGACCCCGGCGCCTTCATGGACAGGCTGGCCGAGATCCGTCAGGCGCCCATGGCCGCCGAGAAGGCCAGGGACCACATGGCGGCCTACTACGACACCATGGACGGCTACTTCAAGCAGGAGAAGGTGGACGACGCGACACTGCCGTCGCTCAACCACGTGACGGGCGACGCCTACGCGGTCGGCCTGCGCGCCCGCTTCGACTCCTCCGAGCGGGTCGAGCACGGCGCCCGTATGCACGCCTACGAACTGGGCCTCGAATGCGAGTACTTCAAGGAGTCCATGCAGTCGCCCGAGGAACGATGACCTGGCACCGGGGTTCTGCCGGGGCGGGCACGCCGGCTGACGGGTCCGGGGAGGAGCAGTGGCGATAGACGGTGGAGGGGCCGCCGACGCACCCCCGCCTCCGCCTCCGCCGCCTCCGCCCGTCGAGGCTTCGGGCGGTCCCGACAAGGGCGCGGACCCGCAGGACCGTGGTGGAGGAGCAACGGCGGAGGAGAACGCCGACGGCCGACCTGAAGGCGCGGACCACCGGGCGGACGACGACGGCCGCGAGGGGGGCGCCGGACGGCGCGAGGAGGCCGACGCCGGAAGCACCGGCCTGTCCGACATGGCCTGGGACGCGGACGAGGGGCGCACCGCCGACGAGGAACGGCGGCCGGAGCCCGAGCCGGAGCCGACGGAAACGGAGACGGAGGCGCAGGCACAGGCGGAGGCGCAGGCGGGGACGGAGGCAGAGGCGCAGGCAGAGGCACAGGCGGAGGCGGAACCGGAAAGCACGGGGGCGCAGGCAGAGGCGGAGACGGGGGTGGATCCGCCGTCCTCCTCCGACCCGGACCGGCCGGTGGAGGAACTGCCGGAGCGTACCGATCCGGACCGGCCGCCGCCGGACGAGCCGCCTGCCGTGCGTGCCGATGGGCAGCAGGGCAACGGCGGTCGGCCTCCCGAGCCTCCCGGCGGTCACCGGCCGGTGACGGACCCCCCGCCGGAACCTCCCGCCGGCGACCGCGGGCGGTCCGGGCCTCCACGGCAGCCCGACGACGGACGACCCACGCAGCAGGAACCGAAGAAGGGACAGCAGGACGGCGTGACCGGTCCGCCCGGCCCGCGGCCCGCTCCACGCGGACAGGAGCCACGGCCACGCCCGGGCACCGGTCCCGCCGGCCCTGACGGCGGCGCAGCGGCGGAGACCAGGACCCGGCCGGGCCAGGAGGAGGGGAGGGGGCCCGGCAAGGGCGGCGGACCCGAGGCTCCCCCGACCACAGGCCGTACCGCGGACGCACCGCAGCCCCCCGGCCGGACCCGGGCCGACACGACCCCCGGCGCGGGCGCCCCCGCAGACGGCGCCCCGGGCACCGGCGGACGGCCGCCCCGGCCCGCCGACGGCAAGGCCCCCGCCCCGCCGGGCAGCCGTGAGCCGGCGCCCGAGGGCGTCCGTACGTCCTCGGCCCCCTCGGACACCCCGACCGACGGGTCGCGGACCCGTGCGCCCGAGCAGGCGGACCCGCCGACCCCAGCCGGCCAGTCGTCCGCCGCCCGGGATTCCGCGCAGGGAGGGGCCGACTCCGCCTCGCGGGGCGACGCCGGGGACACGGCCTCCGGCGGCAGTCCGGGCAACCTGAGCGACGAATGGGGACGGACGGTCGCCCTCCTCGCGGAAGGCGCCGCGAAGGTGGCGGAGACCGTCGTGGACCTGGCCGCCGAGCTCGTCGACACGGTCGCCGAAGCGGGCGCGCAAGCGGAGTTCGAAGCCCGTGCCGGCGACGCCCGCGCCGACTTCTCCGCCGCCCACAGACCCGACGCCGGCGCCGACGCCACCCGGAACACGACCGGAACGCCGGCCGACGACGTCTGGGAGGAAGGGGACCCGCTGCCGGACGACCGGACTTCTTCCGGCAGGAGGGCCGGGGACGTCATGGACGACGAGCACAACCGGAAGGGCCCGGGCTGAGCAGCGGACGAACCGCGCCCCGCGCCCCGCGCCCCGGCGGATCAGCCGGGGAGGCCCGCCAGCAGCTGGACGTCGACCTCGTGGCCCATCGTCTCGATGCGCCAGGCGGCCAACTCCCGGTAGGCGGGCGACGCGTACCAGTCGCGGGCCGCCCGCTCGGTGGGGAAGCCCACCAGGGCGGTCTTCGTGTACGTCGAGGGCCCCTCCAGCCGGGCCGGGGCGTCGAAGGCGAGCAGCCGGCCGTCGAACGCGTCGAGCGTCGGGCCGACATGGGCCAGGTAGTGGCCGAGGGCGGCGTCGGGCGTGTGGTCGGTACGGATGAACAGCACGTAGTGCACGGACTTCTCCTCGCTCCCCCGCCGTACCCCGGACGGGCACAGGCGGGACATCAAACACTCCGATGGCGAAAACTTCGATGTCGAAGTTTCCATGGACAGGACACTAACCACACATCAACATCGGAGTCAAACGATTCGACGTCGAAGCGTTCTGCTAACCTGGAGCCATGCGCGACACGGTGGACGAGGTCATCGAGCAGTGGGACGCCCTGCGCCCCGGGCTGGACACCGAGCCGATCGGGGTGGTCCTGCGGATCTTCCGCGCCTCACGCCACCTCGACCAGGGGATCAAGGGGTACTTCGACGAACACGGCCTGGAGACGTGGGAGTACGACATCCTCGCCACGCTCCTGCGCGCGGGCGGCGGCAACACCCTCCGCATGAGCGACCTGGCCGGCGCCGCGATGATCAGCCCGGCCGCCCTCACCAACCGCATCGACCGGCTGGTCGCCAAGGGCCTGGTCACCCGCGCGACCGACCCGGACAACCGGCGCCTGGTGCGTACGGAGCTCACCGCCGAGGGCCGCCGCCTCGCCGAGGACCTGATCGAAGGCCACCTGGCCAACGAGCGCGAACTCATCGAGGCCCTCACCCCCCGGGAACGGCTCCAGCTGGCCTCACTGCTCCGCAAGCTGCTCGTACCCTTCGAAGCCGACTCCCGCAGCCCCAGGAACCCCTGACCCGCCGACACCTCGCCATCCGCGGCAGCCGCACCCGCGCGAGGCCACCCTGCGGCCCCGGCTCCTGCGGCTGCGACAGGACTGGCCGGACGCAAGGACCGTCCGGGGGTTCCGGGCCCCGCTGGCCACGGAGGACCTCGCCGTCGCCATGAGGTTCCGCCACGCCCGGAAGGCCGCGACAGCCCGCGGCATCACCGACCTCCTGGCCGCCGACGGAGTCGATACGCGCGACGACCTCCACGCCTGGCTCGGCCACCAGGCCCATCGTGCGGCTCTGCGCACCGTGGAGGGGGTGGGGCCGAAGAGCGTCGACTACCTCGGCAACCTCGTCGGCCGCTCACAGATCGCCGTCGACGTCCATCTCCGTGCCTTCGCCGCGGACGCCGGTGTTCCGAGCCTCGGCTACGAGCGACTGCGCACGGCGTACGAGGAAGCCGCCACGCTCCTCGGGCACGACAAGGCCGGACTGGAACATGCCGTCTGGCGGTACACGAGGGCGGCGGGCTAGAGCGGGATCCCCTCCCGCGCCCACGCACCGGCGTCCTCCGACGGGTCCGGGGGCGCCGCGTACTCGGGCGACGGGTGGACGAGTTCGGGATGGTCCACGACGTACCGGTCGCCGTGGATCGCCGTCATCGCCCAGTGCCACGCCTCGTCGTGGAAGACCAGCCCCCGGAACGGCGTCCCGGCCGGCTGGTACGGATACCACTCCACGGCGGCCTTCCTGGCTTCCTCCGGCATCACGCCGCCATGGTGCTCCATCACCCACGCATAGCCACGCCGCTCGGACGTCAGGCAGTCGACGTAACCCGATTCGCTCCATGTCACGGCCCAACGGTACGGCAGACCGCCGGACGCCCGGCTCCTCGACCGCCGCGGGTCCGGAACCCGCCGCTACAGCGCGTAGTCCTGGGCCAGTTCCTCCCAGTGGAGGCCGCGCAGGCCGGGATCGGCGTCCTCGCCCGACGGTACCTCCGGTACCGACTGGAACCAGGCGACGACGAGCACCGAGGCGTCCATGGCCGGGTCCAGCGCCGCCGAGGAGAAGACGCCGACGCACGCCACGGAGGGCAGCACCTCGACGGGGCCGAAGGGACCGGCGGGCTCGTCCGGGTAGGCGCGGGAGGGCGGAACGAGGTGGACCGGCCCGGCGGATGAGGCCTGTTCGGCCTGCCGCTGCAGCCAGGCGACCTTCAGGTCGTTGATGCGCGCGCACGGGTAGCCCTCGATCAACCCCCCGTAGGTCGAGTACATCCGCAGCTCGGTGAGCCTGAGTGAGCGACCGGACGGGAGGAGTATCTGGCTCAGTGACATGCGGACACCCTAGGCACGCGGTTCACTTCCGCCGTAGGCAATATCCACCGGCAGAGCGCCTCCGATCTCCGCGGATCCGGACCGCGGGCACCCCAGCCCCCGGCCGCCGGAGGGATCACCCCGCCGGACGAGGCGCGCCGCACCGGTCACGGGCGGGCGGCGTTGCAGGCTCGTTCTCCGTGGCGCCGACGACAGCCCCATCCCCGGGAGGCAACATGAACGAGCGGCCGGTCCCCCTGCCCTACGCCGACCCCGCCTTCGTCGCGGACCCGTTCCCGCTGTACCGGCAGCTGCGCGAGGAGGGGCCCGTGCGGCGGGTCGTCGTGGCGGGCGCCCTGGAGGCCTGGCTCGTCACCCGGTACGACGACGCGCTCGCCGCCCTGTCCGACTCCCGGCTCAGCAGCGACGTACGGGACGCCTCGGACACCCGCCTGCTGCGGCAGCTGCCCGCGACGGAGCGCGCCTCCCTGCTGAGCAACATGCTCCGCAGCGACCCGCCCGACCACACCCGCCTGCGCCGGCTGGTCTCCAAGGCGTTCACCGCCCGCCGGGTCGCGGGGATGCGGCCGCGGATCCAGTCCCTCACCGACGGGCTGCTGGACGCCCTCGTCCCCGCCGGGCGCGCCGACCTCGTCGCGGACTTCGCGCTGCCGCTCCCGGTCACGGTGATCAGCGAACTGCTGGGGGTGCCGGTGGACGACCGCCACGACTTCCAGCACTGGACCGACCGCATGGTCAGGCGGGGCGCGGAGCCGCTGGACCCGGCCGTGGTGGACGAGGCGTGGCGGCACATGCGGGCGTACGTGGCCGGGCTGATCCGCGCCAAGCGGGCGGATCCCGGCGACGACCTGCTCAGCGGCCTCATCACCGCGCGGGACGAGGAGCAGCGCCTGTCGGAGGACGAACTGGTCGCCATGGTGTTCCTGCTGCTGGCGGCCGGCTACATCACCACGGTCAACCTGATCGGCGGCGGCATCGCCATGCTGCTCGCCCATCCGGGACAGCTCGAACTGCTGCGCTCGGACCCCGGGCTGCTGCCGGGCGCGATCGAGGAGTTCCTGCGCTACGACGGTCCGGTCAGCCCCGGCATCGCACGGTTCGCCCGTGAGGACGTCGAGATCGCGGGCGTGCGGGTGCCACGCGGCGCGACCGTGCTGATCGGCTCCGCGCTCGCCGACCGGGACCCGGAGCGGTTCCCCGACCCCGACCGCCTCGACCTCACCCGGCAGGACAACGCCCACCTCGCGTTCGGGCACGGGATCCACTACTGCCTGGGCGCTCCGCTGGCCCGGCTGGAGGGGGAGATCGCCATCGGGACCGTCCTGCGCCGGCTGCCCGGCCTCGCGCTGGCCGTGCGGCCGGAGGAGATCCCCTGGCGGCCCGGCGGGCTGCGCGGCCCCGAGAGCCTGCCGGTGACGTTCGACCCCGGTGACCCACCCGGTGGGTCACCCGGTGGGTCATAGGAGGCTTCCGGCGGCTACTCGGGGCGGCCGAAGCGGTGGGCGGCCCACAGGAGGGCCAGGACGCCGATCGTCAGGAGGCCCGCCGCTTCGAGGGCGAGCGGGGGCTGGCGGCCGAACCATTCGATGCCGGCCACGGCCGCCTGCTGCGGTTCCCTGACCCCGATGGAGCGGCGCAGCAGGTCGATGCCGTAGGCGAGCGGGTTGCAGGCGGCCAGGGTCCGGGCCCAGCCGGGCAGGTTGGCCAGGGGGAAGAAGCCGCCGGAGAGGAAGAGCAGCGGCGTCATCACCAGGCCGAGCAGCATGTGGAACATCTCGGCGCGGGCCAGGCTCACGGCGAGGGCCAGGGACATCGCGGTGATGGTGAAGGAGACCAGCACCACGCCGGCCAGGAGCAGGGCCAGCAGGAGCGGGTCGTAGGGCAGGCCGGCCACCCCGGCGAGGAGGAGCAGCAGGGCACCCTGGACCGCGGCGACCGCGGTGCCGCCGGCGCAGCTGCCCAGGAGCAGGGTGGAGCGGCGTACGGGTGCCATCAGCAGTTCGCGCAGGTAGCCGCTCTGCCGGTCGGTGATCAGCCGGATGCCGACCATGATGGCCGGGGTCTGGACCGTCATCATCAGCATGCCGGGGAACAGGTAGGTCTGGTAGCCGACGCCCAGGGCCCCGTCGGGGATCAGGGCGGCCAGGCCGCCTCCGAGGATCAGGAGGTAGAGCACCGGCTGGGTCAGCATCAGCGCGGTGTGGAGGCGCTGGGAGGCCAGGCGCAGCAGGTCGCGGTGGACGAGGGCGTGGACGGCGCGCAGTTCGCGGCGCAGGCGGTCGACGGGCGCGGGGTCGGGGGCGTAGGGGGTCTGCGGAACGTCCGGCGGCCGCACGGCGGATGTGGTCACGGGCCCTCCCCGCTCGTCGTCGTGGTGGCGGTCTGCGTCCCGGCCGCGCCGGCCGCCGGGAGGGGGCCGGCCCCCTGGATGCTGCGGCCGGTGTGGTGGAAGAAGACGTCGTCGAGCGTCGGCGGGGTCGCGGAGGCGGCGTGCACGGGGATGCCGTGGGTGGCCAGGGCCCCGCACAGGCGCGGGATCCAGGAGCTGCCGTCGGGCACGCGCAGGCAGAGCCCGTCGCCGTCCAGCGTCGTGGCGGTGCCCGGGGGCGCGGCCTTGCGCACGACCTCGCGCGCCGCCCGGTCGTCGCCGGTGCGCAGCACCACGCGGTCGTCCCCGATCGCGGCCTTCAGGGCGAGGGGGGTGCCCTGTGCCACCAGGCGGCCGCCGTCGATGATGGCGAGGCGGTCGCAGTTCTCGGCCTCGCCCAGGTAGTGGGTGGTGACGAAGAGCGTGATGCCCTGCCGGTCGCGCAGCGCGCGCAGGTGTTCCCAGACCTGGGCGCGGGCGTGGGGGTCGAGTCCGGTGGTGGGCTCGTCGAGGAAGAGGATCTGCGGCTCGTGCAGCAGGCCGCGGGCGAGTTCGAGCCGTCGTCGCATGCCGCCGGACAGGGTGCGTACCGGGGAGTGGTTCCGGTCGGCCAGTCCGACCGCCTCCAGCGTCTCGGCGGCGCGTCGGCGGGCGTCGCGGCGGCCCAGCCCGTAGAGGCGGGCGTGGATGCGGAGGTTCTGTTCGGCCGTCAGGTCCATGTCCAGGGCGCTGTGCTGGAAGAGCATCCCGACCTGTCGCCGTACCCGGTCGGGCTGGTCGAGCACGTCGGCGCCGGCCACCGTGGCGCGTCCGGCGGTGGGCCGGGCGAGGGCGCACAGCAGGGAGATGGTGGTGGACTTGCCGGCGCCGTTGGGGCCGAGGAAGGCGAAGGTCTCGCCCTGGTGTACGTCCAGGTCCAGGCCGCGTACGGCCTCGACGGCGGTGCCGTCCGGGCCCGGGTAGCTCTTGACCAGGCCGCGCGTGCTGATGGCGTACGCCGGCCCGTGCTCCGGCCGCGCGGTGTCCGGGTCGGCGGGGGCGGTGGCCAGGAGGGTGGCCCGGGCGGGGGCGTCGTCACCGGCGTGTGGCTGCATGGTCGGGTCCTCGTCTGCGGGGTGTGGTCTGCGGACTCGGGCGGGCAACGGGTGAGCCGGGCACGGACGGGCCGTGCCCGGCTCCCCTGTGGAGCGGGTGTGTGCTCCGGCCGGTGGCCGCCGCCATGGGCAGGCCACCGGCCGGAGGTCGTCCGGCCCCTGTCGTTCCGTCCCGCGCGGCACTGGCGGGCAGTACGGGGTGCTCCCCGCCCGCGGGTCCGCTGCTCAGCGTCCCGTCGACGTGACCGCTGTCGTCGGGGCCGCCGGGCAGTGGCGGAGTCCAAGGGGCCTACCGCCGGGTCAGGCGCAGCTGATGCCCACACAGACGGTGTTGAGCAGCGTCAGGAGCCCGACGCACGCGCAGGTGTCGGCGAACGGGACTCCGTCGACGCCGATCGGGTCGGTCTCGGGAAGGGCGTGCAGGTGAGCCAGCAGTTCGAGGTCGCGGTTCTCCATGGCTTTCTCCTTCTCTCTGAGGTGGCGGCAGGTTCCCTGCCGCTCAGCCCGGCTGCTGGATCGTCCAGTGCCGGGAGTCTGTGTGTCGGGTCCGCAGGAGGAACGCGAGGATCCCCGCGGATCCGTCGCTCCAGCTCGTCGAGACGTCCCCGTACTCGGTGGGGAAGACGACGTGGCCGTCGCGGTGGGCCCGTTCGGCTGCGATGAGGCGGGCCAGGTCCTCGGCCATCGCGTGGTAGGAGGGGTCCCCGGTGGCCGAGGCCATGTCGAGGAGGAAGTCCCCGTTGCCCGCGAGCCCGTGGCACTGGGCGAGGGGGGCCCGGGATGCGCGTTCGACGACGGCGCGGGCGGCGCCGCGGGCGAGTTCGGCGTAGCGTTCGTCGCCGGTGGTCCGCCACAGCCGGATCAGGAAGGATCCGATGCCCGCCGAGCCGTGGCACCAGTACGGCGCCGTGGGCACGTCGCCGGCCTGCGCCGGCCACTGGGTGGCCCCGCCGATCCGCACGGCGCCGGCCACCAGCTCCTCGCCGGCGGCGACGGCCAAGTCCAGGTAGTCCCGGCGGTCCGCGACGGCGGCTGCTTCGAGCAGGAAGTACCCGATGCCGGACGTTCCGTGGGCGAAGCCGAGGTAGCGTTTGCCGACCTCCTCGGAGACGGCTTCCGCCGGGATCGGCCAGCTCACGCCGGAGGGCTCGGGCCGCGCGGCGGCGGCCAGCCGGTCGGCGGCGGCGACGACGCGTTCGGCCAGCCGGGGGTCTCCGGTGCGGTGCCACAGGTGGGCGGCCGCCAGTCCGCTGCCCGCGTGGCCGTGGGTGATGTCGTGGCTGAGGGTCGTCTCCTGCGGGGCCAGGGCCAGGGCCACCGCGTGGTCGGCGAGGCCGCGGTCGTCGACGGCGCGGGCGGCGTCGTACAGGGCCCATGCGGTGCCCCTGCCGCCGAAGTGCAGGCCGGGGCGCGTGGAGCGGGTGTCGGTCCGGTCGGCGATCCAGCGGCCCGCGGTGGATATCACCTCGGGCAGGCGCGGATCCCCGGTGAGCTCGAAGTACCGGGTCAGGACGGCCAGTACGCCGGCCGCGCCCTGCTGCACGGTACAGGGGTCGGTCTCCCCGGCCCGGGTGGACACGGGCCACAGCCGTTGCGCGTCCTTCGGCGTCATCGAGTCGACGAGGTGGTCGACGATCCCCGCCGTCACGTCCGCCGTCACGTCCGCCGTCACGTCCGCCGTCACGTCCGCCGTCGCGTCCGCCGTCGTGTCGGGCCGCGGGGCGGCGGGGCGGCGCACGTCCGGGGCGGCGGGCGGCTGCTGCCGCGTCCCGGCCGTCCGGCGCAGGGCCGCGCGGGCCAGGTCCGGGTCCCAGCGCTCGGCGGGGTCGTCCTGCATCAGCCCGAGGATCATCTCGGGCAGGCCGTCCGGGAGGGGGAGCGCGGCTCCGGCTGCGGTGAGCCACTCGGCGAGCCGCTGGTCCGCCGTCCGGTCGGCGGGTTCCTCCGGCAACAGGTTGGGCACCTTGCCGGCGAGGACGAGGCAGATGGTGGCGCCGAGGCTGTAGTAGTCGGCCGTCGGGGAGACGGGTGCGTCCCACAGGCGCTCGGGCGCGCTGAATCCGGGGGTCCCCACCGTCGTCGGGAGGGCCTCGTCGTCCTCCAGGACGGCGAGTTCGAGGTCGATGAGGCGCAGTTCGCCGTCGGGGCGGACCATGATGTTGCCGGGGGTGAAGTCCCTCAGGACGCAGCCGCGTGCGTGGGTCGCGGCGACGAGGTCGATCAGCCGGCCGGCCTGGGTGAGGGCGTCGGCGCGGTAGCGTTCGGCGCCGACGTCGCGGAAGTGCTCGGCCACCCAGTTGCGCAGGGGGACGCCGGGGATCTCCTCCTGTGCGAGGAACAGGTGTCCGCCGTGCTCGAACATCGCGAGGAGCTCGGGGGCCAGGCCGGTGCCGGCCAGTTTCTCCAGGGTCCGGGCCTCGGCGCGCAGCCAGTCGCGTACGTCGGCGCCCGAGGCGTCGGCCTCCACGTGCGGGCGGGCCTCCTTGATGACCGCCGGCGCGCCCGTGGTGACGTCCGTGCCCCGGTAGACGCCGCCCTTGTTGGTGTGGCGGATCGCCTCCCGGACCGAGAAGCGGCCGCCGAGCAGGACCGGGCCCGCCGGCGCCTGCTGCTTCTGCGGCGGGAGCGGCACCGACGCGGGGAAGGGGCTGACCGCCCAGGACGGGGGCGCGTACTGGCCGGTGCGGACGTCCTCGACGGGGTTGCCGTCGGGGTCCTCGATGTACCAGACGAGCAGTCCCTCGTCGGACAGCCGCCGCCGGCCGACGAAGGCGCCGTAGCGGTAGTGGACCAGGCTGTTCGCGGCGTAGGGCTGGTCGGAGAGGATCCGGGGGCCGGCCAGCCCCGCCGTGGCGGTGTGCAGTTCCTGCGCGATGCGGGCCGCGTCGGCGTCGGAGCGGGGGTAGACGGTGATGAACTTGCCCGAGCTCCCCCGGGGCGTGGCCCGGGAGTTGAGCGCGCCCACCTGTTCCAGGGAGCGGGCGAACTTGAACGCGGACCCGTCCCGCAGCAGGACCCCCAGGGCCTTGGCGAGGACCACCGGTGCGGAGGCGGACGTCGCCGACACGTGCAGTTTCCAGCCCTGCTCGGGGAGGGTCGCGGACTCGGGCGTGAGGCGGCACCACATCTCGTCCGTTTCGGTGGTCCACCGCGTGCCCGCACCGGTGGATTCCAGTACCCGGCGGAGGAGTTCTTCGAGGTCGACTTCGGTTGCGTGGCTCGTCATGCCCGTCCCTCTCAACGGTGAGGACCGCTGGTTGGAATATGCCTTCGGTAAGGAGAAACGTACAACCGGGGCCCGGTTCGCGTCACTTGATTCGACGGGCGCACGGTGTTGTTGCAAGGCCGGATGGTGTCAACCGGCGCAGAAAGGAAGTGCGGGAATGGTGCGCGCGGTGGTATTGCTCCGGGCGCCCGTTCGGTGCTGAAACCGATGGGACCACAGGGGACTACAGGGAATGGAATCAGCCCGAGTCGATGCGCCCCGAATCCGGCGCGGCGCCGCTGTCCCCTGCGGGGGCGACCGGGAGGGGGAGCGTGGTGCGGACCGGGGGTGGAGGTCTCCGATTGTCACGGTGACCAGCACTGTTCTCGGCATCAGTGCCAGTCGGGCCTCGATTTCGATGGGGGTTCCGGGTCGATGCGGGAGGGTCGCGGTTCGGTTCGACCCGGTTCGCAGTGGACGTTATCAACGCCTCGCTTACGGCCCACAGCTTTCCCGCTGCACGGGCTGCGGTAAAAGGTTCGATTCCGCCATGCTTCCAACCAGCTACGGAACGTGATCCGGCGTCCGTTCATGATTCGCGATCACGTGCCTGAGCTGCACACCATGGAGAATGTTGAAGAATAAATGAACTGTGCGGCCGCTCCGGAAACGGCTCAATCCTGCGAGTGGACCCCCGAAGGCGCGCTCGGCCATGCGATGAATTGTGGGACCACTGGTGGGGCAGGGACGCGCAATGCCTCGTCTGCCTGCTGTGACCGCACCGCCGGAGGCGTGCCGGCGCGGCCGCGTCGACGGCTGCGCCGCCGGCCCGCGGCTCCCTCGCCGCGTCCGCTCCGGGGCGTACCGTGACCGCATGGAACAGCGCATCACCCTCGTCACGCTGGGGGTTTCCGACCTCGCCCGCGCCAAGTCCTTCTACGGGGCCCTGGGCTGGCGGGGCCAGGAGGTCGAGGAGACCGTCTTCTTCCAGGCGGGCGGTCTGGCACTCGTCCTGTGGGACCGCGACGAACTCGCGGCGGAATGCGGCCTGGAGACGGGACCGGAGCGGGACCCGGGGCCGGGGCCGGGCCGGGCGGCCGGCTTCGGCGGGATCGCCCTGTCCCACAACGTCCGCTCCGACGCCGAGGTCGACGCCCTGCTCGCGGCGGCGGAACGGGCCGGCGCGAGGATCACCAAACCCGCGGCCGTGAACGCCGTCGGCTTCCGCTCCGGCGCCTTCGTCGACCCCGACGGCCACGCCTGGGAGATCGCGCACAACCCCGGGTTCCCGTTCAACAAGGACGGCTCGATCACCCTCCCCGACTTCGGCGGCACGGCCTAGCGCGGCGACCGGAATCCACGCGCCTGCGCGGCGCCTCCGAAGCCCAGGCGCAGAACAGCGAGAGGTTCTCGGTCAGGGTGACGGGCCCGCACGCGGCCTTGGTGTGATCATCTGGATCATCTAGGGTGACGACCGGAGAGAAGAGGGGGCCGTCATGACCGGCAAGCCATCGCTGCGCGACTACATCGACCGCTACGCAGCCGGCGAGATCCCCCGTGACGAGGCGCTGGCGGCCATCGCCGCCTGGGACTTCGAAGAGGAATGGTTCGACCCGGCCCACACGGCGCCGACGCACCAGGACAACACCGTGGCCGTCGTGGCGCAGGCCCGGGCGCTCGGGAAGCTCGCGCCCGAGGACGTCGAGGTCATCCGGGAGCACCTCCGGCGCCGCGGATTCTGAACCGCGGCCCGAAGTCGATCAGGGGGAAGCACGCGTGCCCGTGACGGGTGAGTACGAGCCGCTCTACCGGGAGCTCCAGCAGCGGATGGGGCCGGGCGGGGACCTTTCGGTGGCCGGGGAGTTCGACACCAAGAACCGCCACCAGACGTCGGGGCTGTGGACGCCCGAACGGGCTTCGCTGCACGATGCGGTGATCGAGCGCTTCAAGAGCCGGTGCCGGGGCAAGCCGCGCGACGGCCACGCCGTGCTGTTCACCGGCGGCGCGCCCGGGTCGGGCAAGGGCAGGGCGCAGCGCAGCCTGCCGCAGTGGCAGGCGCAGGACTCCGCGCTGGGCGACGAACTGCGCCGCGTGCACGGCGTGGACCTCGACGACTACGTCGTCCTCGATCCGGACGAGTTCAAGGTCGCCCTCTTCGAGCAGGGCGGCGCGCCCGAACTCCCCGCGGCCCTGGAGCGCCTCTCCGACGGGCGGCCGTTGTCCCCGTCCGAGAAGGCCTCCCTGGTCCACCGGGAGTCGGGCCACGTCCAGGACGTGGTCGAGAGGTGGGCCCGCAACGAGGGCTACAACCTGTTGTACGACCAGTCCCTCCGGGCCCTGGGCTGGACCTCGAACCTCCTGGCGGACCTTCAGCGGGAGGGCTACGACAAGCGCGTGCTGCTGTCGGTCGAGGTCCCCGAGCAGCAGTGCCTGGAGCAGAACGCCGACCGCTGGCTGGCCGGCCGCCGCGAGTTCGACGCCGGGCGCGACTGGTACGGCGGGCGCATGGCGCCGGAGGGGTTCATCAGGAGCCTCTACGCCGACAGCAGCACGGGCCGCGGCTACTCCGTCGGCCGGGAGAACGCCGAGAAGCTCGCGGAACAGGGTCTGGCCACCGGGCTGATCACCACGGACCGGGGCGACTTCGGCCCGCAGGCAACGGCACAAGCGGAGCCGGAGACCCAGGCGGCAGCCGCCGCCGGCCAGGCGTTCCGGCAGGGCGACACCACGGTGCGGGTCCGCCGGGGCACCGGATTCCTTCCCGGTGTGAACCTCCAGGGCCCCCCGATCCGGGCCCCGCGGGTCGCGGCCGCCCCGCCCGCGCCGCAGCCGCCGGGGCCGGGCCCCTCGCTCGGCGCCGGAGGCGTCGGTCTGTGATGCGGGCCCGAGCGGGCGGCGGGTCCTGTGCGCAGCGCCCCGTTCATCCCGTCTTGCTAAAATGGGGTGGTTCCACCCGTGTCGGGGGCCGAGCGCTACGGTCGTGATGCGCGCATGAAAACCTCCCGAGCTCCCCGGGCTCCCCGGGTCCTCCCGCCGTCCCGGTCGGACCACCGCACAGCGCGCCGCCTGCCCCGCAGGACCCTGGTGGCCTCCTGCACGGCCCTCCTGATCGCGGGCGCCGTCGGGCCGGCGGCCGCCGCGACCGTCCCGGACCCGTCCGCCAACCCCGCCGCGACGGCGAGCGCCCACCCGCCCGGGTCCTCCGCGTCCGTACTGAAGCCCATCGACCCGGCCGCCTTCCAGGCCTCCGTCGCACGCATGGCGAAGAAGCTCATGGTGCCCGGAGCGTTCGTCCTGCTCCGCACCCCGCAGGGCACCTACCGGGCCGTCGTCGGCACCACCGAGCGGGGTACGGCGAAGCCGCCGGACGCCCGGACCCACTTCCGGATCGCCTCCAACACCAAGACCATGACCGCGGCGTTGATCATGCTCCTGGCGCAGGACGGCCGGCTCAAGCTGAACGATCCGGTCTCCGCCTACGTTCCCGACGTGCCGGGCGGCGCGGACATCACCATCGCCGACCTCCTCAAGATGCGCAGCGGGCTCTACAACTACACCGACGCACCCGAACTCTCCGCAGCCCTGGACGCCGACCCCGGCAAGACCTACACCCCCCAGGACGTCCTGGCCATCGCCTTCCGGCGGCCGCCCGACTCCGCACCCGACACGGCCTACGAGTACTCCAACACGAACTACGCCCTGCTCGGCCTCGTCGCCGAGAAGGCGGGCGGCCGCCCCCTCGCCCAGCAGTTCCAGGACCGGCTCCTCACCCCGCTGGGCCTCTCGGCCACCTCCCTGCCCGGCATCGACGACCGGTCCCTCGCCGACCCCTTCTCCCACGGCTACATGTACGGCGGCACCTCCTACGCCCTGGTGGACCAGCCGTACCCCCCGGCCATGGCCAAGGCCGCCGAGGCGGGGAAGCTCGCGCCCGTCGACTACACCCACCAGAACCCCTCCTACGCGAACGCCGCCGGAGCGGCCGTCTCCACCGCGCAGGACCTGGCCACCTGGATCCGGGCGCTGGTCAGGGGCGAGGTCCTCGACCCCGCGACCCAGCAGCGGTGGCTCGCCTCCCCGCGGGCCGAGAACCCGGCCGCGCCCCACGGCCAGGAGTACGGCTACGGCATCGCCCGCCAGAGGTTCGGCCCGAACGCGGCGATGTACTACCACGGCGGCGAACTGCCCGGCTTCAACTCCTTCATCGGCCACGACCCCGACAACGACGTCACGCTCGTCGTCTGGACGAACCTCACCCTGTCGCCCGACGGCCGGACCACCGCCAACGCCCTGCTGCCCACCATCCTCAACCAGGTCTACACCGGCCTCGCCCTCCCCACGGGCTGACGCCCCCCGGCAGGGCATCGGAGTGGTGGTCGCGGGCGGGGCGGGGGTGTCGCAGGCCGGCCCGCCCCCGTACGCGTCCGACCGCGTGGTGCGGGTGGCCGCCGGCGGCGGTCCGCGGAGCACGGTACCGGTGACCGGCCTGAACTCCCCGCCCGGCCCCGCGCTCGACGGCACCGGCAACCTGTACCTGGCGGACGGCTTCGGCAACCGTGTGGTCCGCGTCCGCGAGACGGACGCCGGCCAGACGACGCTCGCCCCCACCGGCCTCAACACCACTACGCTGCGGCGATGGAACTCTTGAACGACGGGCCAGAGCATCCCTCCCGGTCCGCCACAGCGCCGGGCCGGGTGAACGACTACGACCGCTTCGCCGCAGCCTACGCGGCGGAGAACGAGGGCAGCCTCGTGAACGCGTACTACGAGCGGCCCGCCATGCTGGCGCTCGCCGGAGACGTGGCCGGCCGTCGCATCCTGGACGCCGGCTGCGGCGCGGGCCCCCTGTCGGCCGCGCTGCGCGACCGCGGCGCCCTGGTCACCGGTCTCGACGCCAGCTCCGGCATGCTGGACCTGGCGAGACGGCGGCTCGGCGACGACGTCCCCCTGTACCTGGCCGACCTGGGCGACCGGCTGCCCTTCGAGGACGGCGCCTTCGACGACGTGGTCGCCTCCCTGGTGCTGCACTACCTGGAGGACTGGGACCCGGTGCTGGCCGAGGTACGACGCGTGCTGCGGCCCGGCGGACGGCTGATCGTGTCGGTCGACCACCCGATCGCGGCCTACACCATCCACGCGGCGCGCCCCGACTACTTCGCGACCACCAGCTACGACTTCGCCTGGACGTTCGGCGGGCAGACCGTGCCGATGCGGTTCTGGCGCAGGTCACTGCGGGCGATGACCCAGGCCTTCACCGCCGCGGGCTTCCGGCTCGCCGTCATCGGCGAGCCGCAGCCCGATCCGGCCGCCCGGGACCTGTTCCCCGAGGAGTTCCAGGCCCTGTCGGCCGCGCCCTGCTTCCTGTTCCTCGTCCTCGAACTGCCGCCGCAGGCCCGGGATCACCGCGGGGTGGGCCAGGGGACGTCGGTCTCGACCGGCCGGCCGTAGTCGACGGCGTCGACGTTCCAGCCGTACAGGGCCCTGACCTCGCTCATGAACCAGTCGGCGCCGGACCGGGAGGCTTCCAGTCCGCGGTGCGGGTCGGCCCACAGTTCCCGGACCCGGTCCTGGACGCCGGCGTCGAGTTCCCAGCCGTCGAGCCGGATCCGCCCCTCGTCGTCCAGGACGAGGGGGGTGCGCCCTTCGAGCTGGTCCCACAGGTCCACGGCCTGCTCCGCAGTGGTCCGGAAGCCGCTGTCGCCGAGGACGGTGCGCAGGAAGGCGGTGTAGAGGGCGATGGAGGGGATGGCGCTGGAGGCCTGGGTGACGGCCGCGCCGGCCACGACCGTGAAGGCGCGGCCGTTCCTCTCCTTGAGGAGGGGCGAGGCGTCGAGGTCGCGGGCGGTCTGCTCCAGGTGTGCCTTGGCCGCGCCGATGGTCCCCTGCCGGTAGACCGGCGCGGTCACCTCCGAGCCGACGTAGGTCAGGGCCGCGGTGGTGAACCCGTCGGCCAGGAGCCCGCGGGCGGCCAGGGCGCGGACCCACGCCGCCCAGTCGTCGCCGCCCATCACCGCGACGGTGGCGCGCGTCTCCGCCTCGGTTCCGGCCTCGATCCGGGTGTGCGCGACGGAGGGTTCGGCGGTGGAGAAGTCCAGTGCCGGGGCTTCGTAGGCGGCGCCGAGCGGTTTGATCACCGAGTGGTGGACCTCGCCGGTGGCCGGGTCGGTGCGGCGGGGAGCGGCGAGGCTGTAGATGACGTGGTCGACGGCGCCGTAGTGCTCCTCCAGCAGGTCCGCGACCCGGGATTTGGCGTCGGCGGAGAAGGCGTCGGTGTTCACGAGGCGGACGTCGTGCCCGTGCTCGGCGGCGAGTTCGGCGACGGCCGCCGTGCGGTACCAGCCGGCGCCTGCGGTACGGCGGCCGGTGTCCGGGGTCTCGAAGGCGACACCCATGCCCCGGATGCCGTGTCGGCGCAGCCCGGCCAGCAGGGTGGCGAGCCCGTAGCCGGCGGAGTGCCCGAGGACGAGGACGACCGGGCGGCGGCCGTCGGTGCGGGCCGGGATCGCCTCCCACATGCGGCGGACGGTACGGGCGGCGCCTTCGGGGTGGGAGTTGACGATGAGGAATCCACGCTGCTTGGGCTCGATCTGGCGAAGGCTCACGGGTGTCCGTTCCGTTCGGGGCGAGGCGGACGAGGAGGCGCGGGCGGGGCGGTCTCCTCGCAGGGATGACGACGTACGGCCTGCTCCGGCCGTCCTTGCGTCCCTCTTCACGGATCGTATCCACGGGACGGCCGGGCACTTATGACAGACCGTCACCCACCGTGCGTCCGGTCCTTGTGGTCTTGCGACCTTGACATCCGGGCCCGGACCCTCCCGCCGTACCCTCG
This sequence comes from Streptomyces sp. NPDC096136, assembly GCF_044763325.1. Taxonomy (NCBI): domain Bacteria; kingdom Bacillati; phylum Actinomycetota; class Actinomycetes; order Kitasatosporales; family Streptomycetaceae; genus Streptomyces; species Streptomyces sp. NPDC096136. Next base: position 30,865 of record NZ_JBIWFZ010000006.1, on the reverse strand, counting down.
ACGAAGGGAGCCCTCGGGAGCTCGCTCCCGGCAGACTCGTACACCCCGACGGAGGGCGCGTATGACGACGGACCGACAGCCGATGGATCTCGAGGCGTACACGAACCGGGCGCGGAGCGGGCCTTGTTTCGTCTGCGCCTTCCTCGCCGGAGATCCGGACTACCCGCACGAGACGGTCTTCGAGGACGAGGACCACATCGCGTTCCTGGACCGGTGGCCCACGCTGCCGGGGAAGGTCCTCGTCGCGCCGAAGGCGCACATCGAGCACGTGGTGCGCGACCTGGACGAGACGGCCTACAGCCGGCTGATGCTGTGCGTCCGGGAGGTGGCCCTCGCCGTGGAGGAGGTGTGCGGGCCGGAGCGCACCTACCTGTACTCGCTCGGCAGCCGGCAGGGCAACGCGCACCTCCACTGGCACATCGCCGGCCTCCCGCCCGGTGTCCCCTACCAGGAGCAGCAGTTCCACGCGCTGATGACGGAGAACGGGGTCCTGACGCCCGCGCCGGACGAATCGGCCGCGATGGCCGCGCGCCTGCGCGAGGCGCTGCGGACCCGCGGCCGCCTCCCACGGGGCTGACCGGCGCCGACGGCGGCGCCGCCAGGCGCCGCCCGGATGCGCTCCGCCCGGATGCGCTCCGCCCGGATGCGGGGTGCGGGATCCCGGATGCGGGGTGCGGGGTGTGTTCGCCGCTGCTCAGCGGATGGGCGACGATCAGCCGGACGGCGGCGGCCGGGGCCGGCCGACGGTCCGCCCGGGTGGAACGCCCCCGGGCGGACCGTGCCGTGCGGGTCAGCCCTCGATGCGGTGCTGGGTCCAGAACGAGGTCAGGTCGGTGGCCGACACCGCCTGGGCGGCCGCCTTGAACTCGGCCGTCGTCGACACGCCGTACCAGTGCGCGGCCGCGTAGTCCTTCAGCAGCTTGGCCATCACGGTGTCGCCGAGCTGGCGGCGCAGGTCGTGCAGGGCGCACTTGCCGTAGCCGTACACGACGGTCGAGTACCGGGAGGAGTTCGCGTCCCAGTAGGCCATCGAGTTGGTGATCTTCTCGGCCGAGGAGGCCCAGGAGACGCTGTTCCAGCAGTTCGTGCCCGTCTTGCCCAGGGCCAGGTCGGTGGCGTAGTCGGTGAACGCCTCGTCCAGCCAGGGGCTCGCGTACTCGTCGTCGCCGACGATGCCGTAGAACCACTGGTGGCCGATCTCGTGGGTCAGCGCCGTGGTGCTCACCAGGTCGAGGACGAAGCCGGGGTACTCCATGCCCCCGAACCAGTAGTTGTTGTCGATGACCGCGTCCAGCTCGCCGTACGGGTAGGCCCCGAACCGCGCCGCGTGGGCGTCGACCGCGTTCTTCGCGGTGGTCAGCATCGACTGCGCGTCGCTCGAACTGATCCCGGACACGGAGTAGATGTTGATCGGCGTGCCGGCGGCCGAGGTCCCCGAGATCTTGGCGAACGGGCCGGCGCCCCAGGCGAAGTCGCGCACCTTGGAGGCGGTGGCCTTGGTGACCGTGCGGCCGCTGGTGCCGGGGGTGTCCGCCGAGGTGCCGGTGGCCGGGACGAGCAGGCCGGCGGGGTGGTCCAGGGTCACGTTGAAGTCGGCGGCCAGGGAGTAGAAGGACTCGCCGTTGTTGGTGTACGGGTCCAGGTGCCAGCCGGCGCCGTCGCGGACCGCGAGCACCGGCAGGGCGTTGCCGATGTTGCTGAACGCGCCGTCGTGGCCGAAGCGGTCCGCGCCGCTGGGTACGGTGATCGACAGGTCGAAGCCGATCGTGGCGCTCTGGCCCTGGGCGAGCGGGGCCGGCAGGTCGATCTTCAGGGCGGTGCAGGCGACCGAGAGGGCGCCGGCGGTGCCGCCGGTGACGTGGGTGACGGTGATCGGCATGGCCGAGCAGCTGCCGTGGTAGTTGTCCCAGAGCCTCAGGTACACCTCGCTGAGCGGGGTGGCGGAGGCATTGGTGAAGGACGCGGTCTCGTGGCCGGTCCACACGAAGCCGTTCGTGTCACTGCTGAGGTTCACGGTGTACGAGGGCGCTGCCGGGGTGCGGGTGGAGTCCGTCGGCGGGACCGTGCCGCCGGAGGTGTCGAGGGCGACGTCGTCGACGACGAAGCTGGTCTGGAGGCTGGAGTCCTCGGAACCGGTGAACGCGACCGTCACGGTCTGGCCGGCGAACGCCGAGACGTCGAACGACTTCTGGACGTAGCCGGTGTTCTTGTCCAGGTTCGAGTAGGTGGCGAGGGCCGTACTGCCGATCTTCGCGGTCAACGTGTCGTACTTGACCGACGTGGTCCGCTCGGCGGTGTCGACGTGCAGCCAGAAGGTGAGGGTGGCGGTGCTGCATCCGGAGGGGATCGTGACGCTCTGGGAGAGCGTGTCGGTGTGCGTGGAGCCGACGCCGTTCAACCAGGCGAACCAGCCGCCGGCGTGGGCGCTCTGGCCGGTGCGGTTGGTGATCAGGCCGGTCTGCGACTGGCTCCAGGGGGTGGTGCCGCTCTCGAAGCCGCCGTTGGCGACGACCTGTGCGGGGGTGCAGGCCGCGGCCCGTTGGGCCGGGGCCGCCGTGGTGCGGGCGGCGGCGGGCTGCGCCGCGGCGGCGGCCGGTGCGGCGGGGAGCAGCGCGGCCGCGGCCAGCGCGGCGACGGTGCTCACGATCGCGGCGACGGCCTTGTGGGGGGTGCCTCTCACACGTGACTCCTTCTCGGCGGCCGGGGTTCCGGCCTGCTCGGTGGCCGTCCGGCGCCGGCTGGGTGCGCCGGCGGACGGCCGCGGGGGCGCACCGCTCGCGCGGGCGCCGTGGTGAGACGTGCCGTGCCCCCGGTTGGGGGGACACCGCTACGCAGCCTCGCAGTATTGACCGGAACATGCCATCCAGGGCAGGTAAAGCGTTGCCTGCGGCCCCCTCCTCATCACATCGAGACGGCATTCTCCGGGCGCCGGACGCACCAGCCTTGCCGAGGCGCGCGGGCACCGGGACGAGAGGCCCGCCAAACCACCTGTTGGTGTTGTCCGGACCGCCGACCCTGGACCGGCCGGCCGTCATCACGTCGAGGGGCACGGGGCGGAGGCATGGGACGGGGCGCGAGACGGGGGCGGCGGGGCGGGGCAGCGGGCCAGGTCAGGCCAGGTCACGTCACGTCAGGCCAGGCCAGGCCAGGTCAGGCCACTAGGGTGCGGCCCATGGACGCTGCCGTACTCGACCGCCGGACCCGCACGCACCAGGAGTGCGTCCCGCCCGACCTCGTCGAGCGCCTCCTCGCCCTCGGCCACGCCGACGCCGTGCGCGCCCAGGCCCTGGCGGAGGACGGCGACTGGTTCTGCGCACGGGCCTGGGCACGGCTCCTCGCCGGGCGCGGCGATACTCCGGGCGCCCTCGCCGTGCTGGCCCCGTACGTAAGGACGGGCTGGTACACGGCGGCGGAGGAAGCCGCCCGTCTGCTGGACGCGGCGGGCCGCGGCGACGAGGCCCTCGACCTGCTCCGCCCCTTCACCGAGGACGGAGAGCGGTCCGCGCTGCGCGAGCTGGCACGGCTGCTGGCCCGCCGGGGCCGGGCCGAGGAGGCGTACGCGGTACTGCTGCCGCACCTCGGGGACTGGTACCTGGCCGGGCCGATCGCGGACCTCGCCGTCCGACTGGGCCGGGGCGACGCGTTCGCGGGAATGCTGGCGGAGCGGATCGCGACGGACCGCCCCTGCAGCCGGTGCGGGGGCCGGGATTGCCCGCGCGAGCCCGAACCCTCCCACGCGGTGGCCCTCCTGGCGTCCGTCCGCGAACGGCAGGGCCGCACGGACGAGGCGCTCCAGGTGCTGTACGCACACGGCTCCGCCCCGGTCAACGACCGGGACCCGCTCGCCGAACTCCTGGTGCGGCAGGGCCGGATCGACGAGCTCCGCACCTACGCGGCCGACGGCGAACACCCCTCGGCGGTCCGCCGGCTGGCGGAGCTGCTGGAGGAGCGGGGGGACGTGGCGGGCGCGGTCGACCTCTACCGGGCCCACGTGCGGCACCCCCTCGGACACGCCGAGTCCCTGCTCGCCGAGCTCCTCGCCCGGCACGGCCGGGGCGACGAGGCCATCGAGGTGCTGCGGGCGCGGGAGACGTCCGACGACTGCACGCTGGACCTGCTGTGCCGGCTGTTCGCCGCCGGGGGCCGGGCGGAGGAGGGCCTCGCGCACCTGGACGCCCTCAAGGCGCGCCGGGGCAAGGAGGAATGGGAGCTGTTCCGGCTCCGCGGCCCGCTGCTGGCGGCCTGCGGGCGGCTGGACGAAGCGGTGCGGCAGGCCGGTGCACACCCCGAGGGCAGGAGCCCGTACGCGGTGGAGGAGCTGGCCCGCCTCCTGGCCGACCACGGCCGACGGGAGGAGGCGGTCGCCCTCCTGGACACCGACCGCGTGCAGCACGGCCGCACCCTGGGCCCGCTCCTGGTGGACCTGGGCCGCATAGAGGAGGCCATCACCCTCCTCCGCACCCCACTGCCCCAGGTCCCCCCGCCGTCCCCCGCGGTCTACAGCGACTACCCACCCTTCTAGACCGCTTGTTTCAGACCATCGGATCGCGGTCTGGCGTGTCGTCGACCGACGCCCAGTGGGCCGTATTGAGCCGCATTGAGCCGTTGCCCCGGTCGCCGCGTCGGCCTACGGCGTGACGGACGCTGCGGCGACCGCGCGGGGCAGGGCGCGGATCCGTGCTCCCGCGTACACCGCCGTCTCGCCGGGCAGGATCAGCAGCCCGGTCTCCTCGTCGGCCCAGGCCGTGGCGACGGGCCGTACCTGCACGGCCGCGCCTTCGGCGCCGGCCAGGTAGACCATGGGGTCGACCTCCCAGCCGTGGCCGGCCAGCCAGGCCTCCAGCTCGGCCGTGTCGGCCGGTGTCGCCCGGCGCGGCCACACGTGGCTGCTCTCGATGTCCATGTCCGTCCCCCTGTCGTGGCCGGGTGCCCCCGGCAACTGGGGATCCTGCCAGCCGCCACCGACAGCGGTCCTGCCATTTTCTCCAGACCCCGGCATGACGTCTGCCGGGCTCTGCCAGATCCCGCGATCGACGCAGTCGTCCGTGCCTCCATCGACCCCGCGCTGCTGCACCACACCGCGCAGGCGCTGCGCCGGCTCCTGACCGCACTCGCACACGACAGGGTCGGCACACCGGCCGGTTGAGGCCCGGGCCCGAGCGACGTCCGAGGGGTTCACCGGCGGACACCCCAGAGCGGCCACAAGACCACTGCACGTCCCCAGCACGGCTCCGGGGCCCTCTCCCCGAGCCGGACCCCACACCACTCCACGGTTAGCATCTGCCGCATGTCCACGACACCGCCGGCCAGCCCTGCCCCGTCGCCCCCTGGCCCGTCGTCCCGTGGCCTGCGCATGCGCGAGACCTTCCGCACCGTGGTGGCCGACCACTTCGCCGACGGGGCGGCCCCCGTGCACGCGGAACTCGTCTTCTCCGACGCCCCTTTCGACTCCGACGACGAGTTCCTGTGCGACTTCTACAACGAGATCCTGCACCAGGGCACCTGCGACAGGTACACCCAAGACGGCGTGCCCCTCCTCGCCGTGCTCGCCACCGACGACCGGGTTCCGCCGTACGAGCGGATGTCGCTGGTCGGCCTGTTGTTCCGCATCGCGACCGTGGCCGGGCGGGACGAGGCCGAGTGCTGGCCCCAGCCGCGCTCCTGTGGGAACCCCGCCGCCGAGGCCCGCGCCCGCGCGGCCGTCCGGGAGGCCGTTCCCCGGCTCCTGGCGCGGTGGGAGGCGGAGCCCGTCATCGTCCGCATGCCCCTGACGGCCATCGCCGCGGCCTTCCCGACGACGGAGGCGGCGCAGGCCCTCCTCCCCGAGCTGCGGACACTGGCGGGCCGGTACCGGGGCCGGACCCTTCCGGGGGACTACGTCCGGCTGGCGGGCACCGTCATCGGCAGACGGGAGAACCTCCTCACCGCGGTCGAGGTCCTCACCAGCCAGTACTGGAGCCCCACGGTCAGGTCGGCTCCCCTCCCCGGCCGGGCGATGCACCTCCTGCGGCAGATGCTGGACCGTCTCCTGTCCACCGCGAGGGCGTGATGCCGGGGCCCTGGCCGGCCCGCGCCCAGCGGTGATCGTTCCATCTGCCGTGCGGGACACCTGACGGACCCCGGTACGGGCGTGCCGGGGAGCCTGCGGCGGTACGGTTCCCGCCCCGCACGCCTGCGCGGAGCCCATCGCGTCCTGCCTCCCATCCGCGCCACGACGGCCGGAACCGTCCCCTTCGCCCTCGCGCGTATCAGCCAGCGCCAGCCCGCCAGAGCGCACTTTGATGCCATGTTCCGGCCACTTCGCCTCCACTTCGGTCGGAACATTTCACTCCGGTACTAGCGTTCGAACCCTGCTCGTCGCCCCGCGCAAGGGCCGGCCGACGGGCCCGACAGTCCGGTGGGTGTCCCGGCGGAAGCCGCCCCGGGGCACCCACCGCTCCACCGCCGGGCGGAGGAGAATCCCGGGCCCGTCCCGCGGTGCGTGCAGCAGGATGGCGCGATGGACCGCCTGCTGCTCGGCCTCGCCGTGAACCCCGCCCTCCCCTCCCACCTGGTCGACCGGCTGATCGGCATCGCCGACGACGACCTCGCCCGGGAGCTGGCGGAGCGCGCCGACCTGAACCGCGCCCAGGTCCGGGCGCTGGCGGCCCGGTCCGAGGGGGCCGCCGTCCGGCTGGCCCACGACGGCCGTCTGCGGCCGTCGGACGTGGACCCGGCCGCGCAGCCGCTCGCCGCGCTCGCCCTGATCGACACGGGGGCCGGCCCGCCCGAGTGGGCCCGGCACTTCGCCGCCGCTCCGCTCGTGCGGCACCGGGAGAAGCTGGCCGAGTGCCCGGGGCTGCCGCAGGACGTGGCCCGCCGCCTCGCCGACGACCCCGACCTCGCGGTCGTCACGGAGCTGGCCTTGTGGGCCCCGGCCCGGCTCGCCGCCGAACTCGCACACCACCCCCACGCGGAGGTCCGCCGCTCGGTCGCCGGCAACGAGGCGACACCGCCCCACCTGCTGACGGCCCTGCTCACCGGTGAGGGGCTGCCTCCGGCCCGGTCCTGCCGGGTCTGCGACCAGGAGCGGGTGCCGTTCGTCCACCCGCCGGAGTGTCCCCGTACCGATTGCGCCCTGCTGTCCGGGGACGCCTGCGACGGATCCCACCAGTCGGCCGTGCACGAGGTCCGGTGGCAGGCGCTGCACAACCCGGCCACCCCGGCGGCGGCCGTGGCCCGGTTCGCCGGGCACCCTTCGGCGCTGCTGCGCGAACCCGTCGCCGCCCGCGAGGGCCTTCCGCAGCCGGTCTACGCACGGCTCGCCCAGGACCCGGTGCCGATGGTCCGCACGGCGCTGGCGAAGAACCCGTCGATCGACGGGGCGCTGATGCGCGAGCTGGCGCAGGACCGCGACCACGACGTCCGGCGCTCCCTCGCGCACCAGCCCCGCCTGCCGCTGGACCTGCTGGCGCGGCTCGCCCCCTCGGTGAAGCCCGGCCCCGTGCCGCTCCCGCGCATCGCCGCGGCCACCCGGACGGAGCTCGCCGCCCTCGCCTCTTCGGCGGAGCCGACCGTACGCATGCTGGTCGCCCTGCGCCGGGACCTGCCGGACGGCCTGCGCGACGCGCTCGCCCGCGACCGCGACGCGAAGGTGCTCAAGGCGATCGCCCCGCACCCGGGCCTCACCGAGGCACAGCTGCTGGCCGTGATCGACCGTCACGGTGCCCGCGTGGCGGTGAAGGCCGCCGCGAACCCCGACGCGACGGCGGCCGTCCTGGAGCGCCTGGCCCGGCAGGCGGGCCCGGCACGGAAGGTGCTCCGTGAGATCGCCGTCCATCCGAACGCACCGCTCCCGGCCCTCCTCGCCTGTCTGGCGGACCCCCGGGCCCGCCCCCTCGCCGCCGCGCGCCCCGAGCTGCCCGGAGCCGTCCTCGTGGAGCTGCTGGCCGACGAGGACGGGCGGGTCGCGGCGGCCGCCGCCGCCAATCCCTCCCTCCCCGCCGACGCGGTCAGGGCGCTCCTGCCCTGACCGCGCGGCGCCCCGCCGGCCGGCGGGCCGGAGGGATCAGTCCTCCGCCTCCGCCACCTCCTGGCCCGGTTCCGCGGCCATGACCAGCTGGGTGATGTCGAAGCCGTCCTGGGTGCGGACCTCGATGCGGTACAGGCCCGGGGCCGGGGCGGTCGCCGGTGCGGTGGCCACGCCGTCCTCCCAGACCGGTGTCAGCGGCACGGGCCGGTCGGGGTGGGCGAGGTCGGTGAGGCGGCAGGTCAGGGACGCGAGGGAGTCGATCCCGGTGAGGCGGAGCTTCCACGGGCGGCCGGCCTCGACGAGGTCGGGCGCCGTCAGCCCGCAGCCGGCCTCGCCCTGCGGGGGGCCGGGGTTGATGTCGCCGCGCAGGATCTCCGTGACGGTGTCGAGTGCCGTGCGCGCCTTGGCGACGTCGCCGTGCTGGAGGGGGAGGTGGGTGACGATGTCGGTGAGGACCGCCGACTCCTTGTAGACGGTTCCGTCGCCGTGGACCCGGAAGTAGCGGACGCGGTCGTGGCGGTCGCGGATGAAGGTGCCGTCGGAGTTCTGCCGGGCCCCGTCGAGGTGCGCCTCGACCGTGCCGGCCGTGATGGTCAGGTTCTGCCAGGTGGGCTGGTTGACGCCGATGACCGAGCGGTGGCCGGGCAGGGCGATGTGCTGCTGGCCGTAGTGGAAACGGGCCGCCCTGCGGGCCAGTTCCGCGCTGCCGCCGATCGACTCGACGTCGCTCGGGGTGAGGTGGCGTACGTCGTCCCCCGCGCGCAGGCTGCGGTACTGCGGCAGCAGGTCGTGCAGGCCCGGCATGGTGGCGCAGATCGCCCGGAGTTTGCGGTGCGGCAGCCGTACGGGGGCGCCGCGGCCGGTGGCGAGGATGACGGCCGCCTTCACCGAGCCCTGGAAGGGCGTGCCGAGGGTGACCACGCCCCGGGTGTCGGCCTGGAGGTCGCCGTCGTAGCCGGGGTCGAGGGCCGCACGGGTGACGAGGCCGCCCATCGAGTGGGCGACGAAGACGAGCCTCCCCTCCCGCTGGTCCGTGCGGTGGCGTCGGGCCTCGTCGTGGGCGGCGTGGCCGCGCCAGTCGGTGAGGTGGCGGCGCGCGGCGTCGGCCAGGAGGCGGCCGTTCGTGGCCACGGGCAGGCGCCAGTCGTAGGCGAACTCCAGGATCGCGGCGTCGTCGGCGACGCTGGTGCGGATCGTGTCGACCAGGTCGGTGTACGGCTCGCTGCCCGCGAGGTACGGGGTCCACGCGGAGTGCCTCAGGAGCCCGGTCGCCGCGATCCGGCCGGTCTTGCCCTCCAGTTCGTCCTCGGTCATGGCCAGGGGCTTCAGTCCGGAGGGCGTGGTCCAGGCCTTCAGCAGCCAGGAGATGCCGCCGATGCCCCAGACCTCCTTGTGGCTGGTGGTGTCGTAGAGGGTGCTGCCCATGATGCCGGGGACGACGACGACCGCGTCCTGGGTCACGTACTCGGGTAACTCCCCGGCCCGGGGCCGGTTCTGCTGCTCGTTCATGGGAGGGAACAATAGGGACCGTGGACGGGCAGCGGGGCGATATCGGCTTAGCCGGTGCGGTGGAGGCGGCCGCGCCGGCGGCGGTGGCCGCGCCGGTCGCGGGCACGCTGTTCGTCCTGCCGATGGAGGACGGTACGCCGGCCCTGCGGGACTCCTTCCGCGCACAGCTGGATGCGGTGGCCCTGTGGTGGGAGCGGCCGCCGCCCGACGGCCCGGGCTTCGTGAAGGTGGCGCCGACGCAGCCGGTGGCCGACCGCCACGGCGTCGAGCGCTTCCTTCAGGAATCGGGGATCCGGAGGGCGGAACCGGACGTTCCGCTGGTGCTGTACGTGACGGGGCACGGGCTGACCTCGCCCTCGGCGAAGCACTTCGCGGTCCTGCGGGAGACCCGGACCGGCCGGCTGCTGGCGACCGGGCTGCGGACGACGGAGATCGTCGTCGCCGCGCTCGACTCGCACGCCCGCGACGTCCTGGTGATCGTCAACATGTGCGAGTCCGCCGACCTGGGGGGCGAGCTGCTGGAACTCGCACGGGACCTGTCCGCCGAGCGCACCCGGACCGCCACCCTGAACGTGCTCACCACCGCGGCGCCCAAGACGCGGGTGCTGGGCGGGGAGTTCGCGCTCGTCCTGCGCCGGGCCCACGCGTGGCTGGCCACGGCCGGGGGGATCGCCCGCCCTCACCTGACGATGGGCGAGTTCAGCCGGGCCCTGTCCCGGGCGGCGGAGGCGATCGGCGCGGAGCTCGGCCGGCCCCTGTCCGTCGACTGCCGCCCGCTGCTGGCCGGCAGCCTGCACGTGCCGACCCCCGCCCTGCCGAATCCGGGGTACCGGCCGGAGCCGACGGTGGTGGAGGAGGTCCGGCGGGAGGTGGCGGCGGCACCGAAGGACCTGGAGCACTGGCTGGAGAAGGCCAGCGGCCGCACCGGCGCCGAGGACACCGGCTGGTACTTCTCGGGCCGCAGGGACCTGAACGCCGCGGTGGTCTCCTTCCTGGCGGGTCCGGCCGGGGTACTGGTCGTCACCGGCATCACGGCGAGCGGGAAGTCGGCCGTCCTGGGCCGTGCGGTGACCCTGAGCGACGCGCGGTTCAGGCGGTCCGCCCTGTTCGAGGCCGCCGTCCGGCACTGCCCGCCGGAGACCGTCCCGGACGAGGGCGCCGTGGACGTCGCCGTCACCGCGCGCAACCGGGAGGCGCTCGGGCTGCTGAAGGCCATCGCGCAGAAGCTGGGCGCCACTCCCGACCCCTCGGGCCGGGACCAGCTGGGCCGCTGGCAGCTGGGGCTGCGGAAGTTCCTCGGGGCGACAAGCCGCCCCGTCACCATCGTGGTCGACTCCCTGGACGAGGCCTCCGACCCGGCGGCGGTCCTGCACCAGGTCCTGGTCCCCCTGGCCGGCCCCGCGCCGGGCGGCACCGTACCGCCCCAGGCCGGCCACCCGCACGGCGGCGAGGACCCGTCGCCGGCCGGGCGTGCGCCGACCGGCGACGGGCCGGCGGCCGGGGATCGGCCGGACGACACCGCCCCGTGGCGCGCCGGCCACCCGCCGACCGGCACCGACTCCGCGGCCGGGGATCCGCCGACCGGCACCGCCCCGTCGCCCGGCGGTGCCGGGACCGTGCCCGGCCGGGGCCGGGTGCGGTTGCTCGTCGCCGTGCGCAGCAGCGATCCGGCCGGCGGGGCGCAGGGCGGCGGCGGGCAGGACCTCCTGGGCCGGCTGCGGGAGGCGTTCGGCGGGGCGGCCGTGCTGCGCACGGACGGCCCGGAGATGCGCGCGGACGTCGAAGGGTACGTACGGGCCCTCCTGCACGGGGAGACCCTCTGGGCGGGACGCGACCTGGACGGGGTGGGGCGGACGGTGGCCGGCGCGGCGGGACGGTCCTTCCTCGACGCCCGTGTGGCGGCGGGCCAACTGCGCACCGAGGGGCCGGGGCTGCTGGCCGACCCGCACTGGCTGGCGCGGCTGGGCGAGGGCACGACCGGGCTGCTGGAAGCCGACCTGGCGGGGGCGGCCGAGGACGGCCTGGCGGCGGACGAGGCGCTGGCCCTGCTGCGGGCGGCGGCGTTCGCGCAGGGCCGCGGCGTCGCCTGGGGCGAGGTGTGGCCGGCCGTCGCCTCCGCGGTCCTCGGCCGACCCCTCACGGACGCCGACGGCAAGATCCTGGTGCTGCTGGGAGGCCGTCTGGCGGGGTATCTCACCCATGACGTAGAAGAGGACCAGCGGGTCCACCGGCCGGCGCACGAGCGGCTGGCCGCGGTCCTGCGCGCCTGGCCCGCCGCCGGCGCCGCGCCTGCCGGGGGGATGGGAATGACGAGTGCTCAGGACGGGCCCGACGACGATACGACCGGGCCCGGCACCGCGGACCGCGCGCGGCAGGACCCGTACGCGCGGCAGGATCCGTACGCGCAGCAGGACCCGTACGCGCAGCAGCAGGAGCCGTACGCGCACAAGGACGAGGACGACGCCGCCGTGCACGCCCGCATCGCCCGGGCGCTCGCCGATCTGGCCGCCCCGCACAGCGCCGGAGCCTCCGGCGGCGCCCCGCACCCGTACGTGCGCCGGTACCTCGCGCACCACGCCCGCCTCGGCGGGGTCCTGGACGACGCGCACGTGCCGCCGGAGGTCCTGCCGTGGCTGACCGGCAGCCCCGTCCGCGGGCTGCTGGGGCCGGCCCGCGGGCAGGAGGGCCGGCTCTGGCTGGAGGCGTGGGCCGCGGTGGAGCCGTACCTGCACCGGATCGACGACCACCCCTCGCGCCTGGCCAGCCTGCACCTGGCGTACACGGCCCTGCGCTTCCCCGGTCTGGCGCGCCCGCCGATGCCCGAGGAGGAGACCGGGCCGGCCCGTCCCTCCCCTCCGGGGGCGCCGCTGACCGTGCTGTGGTCCCAGTGGGCGCCTGCCGTCAACGTCCTGGCCACCCTCGGCGCCACGGTCCGCTCCCTCGCGGCGCTGGCGGCGCCCGACGGACGCGCGGCCCTCGCCGCCGGCGACGAGAACGGCGGCATCGAACTCTTCGACGCGGTCGAGGGGACGGCGCTGGGCGAACGGATCCACGCCCACGGCGGGGCCGTCCGCCGGCTGCTGCTCGCCCCGCGCCCCGCGCAGTCCCCCCTGCTCGTGTCCGGCAGTGCGGACGGCACCGTGCGCCTGCGGGACCCCGCGACCGGCCGGCTCGTCGACCAGGTGCACCGCCCCGGCGGGATATGGATCGCCGACGTGTGCGCGTACCGCGACAGCCGCCACGAGCTCGCCGTGCTCAGCGTCAACGGCAACGGTGAACTGGTCTGGTGGAACGAGCGGATGGGGCCGCAGGAGCTGCTGACCCTGCCGGGGGACGTGCCGCGTACGGCGGCCGTCTCCCTGGCGGTGGTGGAGGACCCGCCCGGCCGGATCCTGCCGGCCGTCGCCGACGGGACGGAGCTGGCGTTCCTGGACGCCGCCTCCTGGGCCGAGGTGGCACGGTTCGAGCTGCCGGCCCCCGTACGAGTGCTGGCCGCCACCACCCGGCCCGGGACGGTCGCGGCGGGCCACGCGGACGGCAGCGTCACGCTCTGGGGCACCGACGGGCCGCGCTCCCCCCTCACCGGCGCCCCCGGGCCGGTGACCGGCCTGGCCGCCCTCACCCTGGACGGACGCCACCTCCTCGCCGCCGCCGCCGGCAACGACATCGCCGTGTGGGACACCGCCCTCCAGGAGCCCCCCGGGCTGCTCGGCGGGCACACCGCCCCGGTGACCGCGCTCAGCCCCGTCTCCTCCCCCGACACCGGGATCCTCGACACCGGGATCCTCGCCTCGGCCTCCACGGACGGAACGCTGCGCCTGTGGAACCGGGAGGCCCTGCGCCGCGCACTGGACGCCGCGCACGCACCGGCCGCACACGCACCGGCCGCCCCCGCACCGACCGGCGGAGCGCTGCTGACGCGGGACGCGGGCGACGCGCACGGCCCGTCCTGGTTCGCGCTGAGCGGCGGCGTCCCGCACGTCGACGTCCGGGACATAGACACGGGGGACGCGGTCGCCAGGATCGACACCGGCCGGCCGGCGACGGCCCTGGCCTGGGCCCGGCGCGGGCGGGGCCGCGTCCTGGCGGCGGCCGCGGGCGCGGACCACACCATCCGGCTGTGGGACGCGGACACCCGGCAGGTCCTGCCCGACGCCCTCGAAGGCCACGTCGACCACGTCCGCTCCCTCGCCGCATGGACCACCGCGGAGGGCCGCGGCCTGCTGCTGAGCGGCGGGGACGACCACACGGTACGGCTGTGGGACCTGGAGCGCCCGGGCCCGCTGCGGAAGTGGAGCGGACACGGCATGCGGGTGCGGGCGGTCGCGGCCGCCGCGGACGGGACGGGCCGGGACTGGCTCGCCTCCGCCGGATCCGACGGCACCGTACGGCTGTGGGACGCGGAACACGGGCAGCTGGGCGCCCCCCTGCGCTGCGCCCAGGGCCTGCTCCACGCCGTCGCCCTCAACCCCCGGCCGCTCGGCGGCCTCCCGCCGCATCTGGCCAGCGGCGGCGACACGGGCACCGTACGGCTGTGGGACCTGCTCGGACACCGGCCGCTGGGCGGTCCGCTGACCGGCCACACGACGGCCGTGCGGGCCCTGGCCGCGTGGAGCACGGAGGGCCACGGCAGCCTCGTCGCCGCCGGAGCGGCCGACGGGACCGTCCGCGTCTGGGACGCCGGCACCGGCCGGTGCCGACTGTTCCTCGCCACGGGGAGCCCGGTGCGCAGCCTCGCCGCGCACCCCGCGGCAGCCGACGGGCGCGTGGTCCTCTCCTTCGCCGGGGACGCCGGCGCCGCCGCCGTGGAGCTCGACCTCGCACGGTGCGGAAGGGGCGGAGCCTGACCGCCGCCCCCGCATGCGCCCCCGTGCTCCTTCGTGCGCCCCCGTGGACCACCGCAACCCTGTCGCTTCGGTCGTACCCGCGCATGAAAATGATCGTTCGGCATGTGTCACGGACCGGAACTCCGCGCGGAAGCCCCCGGCCCGTCACGCACCGCCGGCTCCACCCGTCCATCACGCACCAACCGAGCAGCACCCGTTCGTGAGCACCCCTCACGAACGGGGACCACACCGCCAAGGGACCGGTTCCCCCGGCGGACGGGGGCGGCCCCGCCGGCCCGCCCGCCCGCCCCGGGAGCCCACGAGCATCACCGGCACGCGCCCCCGGAGGGCGGCCGGAGCAAGGAGAGCGGCCGCATGAGCCGGGACACCGCACAGCCCGACGTCGTCCTCGTCCCCGCGCCGGAGCGCGGCATCTGGCGCCTGGGGAAGGCCAAGAACCCGGTCACGTACGAGATCATCAGCCAGGAGGACGCCGACCGGACGGGCGGCAACCGCTGGAGCCTGGTCAGCTACGGCACCCTGTACTGCGCCTCGGAACACGACGGCTGCTTCGCGGAGGCGTTAGCCCCCTTCCGCGTGCACCCCGGGATGCGGGAGGTCATCGCGGACGACTGGCAGGAGCCGTACTACATGACCCCCGGCAAGATCCCCCGTGACTGGACCACGCGCCACACCCTGGTCCGCCTGCTGCCCCCCGAGGACGCCCGCTTCCTCGACGTGGACGAGGAGCGGACCCTGGAGACCCTCTC
The DNA here is from genome assembly GCF_044763325.1 of Streptomyces sp. NPDC096136. Taxonomy (NCBI): domain Bacteria; kingdom Bacillati; phylum Actinomycetota; class Actinomycetes; order Kitasatosporales; family Streptomycetaceae; genus Streptomyces; species Streptomyces sp. NPDC096136. The sequence goes on along the minus strand of NZ_JBIWFZ010000006.1, from coordinate 15,749 downwards.
GCGCGAACTCAAGGACCAGCTGGCGGAGCAGGGCGTCGACCGGCTCACCACGGAGCACATCCAGGGCTTCAACCGCCGGATCACCCGGCTGATCTCGGCCTGGGCCATCACCCAGCGCACCGGCCCCTCGGAGCAGGAGCGCCTCATCCACGGCATCGCCTACCGCTCCCGCTTCGGCATGCGCCAGTGCTGGGCCGTCTTCACCGACGTGGCGCTGAAGCAGGAGGAGTCCAGCCTCATCTTCCCGGAGGCGGAGGCACTGCGGCGGGTGGCGGACGAGTACGGGCTGACGATGCTGTGACGGGAGGGGCGGCCTCCGCCCCCGACCCACTCGAAAACCCCCCGAAAGCCCTCCTGAACCCCCTGCGAAAACACCCCTTCAACCACCCTCCAACCATCCGATTCCCCTCACCCGAAAGAACGAAACCACCTCACCCGGAACGGTGACATCATCCCAGGTCAGGCCGCAACCACAGCTTCAGGCAGGACAGTTGACACCCCATCGACATCTCGACGGATTCTTCCCAAGAGGTGGAGTTGGAGGGTGATAATGGGTAACCTAAGCGGTACATCGACCAACGTGGAGCATGTGGGGGATCTCATGAACAGCACCGGATGTGCCGCAGTCGCGTCCTTAGCGGCCGGACTCGCGCCATGCGTCGCGGCACCACCACCCGCCATGGGCGCCCCGCTCCCCCCAGCCCTCCCCCTCGGCAGCCATCCATGGGCCGGATCCGCCCCGCGGACCGGAATACGTCGCGGCTGAAGGACGACCGCCGCCCGCCATCGGCCGGCACACCCCACCCGCCCTGGTCACGCTTCCCGGCGGGTCGGAGGAACACATCGTGAAGCGTTCGCAGCTCGCCGAGACCGAGCGTCCCTCCCGTCTGCCCTGCGGCAGCACACGACAGCCAGGTCCTGCGGGCACACCCGACACCCGTCGCCTGAGCACGCGACCCGCCATCCGCGCGGGCGCACAGTCAGGGCAACGAGGGAGACCCGACCATGCCTTCTGACGCCACCACGCCCCCCACCAACGTCGCCGTCGCCGTCGCCAAGAGCGTCGCCAGCGCCGAGCGGGCCCATGTCACCACCGTGCGCATGCACATCAGCGAGATCGCCCGCTTCCTCCAGGACAACCTGGGCCAACGCCTGACCGCGCGCATCGCCAACATCAACGACCCCAAGCAGGTCGGCAAGTGGGCCTCGGGCGACACCAACCCCCGCCCCGAGTCGGAACAGCGCCTGCGCGCCGCCCTCCAGGTCTTCCAGCTCATCCAGGACGCCGAGAGTCTCTACACGGCCCGGGCCTGGATGATCGGCATGAACCCGCAGCTGGACGACGAGGCCCCGGCCCAGTGCATCGCCGACGGCCGGATGCGCGACGTGATGGTGGCGGCCCGCGCCTACGTCGACGGCGGCTGACCCGAACCCGCGCCGTCCGCCTGTCAGTGGTCGTCCGTACAGTCGTGGCATGAAGCCGATCACGTTCACCGCCGGTGACGCCACGAGCCCCCAGGCCAAAGGCCCCAAGGTCATCGCGCACGTCTGCAACGACCTCGGCGGCTGGGGCAAGGGCTTCGTCCTGGCGATATCCAAGCGCTGGCCGGAGCCCGAGAAGGACTACCGGAGCTGGCACCGCGCCCGCTCCGGCAACGACTTCGGCCTCGGCGCGGTCCGGCTGGTCCAGGTCCGGCCGGACCTGTGGGTCGCCAACATGGTCGCCCAGCGCGGCATGCGCACGGGCAGCTCGGGCGTGCCCATCCGCTACGACGCCCTCGAACGCTGCCTGGCCGCACTCGCCGACCACGCACGCGCACGCGGCGCCTCCGTCCACATGCCCCGCATCGGCTGCGGCCTGGCCGGCGGCAAGTGGTCCCGCGTGGAACCCCTGATCACCGACACCCTGTGCGCGAAGGACGTGGCCGTCACGGTCTACGACCACGCCTGACCCGGCTACCCGGCCGGAACCAGGAACGCGGACAACCCCTCCCCGGGGCCCGCACCGAGTCGGCCGCCCGGGCGCACACGAATCCCCTTCGGCACGGCGCCTCCTTCGGCGAGAAGGGAGCCCGCCGTGTCGAGGACCCATGGAATCTCCGTGGCGCACGCGTTGGAGCCGTACGAGTGGTCCAACGAGGAGACCGCCGCGTACGAGGCGGCGATCGAGGCGGTGAACGGGGCCGTCGGCGCCTACAGCGCGCGGATCGCCACAGAGGAGGCCGCGCCGGAGCCGGACCCGGCCGTCATCGCGCGGGCACACGCCGCCCGGAACAGGCTCGCCCGCGAGCGCGAAAAGCTGCGCCCGAACGACCGCGAGCAGATCGCCGCCGCACGCCGGCACTACGCCCGGCTCGCCCGGGAGATCCGGGACGGCAACGCGTGATCCACCCCGACCAGGTCGAGCGCCACCGGTTACCGGATGCCGAGAACCAGCGGATCTTCCGCGACCACATCGTCCCCGACCTCCTGACCGGGCGCGTCCCACAGGCACCGCCCACGGTGGTGTTCCTCATCGGCCAGCCCGGCGCGGGCAAGAGCCGCGTCTCGGAGGTGATCGCCGGCCTGCTCGACCGGCACGGCGGCTTCGTCGACGTCGACAGCGACCTCTACAAGCCCTACCACCCCGCCTACGACGCCCTGCTGGCCCAGGACGACACCCTCATGGCCGCGTGCACCCGCGCCGACGGCCGCGCGTGGATGGCCCGGGCCGAGGAATACGTCCGCGCCCACGGTCTCCACGCCGTCGTCCAGGAAACCTCCCAGAACGCGCAGGCCGTCGAGGAGAAGATGCGGGCCCACCGCAGGTCCGGAGCCCGCGTCGAGGGGCTGTTCATGGGCGTGCCCCGGGCGATGGGGAACCAGGGCATCGTGCACCGCTACGTCGAACAGCTCGCCGACCGCGGGCAGGGACGGCTCACCGTCCAGGCCAACGCCGACGAGTCCTACGACGGGATCCTCGAACTCGCCGACCGCGTCGACAGCCGCGGCCTCCTCGACCTGGCCGTCGTCTACCGCCACGGCGAGGCGAGACCCCGCTACTCCAACACGACGGACGCCTCCGGGACCTGGACCGGCCCGCCCGCCCTCAGCCGGGCCCTGCGGAACGAGCGCACCCGCCCGTGGACGCGGGCCGAGAGCGCCGGCTTCACCGCCACCCAACTGCACCTGCGGGAGACCGCCCGCACCCTGGGCCCGGAGTGGCCCGACCGCCTCGCCGGGATCGAACGGCAAGCCGCCCCCCTCCTCCACCCGACCGACGCCCGACGCCTGGCACCGGCCCGCCCGCCGTCCGGCGAACCCGAAGTCCCCGCCCCCACGGCTGCCCCGCCCCCCGGGACCACGCCACCGGACCGCCCCGACACCACCACCGCCGCCCGCTGACCCGCACCGGCTCCATGGCGTCGCGGTCCGCCACCGAGCGGACACTCCGCCCCTCGACGTACTGCGCGACCCGTTCACCGCCGAATGCGAGGGCTGGTCGGGCCGTCCGGACCGAGTACGACCTTCTACGTCGCCAGCCGAGGCGCGCGGGCAGCCTCGGGCACCGGGGTGGCCACGCGGGGTGCCGGAGCTGTCGCCTGGGGCATCGGTGGGGTGTTGGGCTGGGTCGCCGACAGGCGGGACGCGTGAGTGTGGGCCGCACGGGCCATCGTGTTCAAGGCCGCCACGTCCTCGGGGGCGAAGCGGCCCGACGCGACCGCGGCCGTGACTGTCGCACCGGCGTGCTCGGCCACCGCCCCGTACGGGAGCGCCGCACGGCCCGGGCCTTCGGGAAGGTCGTGCGGGGGCAGTTGCCGCCAGGCTTCGCGCAGGGCGCGGATACGCGGGTGGTCCGAAGCCGCCAGTTCTCGGCCCATGTCGCTCCGGATCCAGGTCTGGAAGGAGCGGGTGACGTCCTCGCCGGCCTGTGTGGCGTCCTGCGCCGTGGCATACGGGGCCGGTGCTGCCAGGCCGTCGTACTGCTGGGAGGGGCCTTGCGGGCCGGGCTGTGGAGGAGTGTTGCCCGAGAGGCCCTGTCCGCCGTCGTCCGGGGGGCGGTGGGCCGCGCGGTGGCGGGCGAGTTGGGAGCCCTGGAGGGCGGTGGCCATGAAGCCCGCGGACACATTGCCGCTCTCCGGCGGCGCCACCTTGGCGTCGAAGGCGGCCAGGCGCGCCATGTCCTCACCGCCGAACACGTGGCCGGGGAGCATGCGGGACGCGGCGCCGGTCACGTCGACCGTGTGCCGCCGGCCGTGCGCCTCGAGCTCCAGCCGGTAGCCGAGGTACTGCCGGTCGTCGTCGAAGACCAGCTCACCCCGCACCGTGCCGCCCGCGGACCGGACGGCCGACTCCATCGGGTCGAGGGCGTGTGGGAGGCGGGAAACCCGGCCGAGGCACGCCACGTACGCGTCTCCCTCGATGCCGAGGGATTCGCCCGCGCTGTCGAGGGCTTCGAGACGGACCCGGCCGTCGGGGGCGGTCACCGTACCGACTGCCCCGAGGTAGCGGCCGCCGTACACGACGAGGCGGCCGTCGCCGCCGTAATCGGCGTCGTGTGCGCGGCGCAGGGCCGTGTACTGGGCGTCGTTGTGGAGGACGAAGGGCGCGTCCTTGCCGACCATGAAGACCCTGGCCTCGGGGTTGGCCTGGAGGATGATCTCCGCATTGGCGATGGCGGCGCCGCCGACGCCGGCGATCACCCAGTCCTTTGCGACGGTCGGGTCGTAGTCGCCGTCGCCGATCTCGTCGCCCATGAAAACACGTCCGGGCGCGAGGGCGCAGGCCCGCTCCCAGGCCGCGGTCGCCCGGAGGGTCTCGGTCGCACCCGCGGTGCGGGTGTCCTCCGAGGTGTTCAGGGCGTCGGAGACCCTCGGATCGGCCAGCAGCTCCAGGCTCGCCGCGGCTCGTCCCTCGCCGTCGCGGAGGGCGAGAAGGTGGTCACGGGCTGCGTCCGCTTCGGGGGTGCCGGTAGCTGCGAGGGCGTCCGCGAGGACGTCGGCCGCTTCGCGTACGGTCGGCACTCGGCGGTCTGCGCCGGGGATGATCTCGGGCGGGATGCCGGTGGCGAGCAGCGGGGTGCCCTGGACCTCGACCTTCACCGGCTCGGAGCCGTCAGCCGGAACGATCTCGGCGATGAGGCGGCCTTCGGCGCTGACGCTGAGCTCCGCACGCCCGTCGATGAGGGGGCCGCGCACGGCCGCGGTGTCCTCCCACAGCTGGAGCGCGGGGAGGGGCACCCGTTCCTGCGGGTCGGCGAACTGGTACGGGTCGCCCATGCCGCTCTGGCGGAGGTGGCGGACCTGGTCGGCGGACTGGACGATCGCGACGATGGGGTCGACGTGCCACCTGCCACGGGCGTCGACGAGCAGGGCGCCCGGGTCCCGGCCGGCGAGCGCTGCGCCACCCCCGATCATGATCTCGAACTGCGGGTGTCGGCCTTCGGGGAGAACGGCCTGCTGGGCGCGGAGTTCGGCGAGCGTACGGCTGCTGAGCTCGGTACGGCGACGGGCCGCTTCGGCGGTGGCCTGGCCCAGCTCCTCGCGCGGGACGGGGGTGCCGTCGGGGCGCAGTCCGGGCATGGGGAAGTCGCTCGGACGTGTCGCCTGCGGGGTCTGCGCTCGGGCTGCGCGGGCGGCACGCAGCGCCTCTGCGTCGGCCGATTCGAGCCGCTCGGCGGGAACGGCGAACGTCGTCATGGCGTCCCCCGTCTCCTTCGACAGGTACCAGCGAACGGTTCTGAGCCGCACGTCGGACGCGTACTCGTCGGCGGCACGGTCTGCGTCGTCCGGCGCCGTCAGAGGCCTCAGACCGTATTCGTCGACGAGTACCGAGAACCGGTTCCGGGCGTCTTGCCGCTCGGGACCGGTGAGCCCGACGTCGTTCATCCTGTGCGCCAGGTAGTCGAACTCGGCCACACGTCCCCGGTCGGCGTCCGACAGTTGGAGCTCCGTGGGCAGTTCGACGCCGGGGGGCAGCAGGTTCTCCAGCGGCACCCGTCCGTCGGCTGCGGTCCGATCCCGTACAGCGAGCAGCTCACCCAGCTCGCGGGCCGAGACGCCCGGGGATCTCGCCAGGATTGGCTTGACGACAAGCCCTAAAATCGCTGATACGCCCTGCGTAGCAGTAGTGCCCTTGTTCGTCGATCCCGATTTCCCCGTCGGCACTCGCCTGGAAATCGTCTGGAATCGGCTGGGGTGGGCCAACATTGGAATACCATTCAGACTTGCCCGGCCTTTCGTCCGCCACGGCCGGCGCCGAGAACGCGCCCAGAGCACACAGCAACGTCGCGACCAGAACCAGCAGAGCCCGCGCCAGGAGAAGCAATGAAGCCTTAGCCTGCATGCTGGACCTGCCTCCACCCGTCGAGCCAGGCAGTCGCGGACCCGGGGGAGTACGTCATGGGGTAGTTCGAGTGCTTCACGTAGTCCGGCTGGTTGGTGATTCGCCACATCCCGTTCTGCCAGCGCAGAATCACGTTGGTGAGCTGGTTCTTCAGCGGCTTTTCGTCAGGCTGTCCATTCGGTCCCGTCGCGTACCGGTCGTAGGTCAGCCAAACCTCAACGACGGCACCAGGCTTCTCTCCCTCCACCGGCAGCGAGTATGTACGTTCCGCAATGACCGACGTGGTGAAAGTGATGCCCGACGGGGTGCCGCCCGAGGGCGGGAGCCCGATCCCCTCCCGCAGCTTGCGCACTTCGGAGACCTGCTGGTCGATGTAGCCCTTCGAGTCGGGCGAGACCACAGCCTCCAGCTGCTGCCGCGCCTTCTGGTCATCCAGCCAGGCGTACTCCTCCCACCAGTACACCGCCGCACTGATGGCCCCAGTAGGTGAGGGAGCGAATCCCGTGGCCACGCCGTTGGCGTGGTCCTTCGGCTTGTCCAGGACCATCTTGAAGCCCGTCTCCGGCGTCTTCGGTCCTTGCTTCCCGGGCGCCGACATCGACGGCGCGCCCGAAGGGGCCTTCCCGGGGGCTCCCGAAGCTGCGGCACCCGCAGCGGGAGTCCCAGATCCGCCGCCGTCGTTCAGCAGCACCGCTGCCGCGTACCCGCCGCCGACGAGCACCGCCGCCGCGAGCACTCCCAGGCCGGCGAGGGTCAGCCGGGCCCGGCGCGTCTTCCGGTCGGCCCCGGAGCTCACTTGTTGCCGATCAGGTTGTACGCCATCAGCACCAGGGCCGAGGTCGCGCCGATGCCTCCGGCCCCGATCAGCGAGGCCAGCACGCCTGTCTTGCCGGGGGCGGCGAGCTGCGCGTTGGCGCTGTTGTGGCCGACGGCGATGGCCGCCCAGGACAGGAGGCCGCCCAGGACCGCGACCGCGAGGCCCACACCGGCGGTCCAGCCCAGGACCGTACTCACGGCAGTGTTCAGCTCGGTGGGGACCGTGGGCGTGAACTTCGGGACGACGTCGTCGGCGAGAACGAAAGTGATCATGCTCATGGGGAGATACCTCTTAGGCAGGAAATGCAGGGGATACGGGGCGCAGGACCGCCGGCTGCGGGGCCGGCGGGAGCGGAGAGCCCCAGGATTCGTGGGCCGCGGACAGGACGGCGGCGGCGATGCGGGCCGCCGCCTGCCGGGTGCGGGCGTGGACACGTCCCGAGCGCAGGCCGTTGGCCCGCAGGGTGGTGTCGTACGGCAGGTGGACGACTTCGGCCGTCCGGCCGGAGAGCATCGTGGCGGCGGCGCGGACGACCGGGGGCAGCCGTCCGTCGCCGGTGGCGACGAGCACCGCGACCACCCGGTGGAGCGGCAGGTTCTCCGCCGACATCGCCATGACGGCCTGCTGGAGCGCCTGGACGCCCTCGGCCGAGGCCGCCGCGCACAGGACGGGCACCGCGTACGGGAGGGAGAGCCAGGTCCGGGTCTGTCCGGGCAGGCCGGCGCAGCGCGCGGTGAGCAGGTCGTGGGTCACGGGGTGCGTCGTGTCGGCCACCACCGCCTGCCAGCCGCCGATTGCGGCGAGTTGGTACCACGCGGCGGGGTCCGAGGGAAGGTCGAGAGGAGGGGCGCTCCACTCCCGGCCGTCGGTCAGGAGATCCCACGCGCCCGCCGGGCCGCCCATCACGGCGCAAGCGGAGCGTACCTCTGGAGGCGGGCTCCGCGGGCGCAAGTGCGGACAGGCCGCCACCAGCCGGACCCGTGGTCCACGCAGGCCAGGGCGAGGCCAGCCGAGGGGTGGTGTCGAGTACCACCGTGTCGCCCGCGGCGGCCAGTTCGGTCGCGAGCAGGAAGGCGAGCGTCGACCGTCCGGCCCCACCCGTCGGCGCCAGTACCGGCACCGTCAGCCGGACATCGGCAGGCAGCACGCCCAGGAATTCTGGACGTTTCCGCATTAATCCCCCCAGAGAAGCGCAGCAAATGCTTGCTTACGCAAATTTTGCACACTCGAACAACAGAAGTCCCGAGCACCAACACCCTACCTAGCACATCTGACAGACCAGCAGAAGTATCCACCAACCTCACCACGCAGTGGAGGTGGCATAGTGTCACGCACCATCACAGAAGCCGGCCCGCTCACCGACCTGTTCGAGCCAGGCCGAAACCTTCTTTGATGGAGCAAACGATGGGGTGGCCGCCGGGGCACGGGCGGGATGGGGAACCGGGGGGAGACACGTGGCGTCTAAGAAGTGGATCGCCGCTGCCGCAGCGGGAATCGTCGCCACCCCTGTGGCGATCGGGCTCGGCACGGTAATGCTGGTCGCCGTGCTCGCCGACGACGGGAACCGCGGAGCCGGCGGCAGCTGGCCGACCGCGAGCAGCCTCAAGATCGGTGGAGCGGACGGCGTCCCGCCCCAGTACGCGCAACGCATCCTCGACGCGGCAGCACACTGCGACCAGGGCCTGCCGCCGGCCATCCTCGCCGCCCAGATCTGGGCCGAGTCCACGTTCAAGCCCGACGCCGTCTCCCGCGACCCCGCCACCGGCGCGCCGATCGCCTACGGCATCTCGCAGTTCATCCCCAGTACATGGGCCACCGAGGGAATCGACGGTGACGGCGACAAAGACGTCATGGACCCCAAGGACGCCATCCCCTCCCAGGGCAGGATGATGTGCGACCTCCTCAGGACCGCCAAACAGCACCCCGATTACAGCGGCTCCCCCATCGAACTGGCCCTGGCCGGGTACAACGCCGGCTGGGGCGGGGTGGAGAAGTACCACGGCGTCCCACCGGCCTCCTTCGCGGGCGGGCAGACGTACGACTACGTCAAGGCGATCATGGAGAAGTCCGTCCAGTACACCGAAATGACACCCGGCGGTGCGGTGGACCTGCCCCCTGGCTTCGATCTCCCCGCCAACACGCCTCCCCAGGTCCGCACCGCCGTGGCATGGGCCCTCCAGCAGAAGGGCGGCTGGTACCACCTCGGCGGGGACTGCACCAACCCCCACGGCCAGGACCCGGACCAGTGGTGCGACTGCTCCTCACTCATGCAGCAGGCCTACAAGGCCGCCGGCATCGACATTCCGAGGGTCACCTACGATCAGATCAACCTGCCGAACCATGTCGACCTCGACCATCCCAAACCCGGCGACCTGGTGTTCAACCCCGGCAGCGACGGCAGCGAGTCCTCCCCCGGTCACGTCGGCATGTTCATCGGCGGGGCGGGCAACGGCTTCGTCATCGAGGCTCCGCGCACCGGCGTCCAGACGCGCATCGTCACGTACGACAGCTGGCGCAACTCCACCAACTACATGACCAAAGTGACCGGAATCCGCAGGGTCGTGAACTGGTGACCCGAGACGAGCACACCCCGACGGGAACCACGCAGATGACGGACTCACCCGACCTCTACCATCCGTGGGGCATCGCCAGCCCCGCGTTCTGGACCGGCTCCGAGCCCGACCAGCCACCGACACCACCCGCCCCCTCTCCCCTGGCCGCGATCCAGGATGCCGCGGCGGCAGGCCTGCACGAGAAGGCACTGGCCCTGGCCGAGGAACTCGACGCCACCACGACCGCCCTTCACGGCGAGATCCATCTCGACACGATCCAGGTACGCGAAGTCCGGGGCTATCTCACCGATCTGACCGGCCGCCCGGCCGAGGCCCTGGACTGGTACCTCCACACCCTCCGTCTGCGTGCTCGGCTCCACGGCCCCGACTCCCCCGACACCGAATCCGCCGCCCGCCGCACGTACAGCCTCTGGCGCACCCTCCCACCCCTCGAAGCCCAGGACACCGCCCCCGCCCTGCTGGCCGCCCTCACCGAAACCCAGGGTCCGGACTCCCCAGCCGCCCGCTGGACCCGCCGTCGCAGCGCCGAACTGGTGGTGCACCCGAAGGAACCGCCGGTGGGGGAACGGTCTGAGACGATCCGGCGCGACGCAGAGGCCGCTCCGGAGCCGGCCTGACCGATTCCTGTCGTCGAGCGGCTGCCCGGCCTACGTGGAGGTGGTCGTCGTCGGCGATGCGGGCCGCCTGGGCGGCGACACGACCCGCGTCCAGGTGCTCGGGGCCTTCGAGCGGTTCCCCCGCCGGGGGTCCCCGTCGCGAGGCGGGCAGCCGCACCCGGTCCCGTGGAACGTCACAGGGTGCCGGCGTCCGGCCAATGGGACCAGTGGGTGTTGGGCGGGAGTGTCGGCCGGTAGCGGGTCGGGTCCCCGGAATCCAGTACCTCGGCGAGCATCCGGAAGGTCTCGTGCTCGCTGGGCCTGGTCTCCCAGAAGTCCTCCGGCTGGTTCCACTCGTCCAGCCGCAGCAGCTCCGGCAGGTCGGCGGGAAGGCCCGCCCGCAGCTCCGTCGCGTCGGCCAGGAGGAGTTCCCGGTGCGCGGGTGCCAGCAGCCGGAACAGGTCCTGCAGCGGGGTGCCGGCGTCGGCGGCGGCTGTCAGGGGCGTGCCGCGGACGATCACCGGCGCCCCTCCCCCGTACTCCTCGACGCCCAGCGGATCGATCTCCTCCATGTTCTCCACCCGCTCCAGGAAGGCGCCGTACCCGGGCTCGCCGCTCGTAAGGCAGTTCCCGAAGCGGTGCACGACGTCGACGAGGTTGCCCATGCGCGGGTCGTAGCCGAGCAGTTCGGCGACCACGGCCCAGCGCGTGGCGTCGCCGAACAGGTGGATCCGTGCGTCGACGGGGTAGGAGTAGCCGTTGTCCAGGTCGGGGAAGGCCGACCGGTTCGCGCAGAGGTCGAACTGGCCGAGTATCGCTGAGGTCGCCATCACCGCTCCAGGCTAGGGCCCGGGCGCCGTCGGCCCGACCCGACTTTTGTCCGCGGACAAAAGTCGAGGGGGATGCACCGGGCTGCTCCGGCTGATGTCAGTGCCGGTCGGCATCATGGTGATCATGAGTCACAACATCGCCTACTCCACCGCCGACAAGGCCGACGTCCTGGCCTTCCTCGGGAGCAACGGCCGTCTCACGGACGACCAGTCGCGCCGCCTCGACGGCATGCGCCGGGATGCCCGCGTCCATCAGGACGATCTGGACGACCAGGGCGTCGATTGGGGCCTGACCGTTCCCGAGGCCCTGGAGCACCTCCTGGCCGGACACACCGACTCGGACGCGGAGTGTGCCGGCAACGCCTACAACGCCGCGCTCCAGCACATCATCGACCGCAACGCCTCCGACCCCTCCCACCTGGGCACCTACTCCAAGCCCGCCACGTTCTTCGGCCTGGTCGACGACGAGATGCGCCGCCTCGGCGTGCCCCCGGACCTCCTCCCCCAGGGCTACCTGTACAGCGAGCTGCCCGACGGGTTCCCCTTCGTCCCGGGATCCGTGGACGGATATCCCGCGATAGGCCACCTGCCGCTGGCCAAGGCGAAGCCCGCCGCGGATGCCTACCGGGCCGTCCTCGACCAGATGGATCCCGACTTCCGTTTCGACGTACAGGTACTCATCGACAAGCTCGACTTCGAGCACGAGGAATGGGCGTTCGCCACGGAGAAGGTCGACTGGTACACCCAGGACACGCTCTTCTTCAAGCTCACCTGACCGGGCTCGTCCGGCCCGCTCCCCCGTCCGGTTCGAGGAGGTGTCGGCGCCGGCCCGATGGGCAGGGCTACTCCGTGCCAGCCGTGGCACGGAGCGGAGAGAAAGCATCAGGATGGCCGGACCCGACCCGACTGCCGTGATCGTCCATGCCTGTCTGCGCGACGGCGTCGGCGGCAGCCCCACCGCGGTGGTGCTGGACGAGGACCGGCTGAGCGATGGGGATCGCCGACGCGTGCCGGTGGAGCACGGGACCTCGCACGCCGTCTTCCTCCGAGTCGGCAGGGACGGGGTGACGCACCAGCCCTCCCCTTCTGTCCGCATGCGCTTCTTCACCTCCCGGGGCGAGCTACCCGCCTGCGGCCACGGCACGGTCGCCGCGCTGGCCTTCCTCGCGGCCCGGGCCGAGACCGAGGGGAGCCACCGGGCCACGTTCCACACGGCCGTGCGCGTCTTCGACGGCTGGGCCGTGCGCGACGGAGCGAGTACGGCCGCGTCCTTCGATCCCGGCCCCGTCAGCCTGCGCCGGCCGACCTCGACCGAGCGGGCCTCCGTCCTTCCCGCGCTGGGTATCGCCGCGGACGCGGCCGGTCCCGAAGTGCGGGTGGCGGGGGTGGGACGCGAGCGCCTGCTGGTGCCCGTCACCGACCGTGCCGCGCTCGCGGCTCTGGTGCCGGACCTCGAACGGCTCCGTGACGCCTGCGACCGTGCGGGCCTGCTCGGCGCGTACGTCTACTCGCCGCCCTCCCCCGCCGGCACGCTGGCGGCCCGGATGTTCGCACCGTCCATCGGTGTCCCGGAGGACATAGCCAACGCCAACAGCACCGCCTGCCTGGCCGCCCACCTGGCCGGGCAGGGCGTCAGAGAGATCGCCGTCGACATGGGCGACGCGGTCGGCAGCCCCGCCACGATCACCGCCACGGCCCACCCGGGACCGTCGGGCCCCCGGATCCGCGTGGGCGGCACCGCCACGACCGGTCTGCCCCTCCCCCACCCCTGAGACGACCTGGTCGAGGAAGACGGAATGGGGGGCCGACTTTTGTCCGCGGACAAAAGTCGGCCCCCGGCGGCACTGCGGTGTCGGTGCTGTGGATCGGCCTCGAAGGTGCCTGACCAGAGCGGCACGAACGGCTTGGGCTCGCACCGCTGGAGGAGCTGAAGGGCTTCCTCGACCCGGCCGAGCGCGATGAGGTGCCCGGCCAGGGGGGTGGGGGCGGGCGGAGCCACGGGGTTCCAGGACGGCGACTGCCTCCTGGATCCGGCCCGACCCGACTCGGCGAGGAGGCGGGAGGAGAGGGGCCAGGCCGCAAAGCACGTGCCGCCCTCCTGGTGCCCTCGTGCCAGCCCTCTCCCCTCGTCGAGCAGGCCGCAGGTGGCCATGAGCCTCAGCCGGAGCCTGAGGAACTCCCACTCCTCCCGGCCGCCGCCACGGCGTACGGAAAGGGCGTCGAGGTAGGCCAAACCGTCGGCTGCGCGGCCGTGGTCGGCGTGCAGGGTGCAGAGCGTGTCGACGAGCCGGTCGTCCGTACCGTCGAGGGAATCCGCGAGGGTGCGCATGACCTCGATCGCCTCGTCGGCCCGGTGCCGGCGGGCCAGGAGCCCGGCCAGTGCCACCGCCGTATGGACCCGGTCCCGTCGTGAGTCGTCCGGCTGCCGGTACACGGCGGTGGCGGCGTCCACGTCGCCGCGCTCCTCCAGCAGCTCGGCGACGCGTCGAGCGGCATGGCCGTGGGGCTCCGAGTCGGCGTCGACGCGCAGCTCCTCGATCCGGTCCTGCCTCGCCAGCAGGTCGGCCAGCTGGTCCCGGTCGTCGACGGAGCTGAACTGCCGGGTGGGCAGCAGGGCGATCGCCTCGTCGAAGCGGCCCTGACGTTCGCGGACTGCGGCGAGCAGGCCGATGGCCATATCCGGATCGAGGCCCCGGCAGCACCACGCTTCCTCGCACCGGTGCCCGGCGGGGATCCGGGCGGCCAGGAGCAGGGCGGGCGAGTAGGCGGGCGAGCAGCTCCAGCTTGAATCCCCCGCTGCGCGCGGACGGTCGAGCCCGGGCGATCGCCTCCTCCTCCCCGTCCCCAGCACTCCAGCAGCTCCACTTCGGCCCGGGCGCCCGGCCACCGGCCCTTGGCGACGTACGGGGCGAGGACGTCCAGCGCCTCCTCCTGCCGCCCCTGTCCCCGAGCACCTGCGCCCACTCCTGCGCGCAGGACCTCTCCCCGCGACGGGCCTGGCGTTCCACTTCCTCCTCGTACAACGATGCCGGTGAGCGTCCAGGCACAGTGGCCGAGATCCCACCGCGCAGTCCTCGATGCCCCTGACTTTTGTCCGCGGACAAAAGTCAGGGGCATCGGCCGGTCCGGGCCCTGGCTGGGGCGCGACCCGGCCGGCGGGTCTACGGAGGCCGCAGGGCATGTCGGCGGGAGAGGGAGAGCCTGCGTCGTGAACGGTCCACTGCCAGGGCGACGACCGTGATCTCGTCCCCGACCCGGACGATCTCTTCCGGGGATTCGACGGGTACCGGTGCGAGGTCCCGGAGGTGGACCAGCCCCTCGATGCCGTCGGCGACCCGAACGAAGGCTCCGAACGGGACCAGCTGGGTGACGCGTCCTCGGATCCTCTCCCCCACTGCGGTGGCGTCGGCGAAGGCCTGGAAGGGGTCCGGCTGCGTGGCCCGCAGGGACAGCCGGGCCTCCCCGTTCGTGGTGTCGGCGGCGAGGAACGTGCACGAGATCTGCTGCCCCACCTGAACCACGTCCGTAGCCGCCTCGAAGCGCTGCCATGACAGCTCGGGGATCGTGATGAACCCGACGCCGGGGTAGACGGGGTGGGCAGGGCCGTCGTCCAGCGCCACGAACACACCGAACGGCTCGATCCGCGCGACCCTGCCGGACAGCAGCTCTCCGGCTCGGAGGGACATCAGGAACGCCCAGAGCTCAGGATTCTCCGCCGCTGCCATCGACAGCCAGGCACGCCTCTGATGGAGGTCGACGGCCGTCACCTCGGCAGTGATCCGCCGGCCGACCTGCACGGCCGAGGCCACCGGCCGGCGCCAGAAAACGTCCAGTGACCCCACACACCCCAGTGGGCGTGGATGGGCTTCGGGCGGTCGCCGACGAGTACCGGTCCCCCGGGGCCGCGGTCCTGGCCCCCGATGCGTGCCCGGACTTTTGTCCGCGGACAAAAGTCCGGGCACGCATCGGCTCGCCCTCGGCCAGTGCACCCCCTACTTGATCGAGACGTCCCTCTGGGAGCCTGATGCCGTGGAAGACTTCGTGGGCCAAGGGCTTGATGACTGGATCGCCGCGGCGCAATCTCCGGCCTGGTCCGTGAGAGCCGCCGCAGGACGACGGCTGGCGGCAGTGCCTCGGATCAAGAGCGTCGCCGGTGTCCTGCACCGTCTCCTCCTGGACGGTGAGGACACCGGCGTGACCTCGGATACCGCGACGGCCCTGCTGGCCCGGAGGGATCTGGCCGGCCTGCGTGCCGTGCTCTCGGCCCGTGCGGTTGCCTGCGGCGAGGGGACCGCTGATCAGCTCGCGGCGGAACTCGACTGTGACCCGCGCTGGGCGACCGGAGAAGACGGCGACGAGCTGATCACGCAACTGCGCGCGCTGGCATCGTCGGACCCGGACCCCGAGGTGCGGAGCGAGGCCGCGCTGCGACTTTCACGCCTGCGCTGACCGGCCGGACGGTCCCCTCCCGGCGCGGGCGAAGCACAGGCATTGCCGGGGGGCGCCGTTTTTTGGCCGGGCAAAATAGGGCCCCCCCGGCGGGGCGCCCCCCCCACCCCCGGGGGGGGGCCCCGGGGTGCCCCCACGGGGGGGGGGGGGGGGCGGGCGG
>NZ_JBIWFZ010000005.1:521748-548533 GCF_044763325.1 Streptomyces sp. NPDC096136 | reverse complement strand
GTTGAGTTCTCAAGGAACGGACGCTTCCTTTGTACTCACCCTCTCGGGCTTTCCTCCGGGCTTTCGTTCTTTCCTGCGTTTCCGACTCTATCAGATCCTTTCGGGCCTGACCCCCAGTCAGCGGGGCTTGTCTTCCGGGCTGTTGGGCCCTTCCGACTCCTGAACTCTAGCGGATTTTCCCGGCAACCGATAATCGGGCCTTCGGAAATGAATTCGGACATGCCGAATTCGTTCCCGGTGGGGAGATCGTGCTGAGTAGGTTGCCGCGACGAGGCGGCGGATTCGTTGACCTCAGAACCTTCCGGCGCTGGGGCAACTCGAAGAACCTTACGGATCCGTGGGGGGCGTGTCAACCCGGGAGGTCAGGCCCCGTCGGGGGCCGGTCAGGTGCGGGGCTGGAGGTCCTCCACGCGGTCCAGGACCCGGGTGAGCATGTCCCCCAGGACCCCGCGCTCCGCCGTGGAGAGGTCCTGGAGCAGGTCCTCCTCGAACACCGTCGCCGCGCGCATCGCGTCCAGCCACTTGCTGCGGCCCTCGTCCGTCAGCTCCACGATCACGCGGACCCGGTTGGACTCGTCCCGCTCCCGGGTGACCAGGCCCTCGGCCGTCATCCGGTCGATCCGGTGGGTCATGGCCGCCGGCGTCAGGCCCAGCTGCTTCGCGAGCTCGCTCGGGCCCATCCGGTACGGGGCGCCCGAGAGGACGAGGGCCTTCAGGACCTCCCACTCCGCGTTGCTGATGCCGAGGGCGGCCGTCTGGCGGCCGTACGCGACGTTCATGCGGCGGTTCAGGCGGCTGAGGGCCGAGACGACCTTCTCCACCTGGGGGTCCAGGTCGCGGAATTCGCGCTGGTAGACGGCGATCTGCTCGTCGAGGCTCGGCTCATGGACCGGCGTCGCGCCGTCGGGGGTGTCAGCCATGGTCCGAAGTATCCCATGAACTCGTTGGCGTCTAACTCCTTCGATGTGTAGAGTTAACCATCGAACTTTAGGTATGAAGTCTTCAGGCTTTAGCTATCAGGGCAGGTGAGAAGTGACCAAGGTGATGGGCGCTGCGATGCGGCGGATCCAGGCCGGCAACGCGCTGACCGCGTTCGGCATCGGCTTCACGGTTCCGTTCCTCTACATCTATGTGGCGCAGGTGCGGGGGCTGGGCTCCATGGCCGCCACGAGCGCGTTCGTGGCGTTCGCCCTGGGTGCTCTCGTCGCACTGCCCTTCACCGGCCGGGTCATCGACCGGCGCGGTCCGGTACCCGTGGTCATGGGTGCGGCCGTGGCCGCCTCCGCGGGTGCGCTCTCCCTCGGGCTCTCCACCGGCGTCGTGCCGATCCTGCTGTCCGCCCTGGCGCTCGGTGCCGGGCAGGCCGTGATGCAGCCGGCGCTGGCCACGATGATCGTGTGGTGCTCGACGCCGTCGACCCGGACGCGCGCCTTCGCCCTCCAGTTCTTCATGCAGAACCTGGGCCTGGGCATCGGCGGTCTCGCCGGCGGCCAGATCGTCGACGTCACCCGGCCCGGGAGCTTCACCCTGCTGTTCGGCATCGAGGCCGTGATGTTCCTGGTGCTGGCCGGGGTGATCGCCACCGTGCGGATGCCGCAGGCGCCGAGCATCAAGGACGCGCTGCCCAAGGACCCGTCCCGGGCGGCCGGCGGCGGCTGGAAGCGGCTCCTGCGCCACCAGGCCATGGTGCAGCTGTGCCTCCTGGGCTTCGTGCTCTTCTTCGCCTGTTACGGACAGTTCGAGTCGGGTCTGGCCGCGTTCGGTACGGAGGCCGCGGGGATCTCCCCGTCCACGCTGGGGTTCGCGCTGGCCGCCAACACGGGTGCGATCGTCGTGGCGCAGTTCGTGGTGCTGAAGCTGGTCGAGAAGCGCCGCCGGTCGCGGGTCATCGCGCTGGTCGGGCTGATCTGGACCGGTGCGTGGCTGATCGCCGGGTTCTCCGGGCTGGGGCACGGCAGCGCGACGATGGCCGCCGCCGCGTTCGTGAGCACGTACGCGCTCTTCGGGATCGGTGAGGCGATGCTGTCGCCGACGCTGGCCCCGCTGGTGGCCGATCTGGCTCCGGAGGGCTCGGTCGGGCAGTACAACTCGGCTTTCGCGCTGGTCAAGCAGATGGCCCTGGCGCTGGGGCCGCTGGGCGTGCCGCTGGGTGCGGGTGCGCCGATGCTGTACGTCGGGATCTTCGTGCTGGTCTCGCTGGGGATCGCTGGGCTGGCCCTGCGGCTCGGCAGGCAGCTGACCCCGGTGCAGGACAACCCGTCGCTGCTGAGCGGCCGGGTCGTGGCGCAGGGGCCGGTGGCCGCCGCCCGGGGTGCGGAGCGGGCGGAGCAGCGGGCGGAGCGGGTGTCCGCGTAGGAACGAGCAGGTGTGGCGGAGGCCCCGGTCCGGGTGGACCGGGGCCTCCGCCGTTGTCGCGGGCTATGCGTCGGGGAGGGCGAACTCGCACCAGACGGCCTTGCCGCCGCCGGGGGTGCGGCGGGAGCCCCAGGCCGAGGCGATGGTGGCGACGATCGAGATGCCGCGGCCGGTCTCGTCGGCGGGTTCGGCGCGGCGGCGGCGCGGGAGGTGGTCGTCCCCGTCGGTGACCTCGACGATCAGGCGGCGGTCGGTACGGCGCAGGCGCAGGCGCATGGGCGGGGTGCCGTGCTGGAGGGAGTTCGCGACGAGTTCGCTGGCGGCGAGGACGCCGAGGTCGCAGAGCTCGACGGGGAAGCGCCAGGAGGTGAGGACGCCCTGGGCGAAGGCGCGGGCGCGCGGGGCGGCCTCGACGCCGCCGAGGAGTTCCAGGGCGGCGTTGTGGAAGAGCTCGGCGTCGGCTCCGGTGCGGGCGGGCTGCTGGAGGACCATGACGGCGACGTCGTCGTCGTGGTCGGCGTCCACGCCGAGGGCGCGCATCAGGCGGTCGCAGATGATCGCGGGGGTGCCCTGGGCTCCGGCGAGGGCGCGTTCGAGGGCGGAGACGCCTTCGTCGATGTCCTCGCCTCGGCGTTCGACGAGGCCGTCGGTGTAGAGGACGGCGGTGGAGCCGGGGCCGAGGGCGATGGTGCCGGAGGTGTGGAGCCAGCCGCCGGTGCCGAGCGGGGGGCCGGTGGGGTCGGCGGCGCGTCGGACGGTGCCGTCCTCGTCGCGGACGAGGATCGGGAGGTGGCCGGCGGAGGCGTAGGCGAGGAGGCCTTCGTTGGGGTCGTGGACGGCGTAGACACAGGTGGCGATCTGGCTGGCGTCGATCTCGGCGGCGAGGCCGTCGAGGAGCTGCAGGACCTCGTGCGGGGGCAGGTCGAGGCGGGCGTAGGCGCGGACGGCGGTGCGCAGCTGGCCCATGACGGCGGCGGCGCGGACCCCGCGGCCCATGACGTCGCCGATGACGAGGGCGGTGCGGCCGGCGCCGAGGGTGATGACGTCGTACCAGTCCCCGCCGACGGCGGCTTCGGTGCCGCCGGGCTGGTAGGTGGCGGCGATGCGGAGGTCGTCGGGCTGTTCCAGTTCCTGTGGGAGGAGGGAGCGCTGGAGGGTGACGGCGGCTTCGCGCTGGCGGCGTTCGCTGGCGCGGAGGCGGTCGACGGCTTCGGCGTGGTCGGTGACGTCGGCGAGGTGGACCAGGATGCCGGCGTGGTGGGGGTCGGGGCGGCCGTCGGCGTCGGCCTTGGGGAACTGCACGGGGGTGCAGGTGACGGTGTAGGAGCTGCCGCCGCCGGGGGCCTGGCGGTTCTTGGCGGTGCGGGGTCTGCCGCTGCGCTGGACCTGGTCGAGGAGCGGGAGGAGGCCGAGCTCGCCGAGTTCGGGGAGGGCGAGGTGGGCGGGGGTGCCGGTGGTGCGGGGGCCGAAGCCGGCGGTGTAGGCGTCGTTGACGTAGGCGACGCGGTGCTCGGGGCCGTGGACGAGGGCGACGAGGGCGGGGAGGAGTCCGAGGACCTCCTGCGCGGAGAGCTCGTCGAGGGCGGGTACGGCGGGGAGCGGGGCGGTGCCGGTGCCGGAGACGGTGGCGTCGGTGGGGCTGCCGTCGGTGGGCGTGACGGGGTGCGGGGCGGCGCCGCGGGCTGCCGGGACGGAGCCCTCACCCCGTTTGGCCTGGGCTGCGGCGTGCTCGTTCCGGGCGGCGGCGCGGCGCTGCGTTCCGGGAAACCGGGCGCTCCATCGCGTGAAGTTCACTGCGTTCAGGCCTCGTGGTGTCGCAAGTGGTCGCGGTGTCTCCTCCCGGTGGTGCCGGGAGGTGCCCCGTGTGGTCGGTCGCTTGCTGCTGGTCACTCCGTGGGGCGTCACTCTGTGCAGGTGTGAGCCCACCTATGGTCACACGTCCAGTGTGGCGGACCGCACTGACAACGTCAGCCCTCGCTGTCTTCCGGGGGCTTGGGGGCGGGGTGCGGGGGTGGGGGCTTGGGGCCTCCACCGGCGGCGAGTTCGAATTCTGCCCTGGGGTGTTCGAGTGATCCGAGGGAGACGATCTCGCGGGTGAAGAGTCCGGCGAGGGTCCATTCGGCGAGGACGCGCATCTTGCGGTTGAAGGTGGGGACGCGGCTGAGGTGGTAGGTGCGGTGCATGAACCAGGCGGGGTAGCCCTTGAGCTTGCGTCCGTAGACGTGGGCGACGCCCTTGTGGAGGCCGAGGGAGGCGACGGAGCCCGCGTATTTGTGCGCGTATTCGGTGAGGGCCTCGTCGCGGAGGGCGGCGATGAGGTTGTCGGCGAGCTGTTTGGCCTGGCGGACGGCGTGCTGGGCGTTGGGGGCGCATTCGCGGCCGGGTTCTTCGGCCGTGATGTCGGGGACGGCGGCGGCGTCTCCGGCGGCCCAGGCGTGTTCGACGCCGTCGACGGTCAGGAAGGCGGTGCAGCGCAGGCGGCCGCGTTCGTTCCTGGGGAGGTCGGTGGCGGCGAGCAGGGGGTGGGGCTTGACGCCGGCGGTCCAGACGAGGGTGCGGGTGGGGAAGCGGGAGCCGTCGCTGAGGACGGCGACGCGGTTCTCGCAGGAGTCGAGGCGGGTCTCCAGGCGGACGTCGATGTTGCGGCGGCGCAGTTCGCGGACGGTGTAGACGCCCATTTCGGGGCCGACCTCGGGGAGGATCCGGTCGCTGGCCTCGACCAGCACCCATTTCATGTCCTCGGCTTTGATGTTGCGGTAGTACCGGGCCGCGTAGCGGGCCATGTCCTCCAGTTCGCCGAGTGCCTCGACGCCGGCGAAGCCGCCGCCGACGAAGACGAAGGTGAGGGCGGCGTCGCGGATCGCGGGGTCGCGGGTGGAGGAGGCGATGTCCATCTGTTCGATGACGTGGTTGCGCAGGCCGATGGCCTCTTCCAGGGTCTTGAACCCGATGCCGTAGTCGGCGAGGCCGGGGACGGGGAGGGTGCGGGAGACGGATCCGGGGGCGAGGACGAGTTCGTCGTACTCGATCTCCAGGTCGCCGGTGCCCTCGTCGGGGGTGGCGAGGGTGGTGACGGTCGCGGTGCGTTTGGCGTGGTCGATCCGCTGGGCCTGGCCGATGACGATGCGGCAGCGGTCGAGGACGCGGCGCAGGGGGATGACGACGTGGCGCGGGGAGATCGCGCCGGCGGCGGCTTCCGGGAGGAAGGGCTGGTACGTCATGTAGGGCTCGGGGGTCACCACGGTGACCTCGGCCTCGCCGGATCTGAGCTTCCGCTGGAGGTGCAGGGCGGTGTACATGCCGACGTATCCGCCGCCGATGACGAGGATGCGCGTGCGGGGCGGGGTACCGGGGGCGTCGCCCCGCGAGTTAGCAGCCTTCACCATCCCATGACGCAACGTGGCCGGGAGTTTGTCCACAGGCCCGACAGATTGTGTGACCGGTGGGGAGGGCGGGGCGGGGCTGTCGAGGAGGCCGGAGGGTGTGAGAAGTTCGCAGGTCAGGCCGCACGGAAGGGGTGATTCCGGAGGCTTGTGGCGGAAAAGTGGGGGTGAATGCTCCGATCGGGCGGTGCTCCGTCGGGGGCTGCCTCTTCTGAATTGACTCTGGCTCAACTATGTTCGTATCTCGTCGAGGAGTAGGACCAGGGCCCTCATGACCGTGGCCCCCTCTCGACGCGAAGGCGGGGAGTGTCTCCGGGGGGAGACAAATGATTACCGGGGGATACATATGCATATTTCCGATTTCCATGGTTCTGTCACCGCTCTGTCCGCAGAGAGCGGCGGCCGTGTGATCGCGGGCACGACCACCCACGGCACCGGCCGTTCGACGCCCCTGCGCGTCGATGCCCAGCGCAACCTCGAACACGTCCTGCGCGCCGCGCGCGAGGTCTTCGGGGAACTGGGCTACGGGGCCCCGATGGAGGACGTCGCGCGGCGCGCGCGGGTCGGCGTCGGGACCGTCTACCGGCGGTTCCCCAGCAAGGACGTGCTGGTCCGGCGCATAGCCGAGGAGGAGACCGCCCGGCTGACGGAGCAGGCGAAGTCCGCTCTGGGCCAGGAGGAGGAGCCGTGGCAGGCGCTGTCGCGCTTCCTGCGCACCTCCGTGGCCTCGGGCGCGGGCCGGCTGCTGCCGCCGCAGGTGCTGCGGGTCGGCGCGGCCGAGGAGGACGGCGCCGAGGACGAGGGCGCGGCGCGCGTTCCGCACCAGCGCCAGGCCGTCGCGGGCGGGGCCCCGGAGCTGCGTGTCGTGGGCTCGCGGACCCCGGTCGAGGACGAGCCGTCGGAGGACGCGGGCGCGGGTGCGCTGCTGGAGGTCGTCGGCCGGCTGGTGGACCGGGCGCGGGAGGCCGGTGAGCTGCGGACCGATGTCACGGTGGCCGATGTGCTGCTGGTGATCGCGACCGCCGCGCCCGCGCTGCCGGACCCGGCGCAGCAGGCCGCGGCTTCGGCCCGGCTGCTGGACATCCTGCTCGAGGGGCTGCGTTCCCGTACGGCGTGAGCCGTACGGGGCGGCGCGCCCGCCGGTAATGACGGTCCGCCCGGCCCCCGCAGGGGTGGGGGCCGGGCGGGCGGACCCGGGCGGGTCCGGTCGCCGGCCGGTCAACGGGACGCTCCGCACCGCCGGTCACCCGGACGGGTGAGGAGCGGTGCTGCGGTCCGCCGGACCGTCCCCGGACGGGTGGACCGTGCGGAAGGCGGGCCGGGGTGCCCGTGCCGTGTGACACGCTGGGTCGGTGGACCGGTCTGAGTGTGTCGTGCGGGGGCTTCCGCGATGAGCGTTGACGGACGGGACGAGTCTTCCGGTGGCGCGAGTGGCGAGGCCTCGGCGGGCAGCCTGCCCGCCCGGCAGGTTCCGGCCCAGCGCGAGCCCGGACGGCGACGGCACGCCGCTCCCGGGTCGGGCGGCGCCGAGCTGCCCCCGTCCGACGGGGACTTGGTCGCCCGGACGCGCGCCGGCGACGACGGCGCCTACGAGGAGCTGTTCCGTCGACACGCCGAGGCAGTACGGCGCTATGCGCGCAGCTGCTGCCGTGACGGGCACACCGCCGACGACCTGACCGCCGAGGTGTTCGCGCGGACGCTCCAGGCGGTGCGGGGCGGGGCGGGGCCGGACCAGTCGGTGCGGGCCTATCTGCTGACCACCGTGCGGCGGGTCGCCGCGGCCTGGGCGAAGACGGCCCGGCGGGAGCATCTGGTCGAGGACTTCGCGGTGTTCGCGGAGCAGGCGGCCGCGGGCGAGAGCGGCGGCGCGCCGGCCGGGCTGTCCGGGGACGACACGCTGGAACTGGGCGCGGACGTCCGGGCGATGCACGAGGCGGAGCGGTCCCTCGCGGTGCAGGCCTTCCGGAGCCTGCCGGAGCGGTGGCAGGCCGTGCTGTGGCACACCACGGTCGAGGACTCCCCGCCGAGTGCGGTCGCCCCGCTGTTCGGGCTGAGTGCCAATGCGACGGCGGTGCTGGCCAGTCGGGCCCGGGAGGGCCTCAAGCAGGCCTACCTCCAGGCGCACGTGAGTTCCGCGCTGCGTGCGGGCGGGGACTGCGCGCAGTACGCGGACCGGCTGGGCGCCTATGCCCGGGGCGGGCTGCGGATGCGGGCGGAGCGGGGGCTGCGGCGGCACCTGGAGGAGTGCGCGAGGTGCCGGCTGGCCGCCGGGGAGCTCAAGGACGTGAACGCGGGGATCCCCGCGCTGCTGCCGGTCGCGGTCATCGGGTGGTTCGCCGCCGGGTACGCGGCGAAGGCGGCCGGGGTGGTGGCCGGCGGGGTCGTCGCCGCCGGCGGTGCGGGGGTGGCCGCCGCGGCGGCCGGCGGGTCGTCGGCCGCGGGGGCCGGGGCTGCCGGGACTGCCGGTGTTGCGGGGGCTGTCGGTGCGGGTGGTGCCGCCGGTGCCGGTGTTGCGGGGGCCGGTGGGGCTGCCGGTGCTGGTGGGGCGGCCGGTGGTGCTGGTTCCGCCGGTGGGGCCGGGGGTGCGCTGGTCTCGGAGGGGCTGGGGCTGCCGGCGAAGGCCGCCATCGCCGCCGGGATAGCGGTCGCGGCGGCCGCCGGGGTGGTGTTCGCCCTGACCGGGGACGAGCCCGAGCCGGAGGCGAGACCGGCGCCCAGTGCGGTGGCGCCGGTGGTGCCCAGGGCGCCCGCGCCCGCGGCCGCCCTACCCGAGCCGGCCCCGCCCGCGGATCCGGCGCCGGCGGCGGGTGGCCCCGTACCGCCGGCGCGCAGTGCCTCGCCGTCCGTGCCGGCGCCGCGGCCCGCCCCGCCGTCGCAGGCCGCCCCGGCTCCGGCGCCGACGGGGCCGTCCGCTTCGCCGTCCCCGCGGCCGACGCCCGCGCCCACGCCGTCGCCCACGGCGTCCCGGCCGGACCCCACGCCGTCCCCGCAGCCCGCGCAGGCGTTCCCGCTGGCCCGGCTGGAGCACGCGCCGCTGGGCCGGCACACCGGTCCCGAGCTGGACACCTGGGGCAGCAGCTGGGTGTGGCAGCGCTGGGGGCTGGTGGCCGGGGGCCGGCGGTTCGGGCAGGGGATCACCGTCCACTCCCGCTCCTCCGTGGAGATCGCCCTCAACCGGCAGTGCACCTCCTTCTCGGCGCGGGCCGGGGTGGACGGGCTGTCCCTGCCGACCGACGGGAAGCTGCGGTTCTCCGTCTACGCCGACGGCCGGCGCCTGTGGCGCTCGGAGGCGCTCGGGTACGGGGAAGCCCCGGCGTCGGTCGAGGTGCCGCTGGCCGGGCGCTCGACCCTGCGGCTGGTGGTGGAGCAGGCCGGGCAGGGGCACCTGGCGACGCTGGCGAGCTGGGCCGACGGGGTGATCAGCTGCCGCTGAGCGCGGTGTGCCGGGCCACCTCGGCGGCGACCTCGGCGGGGGTCAGGCCGCGGCCCTGGGCCTGCGCCTCGGCGTGGGCGGCCTCCCCGAGGGCGGCGCGGGTGCGGGCCGGGAGCCCCTCCAGGACGGCCTCCTCCGGCACCGAGCGGGGATGGTCGGCCCGCCAGCCGGTGGCCGCCGCGAGGACCCGTGCGCTCGCGGCCGGCCGGCCGGCGCCGGCCAGGAACAGGGCCGCCGCCTCGGCGAGGCAGGCCAGGACGCGTTCGGCGCAGTGGGCGGCCACCGCCTCCGACAGGGCGGGCCCGATCCTGTCCAGACCCGCCTGCGGTCCCTTCTCCCGGGCGGCGAGGGCGGCCTCGACGACGTCCAGCCCCGCCGCGAGCTGCGGCGGCGGGTTGATCTGCGCCGCGTCGGCGCGGGCGCGGGCGCACTCGGTGCGGGCCCGGTCGGTGTCGCCGCGCCGCAGGGCGAGCATCGCCGACAGGAGCCGGGCGAAGGAGCTCATGTCGTACACCCCGCCGTACTGGTCGGCCTCGTGGTCGGCTTCGGCGAGGAGCCGTTCGGCGGTGTCGTAGTCCCCGGTGCAGTACGCCGCCTCGGCGATGCGGGCGAGGGCCAGGGGCGCCTCGATCTGGGCGCCGACCTCCCGGGCGAGGCGCAGGCACTCCTCGTACTCGGTGCGGGCGGTGTCGTACTGGCCGCGGGAGAGGGCGGCCTCCCCCGCGGCGCTGGCCACCTGGGCGCGGATCCAGCGGTCCCCGCAGCGGCGGGCGATCGCGTGGAGTTCGGCGAGGTCGGCGTCGACGGCGTCGAGGCCGCCGGTCATGTCGATGGCGGTGTGGGCGCGCATCAGGAGGGTGACGCCGAGTTCCCAGTCGCCGGCGTGCCGGCGGCAGTTCTCCACGGAGCGGGAGAGGTCGGGGTGGAACGCCGCGGCGTCGCCGGTGAGGAAGGACGTGGCGGGCCAGAGCATGCCGGGGAAGCGGGTGGTCTCCGGGGAGCCCTCGCGGAAGACGTCCCGGAGGCGGGCGGCGACGGCGGCGAACTCGGGCGTGCGGAAGCCGGCGGCGCCCTTGCTCTCGGTGAGCAGGAACATGTGGAGGACCCTGAGGCGCATGGACCGCCAGTACGCGGCCGAGCCCTCGGGGAGGTCGGCGGGGGTGGCGTCGAGGATCCGGCCGGTCCATTCGGCGCCCTCGGCGCGGTAGTTGCGCAGCCACAGGAACCAGGCGAGGGCGGTCAGGAGCCGCTGGGCCGTCTCCAGGTCGGGGTCCTCGACCGCGGCGCGGTGGAGGGCGGAGCGGAGGTTGTCGAGCTCGGTCTCGACGCGCCGGATCCAGGGGAGCTGCTCGGCGGACCGCAGCAGGGGTTCGGCGCGCTCGGCGAAGGCCAGGTAGTAGGCGGTGTGGCGGCGGGTGGTGGCCCGGGCGTCGTCGGCGGTGGCGGCGAGGCGTTCGGCGGCGTACTCGCGGATGGTCTCCAGCATGCGGTAGCGCATGCCGTCGGGGTCGGGGACGGCGGTGACGAGGGATTTGTCGACGAGGGAGCCGAGGACGCCGGCGACGTCGGCGACGTCGGCGTCGGGGCCGCCGCAGACGGCCTCGGCGGCGTCCAGGTCGCAGCCGCCTGCGAAGACGGACATCCGGGCGAGGACGGTGCGTTCGGCGGTGTCGAGCAGGTCCCAGGACCAGTCGACGACGGCCCGCAGGGTCTGCTGGCGCGGCAGGAGGGTGCGGGCGCCGCCGGTCAGGAGGCGGAAGCGGTCGTCGAGGCGGTCGGCGATCTGGCGCGGGGTGAGCAGCCGCAGGCGGGCGGCGGCGAGTTCGATGGCGAGCGGCAGTCCGTCGAGGCGGGCGCAGATCTCGGCGACGGCGGCCGGGTCCTCCCCGGGGCGGAAGTCGGGGCGGGCGGCCGTGGCGCGGTCGACGAACAGGCGGTGCGCGGGGCCGGGCGGGAGCGGTTCGAGGGGGCGCAGGAACTCGCCGGGTACGCCGAGGGGTTCGCGGCTGGTGGCCAGGATGCGGACGCCGGGGCAGTGGGTGAGGAGCTTCTCGGCGAGTTCGGCGGCGGCGCCGATGACGTGCTCGCAGTTGTCGAGGACGAGGAGCAGGCTGCGGTGTGCGCAGTACTCGACGAGGAGGGTGGTGGGGTCGTCGTCGGCGGGGGTCTTCTCGCGGGCGACGAGGCTGTTCTCGCGCAGGCCGAGGGCGCTGAGGACGGCTCCGGGCACGGCGGCGGGGTGGTCGAGGCGGGCGAGTTCGACGAGCCAGCCGGATGCCGGGCGGGCGGCGGCCGCGTGCTCGGCGAGACGGGTCTTGCCGGAGCCGCCGGGGCCGGTGAGGGTGACGAGGCGGACCCGGGCCAGGTCGTCGGCGAGGGCGGCGAGTTCGGGCTCGCGGCCGACGAAGGAGGTCAGGCGGGGGCGGAGGTTGCCGCGCGGCGGCGCGGGCGGCGCCGGCGGGGGCCGGAGCAGTTCGGCGTGCAGGGCGCGAAGCTGCGGGCCGGGGTCGGTGCCGAGGCCTTCGGCGAGGTCGTGGCGGGTGCGTTCGTACGCGGCGAGGGCGTCGGCGGGGCGGCCGGCGGAGCGCAGGGCGCGCAGCTGGAGGGCGCGCAGGGGCTCGTCGTACGGGTGCTCGCGGATCAGTGCCTCGATCTCCGGGAGGAGTGCGGCGGGGGCGGTGGCGCCGCTGCGCAGGTCGGCTTCGACGCGGTCGCGCAGGGCTGCGGTGCGGCGGGCCTCGGGGGCGGCGGCGTGGACGGTGCGGGCGGGTTCGGGGAGGTCGGCGAGGGCGGGGCCGCGCCAGAGGGCGAGGGCCTCGCGGAGGGTGCCGGCGGCGGTGGCGGGGTCGGTGCGCAGCTGTTCGGCGCCGAGGGCGGCCAGCCGGGTGAAGCGGTGCAGGTCGACGTCGTCGCGGGCGGCGGCGAGGCGGTAGCCGCCGGCGGGGTCGGTGCGGATGCTGTCGCGGGAGCCGAGGGCGCGGCGCAGGCGGGCGACGAGGGCCTGGAGGGCGGCGGGGGCGTCCTGGGGCGGGTCGTCGCCCCAGACCTCGTCGGCCAGGTCGGCGACGGGCGCGGCGGCGGGGGCGCCGGCGCGCAGGGCGAGGGCTGTGAGGAGCGCGCGCAGGCGGGCGCCGCCGGGGGTGAGGGGGGCGCCGGTCGTCTCGTCACGCGCCTCGGTGCCGCCGAGGATGAGGTACCGCACCGGGTCATTCTGCCGTGCCGCCGCGCCGGGCTGCGGGGGGTTTTCTCCCCGCCCCGCCCTTCGCCCGTCCTCCTGGGCGGGCCGCGGACCCCGTACGCGTGCTGCGCGCCCGCCGCCTCGAACGCCGGCCGGGCCGTGACCGGCCACAGGCGTCTAGCGCAGCGGGAGCGGAGGGGCCGCCGTCAGGCGGGGGAGCGGGGCGGACAGGGGCGGGACGGCGCGGCGGCGGGGGGTGGAGGTGCCCGTCCAGCAGGTGCCGCGGCGGGACATCAGGCGGCGGAGCCACAGTTCCATCGAGACGAGTTCCGCCAGCCCGTCGAGCGGTACGGGCCTGCCGTCGGCGGCGTCGGTCAGGGCCTGCTGCACCACGCGGGCCTCGACCAGTCCGGCGTCGGCCAGCAGCGGTGCGGTGAACAGGGCCAGCAGGGAGGCGAGGGCGGCGCGCAGCCCGAGCCGGCCGGCGGTCTCGTTCGGTCCCGGGGCGGTGACGCCCCAGCCGGGCGGGAGTTCGCGCACCCCGGCGGAGGCCAGGACGCTGCGCAGGATCTCGGCGCGGGCCCCGGGCTGCACGCGCAGGGACTCCGGCAGGGCGCGGGCGGCCCGTACGACCTGGTTGTCGAGGAAGGGTGCGTGCAGGCGCTGGCTGCGGACCTCGACGGCCTGCTCGAAGACGCGGTGGTCGGCGGCGTGGCGGGCGAGCAGGGCGCGGGCGCGGGCCTCGCCGGGCCGCAGCGAGAGCGGGGGGCGTCCGGCGGCGGCCCGCAGGCGGATCGATACTTCCGCCAGTGCCTCCCCGGTCAGCCAGCCGGCCGCGGGACCGGGGCGGGACCAGGTCAGGGCCGCGAGCGAGGCGTCGACGGGCCCGGAGACGGCGGTGGCGACGCCGCCCTCGCGCAGCCGGGCCGCCGCCGCTTCGATGCCCGCGCGGTAGGGCGTACGGGCGAGGCGGCGGGCGGCCGAGTAGACGGAGAAGGGGACGAGCAGGGGCCCTTCGGGGGCGGAGCGGGCGAGGGCGGCGACGGGGCGCAGCAGGTGGCGGCGCCTGCGGTCGAGGAGGAGGTCGGCCATGCGGGCGGGGTGGGCGTCGAGGACCTGGCGGGCGCCGTGTCCGGTGAAGTGGTCGGCGGAGCCGGCGGCGAGGCGGCGGCGGTCGCGGGCGGCGGTGACGAGGCAGGGGCCGGGTTCGTCGGTGAGGGGTCCGTCGAGTTCGGCGTAGGGGAGGGCTTCGTCGGCGGCGGCCACGACGACGTGGTGCAGCCGGGGGTCGGCGGCGAGGGCGTGGGCGCGTTCGAGTTCGCCCTCGCGGCCGCGCGGGGTGGCGAGGTCGTTGAAGGTGACGGCGAGGAGGCGGGATCCGGAGCCGGGGAGGGTGCCCGGGGCGCCGGGGAGTCCGGCGGCGAGCAGGGCGAGGGTGGCGGAGGCGGTGCCGCCGGAGAGGTCGGCGCCGACGCCGGGGGCGGGGGCGCCGCGGGCCGCGCGCCGGTCGGCGGGTCCCATTCCGGGCACGGGCCCGGGGTCGGGGAGCAGGGTGTCGGGGGCATGCCGGGGTGCCGTGAGCCGGGCGCGCACCGCGGCCGTCAACGCTTCCCGCACGCCCTCGACCGCCCCCTCCGGGTCGGCCTCGGGGGCGGCGACGGCGAGGGAGGCCACGGGTTCGTACCCGGTGATCTCGCGGGAGCCCTCGCGCAGGATCAGCGTGTGCCCGGGCGGGATGCGGCGGACGCCGGCGTACGGTGTGCCGTCGCCCAGGGCCTCGGGGCTGTCGGGGCAGGCCAGCAGGGCGGCGAGGTGGCCGATGTCGAGCTGGGCCCCGATGAGGTCGGCGAGGGGGAGGGCGGCGGTGGCGTACGCGGTGCCGCCCGCCCAGGGGGTGTAGAAGACGGGCCGGGCGCCGGCCAGGTCGCCGAGGACGGTGATGCGGCGGCCGGCCTGGACGACGGCGGTGTAGCTGCCGGGCCATTGGGTGAGGTGGCGCAGGGCGCCGCCGCGGGCCGCGTAGAGGGCGCGGCGCAGTTCCTCGTCTCCGGCGCCGCAGCAGCCGAGGACGGCGAGCCGGGTGAAGGGGTCGGCGGGGTCGGCGGTGACGGTGCGGACCTCGTCGGGGCGCCAGTCGCCGACGGCCCAGAGGGGGTCGGGGTCGCCCCACAGGAGCTGGGCGCCGACGGGGTGGACGGTGCGTTCGGCGTCCGGGCCGGCGGGGTCGTCGGCGTGGGCGGCGTCGGCGATGCCGCCGCGCAGGGGGTCGCCGTGGGGGGAGCCGTAGGCGGTCCCGTCCGCCTGGCCGGCCACGCGGCCGGCCGTGCCGAAGCTCGCGGCGATACTGCTCCACCCGACCAACCAGCGCACCGCCGCCTCCCCCAGCCCGTGGGCACATGACCCGGGGCAACGGGCGGCACGGACGACGCGGTCGGCGCTGAGGGCGCGGCCGGCGGGACCCCGGTGGCTCGGGATCCATGCTGCCACGAGACGGGCGTGCGGGAGCGGCTTCGGGGGCGCACGGGTGAACGAACACGCCGTGGACACACGGCATTTGGCGTTCCGTTCCCACCGCCCCATAGGTCGGTTTCGGCCATTCTTCGGCCGTACTGGGCAGCCCTGCGCGGTCTCGCGCGGGACACCGCGGGGGCGCGGTCCGGGAGGCCTGATCGCGCCCCCCGGACCGTTCCGCCACCCGCGGGGATTGAGGCAGCGGCATCCCCCGGCCTGCCGGATCCACCCGGCGGGCCGACCCACGCACGGCACATCGAATCGCCGGGCCCCGGGTGCGGCCAGAGCGCACGGCCGGGCGCACGGCCACACGGCCGGAGCACGGTCCGGGGCGTGCGCCCCGGGGAGCGGGCCCCGGCGGACTGTGCGCACGGACAACAATCCCGCCATACGGAAGGCTGGGCCTTAACGCTTGGGAGGCGGGGAACTACGCTGGGTTTACGAAATGCCGGGCGCCTATGCCCCGGCGGCGTCTGCGTTCCGCGTGTGACGAGGGGTGGCGCATGTCCAGGGAGCTCCGCGAGCCCAACGAGAAGCTCGGCGCCGTCCTCGCCCTGGCGGGCATCAGCAACGCGGGACTGGCCCGGCGGGTCAACGACCTCGGAGCGCAGCGCGGTCTGACGCTCCGGTACGACAAGACCTCGGTCGCGCGGTGGGTGTCGAAGGGGATGGTGCCGCAGGGCGCCGCCCCGCACCTGATCGCCGCCGCGATCGGCGCGAAGCTGGGGCGGCCGGTGCCGCTGCACGAGATCGGGCTGGCGGACGCCGACCCCGCGCCCGAGGTGGGGCTGGCCTTCCCGCGCGACATCGGCGCGGCCGTGCGGTCGGCGACCGACCTCTACCGGCTGGACCTCGCCGGGCGGCGCGGCGGTGGCGGGATCTGGCAGTCGCTCGCCGGTTCGTTCTCCGTGTCGGCGTACGCGACGCCGGCCTCGCGGTGGCTGATATCGCCCGCGGACAGCTCGGTGGCCCGCGAACCGGGCCCGGCGTCCGGCCCCGGCGCGCCCGGCGGCCCGGGCACCGCCGCCCCCGTGAGCGGCGGCCCGCGCACGGCGGCTCCGGTCCGCGCCGCCTCCGCGCCCCGGCGCACTCCCGAACCCCCCGCGGAGGGCGTTGTGCCCGCCCGCCCCGCAGCCGAAACCGCCGCGCCGGCCCCTGCCGCGGCCCCCGCCGCGGTGCTCCCGGACGCCTCCCCGCAGCGCGTCGGCCACAGCGACGTGGCCAAGCTGCGCGAGGCGGCGGAGGACGCGCGCCGCTGGGACTCCAAGTACGGCGGCGGGGACTGGCGTTCGTCGATGGTCCCCGAGTGCCTGCGGGTGGACGCGGCGCCGCTGCTCCTCGGCTCCTACACGGACGAGGTCGGCCGCGCCCTCTTCGGGGCCACCGCCGAGCTGACCCGCCTGGCCGGGTGGATGGCCTTCGACACGGGCCAGCAGGAGGCCGCCCAGCGCTACTACATCCAGGCGCTGCGGCTGGCCCGCGCGGCGGCCGACGTGCCGCTCGGCGGGTACGTGCTGGCCTCCATGTCGCTCCAGGCCACCTACCGGGACTTCCCGGACGAGGGGGTGGACCTCGCCCAGGCGGCCGTCGAGCGCAACCGCGGCCTGGCCACCGCCCGCACCATGAGCTTCTTCCGCCTCGTGGAGGCCCGGGCGCACGCGAAGGCGGGCGATTCGGCGGCGGCCGGTTCGGCGCTGCGGGCCGCCGAGGGCTGGCTGGAGCGCTCCCGCCAGGGCGATTCCGACCCGACCTGGCTGGGTTTCTACTCGTACGACCGTTTCGCGGCGGATGCCGCGGAATGCTACCGGGACCTCAAACTCCCCCGGCAGGTCCGCCGCTTCACCGAGCAGGCCCTGTCCCGCCCCACGGAGGAGTACGTGCGCTCGCACGGCCTGCGCCTGGTGGTGAGCGCGGTCGCCGAGCTGGAGTCGGGCAACCTCGACGCGGCCTGCGCCGCCGGCACCCGGGCCGTGGAGGTCGCGGGCCGCATCTCCTCGGCGCGCACCACCGAGTACGTACGGGACCTGCTGCACCGCCTGGAGCCGTACGGCGACGAGCCGCGCGTCGCGGAGCTGCGCGAACGGGCACGGCCGCTGCTGGTGACTCCCGCGTAGCCCCTATTGTCGGTGGCGGGGTGCAAGATGCAGGGGTGGGAGGTGTCAGCGTGGGCGGCGGCGTGGACTGCGATGTGCTGGTGATCGGTGGCGGGATCGTCGGCCTGTCGACGGCGCACGCCCTGTCGAGCCTGGCTCCCGGGACGCGCGTGACCGTACTGGAGAAGGAGTCCGGTCCCGCCCGGCACCAGACGGGCCGCAACAGCGGGGTGATCCACAGCGGCATCTACTACCGCCCCGGCTCCCTCAAGGCGCGCTTCGCGGTGCGCGGGGCCGCCGAGATGGTCAAGTTCTGCGCGGAACACGGCATCGCGCACGAGGTGACCGGCAAGCTGATCGTCGCCACCGACCGCTCCGAGCTGCCCCGCCTGCACTCCCTGGTCCAGCGCGGCCGGGAGAACGGCATCCCGGTGCGCGAGCTGGGGCCGGCGCAGATCGCGGAGTACGAACCGGAGATCAGCGGCCTCGCCGCGATCCACGTCGGGACGACCGGGATCGTGGACTACGGCCAGGTGGCCGCCCAGCTGGCGGAGTCCTCGGGCGCGGAGATCGTCTACGGGGCGGAGGCGGACCTGATCTCGCGCCGCCCCTCCGCCGTCGCGGTGCGCACCGCCTCGGGCCGGGTGGTCCGGGCGCGGGTGCTGGTGAACTGCGCGGGACTGCAGTGCGACCGGATCGCCCGGCTGGCCGGTGACGACCCGGGCATGCGGATCATCCCCTTCCGGGGCGAGTACCACGACCTGGCCCGCCCCTCGCTGGTGCGCGGGCTGGTCTACCCCGTCCCCGACCCGGCGTTCCCCTTCCTCGGGGTCCACCTCACGCGGGGCATCGGCGGCGGGGTCCACGTCGGTCCGAACGCCGTGCCGGCGCTGGCCCGCGAGGGCTACGGCTGGGGCACGGTCCGGCCGCGCGACCTCGCCGCCGAGCTGGCCTGGCCGGGATCCTGGCGGATGGCCGCGCGGCACTGGCGGTACGGGGCGGGCGAGATCCACCGCTCCCTGTCGAAGACGGCCTTCACGGAGGCGGTGCGCAGGCTCCTGCCGGGGGTCACGGAGGCGGACCTCACCCCTGCCGCCTCGGGGGTGCGGGCGCAGGCCGTCCTGCGGGACGGGACGCTCGTGGACGACTTCCTCATCCGCGAGGCCCCCCGCACGGTGCACGTCCTCAACGCCCCCTCGCCCGCGGCGACCGCGTCGCTCCCGATCGGCCGCGAGATCGCCGCCCGGGCCCTGCGCCTACTGCGCTCGCCCTGACCCGGGCCCCCACCCCACCGCACGGGGCCGCCACCCGGCCCCGACCCACCGCACGGGGCCGCCACCCGGCCCGCTTCCCGCCCGTGGAGCCGCCACCCACCCGGCCCGCTTCCCGCCCGTGGAGCCGCCACCCGGCCCGCGTTCGTCCCGCGACCCGTCCTGCGGAGCCGTCGGCCGCCCCGCCCTCGGTGCCGTTTCCGCCCCGGTCGTCGGTGCGGCCGCGGCAGCGCGGTGCGTTTCCTGCGGCTCGGTCCCGGGGGCCCCGCGTCGTCGGCCCCGGTCGAGGAGCGGGCCGCGGCGTAGAATCGGCCGCATTGTGTCTGAGTCCCTGAACCCCCAGCCCAGCCTCCCCGACGCCGCGCCGGAGGCAGCCGCGCCGGAGGCGTCCGCGTACGTGCCGCCCAAGTGGCGGACCGAGCCCCGCTTCCCCGACGGCCCCGCGCCCGACCCCGCCGGCTCGCACCACGAGCGCCGGATCCGCAGCTTCCAGCCGCGCCGCAGCCGGGTCACCACCGGCCAGGGCGAGGCGCTCAAGCGCCTGTGGGGCACCTGGGGCCTCGACATCGACGGCCGCGAGGTCATCGACCTCGACCGCCTCTTCGACGGCCTCCCCGTGGTCCTGGAGATCGGCTTCGGCATGGGCGAGGCCACCGCCCAGATGGCCGCCGCCGACCCCGGCACCGGGATCCTCGCCGCGGACGTGCACACCCCCGGCCAGGGCAACCTCCTCGCCCTCGCCGAGCGCGGCGGGATGACCAACGTCCGCGTGGCGAACGGCGATGCGATCATCCTGCTCCGCGAGATGCTGCCGCCCGACTCGCTCGCCGGGATGCGCGTGTACTTCCCGGACCCGTGGCCCAAGGCCCGCCACCACAAGCGCCGGCTGATCCAGCCGGAGTTCCTCGACCTGGCCGCCACCCGCATGGCGCCCGGCGCACTGCTGCACTGCGCGACCGACTGGGAGCCGTACGCCGAGCAGATGCTCGAAGTGCTCACCGCGCACCCGGCGTTCGAGAACACCCAGGCCGACGGCGGCTACGCCCCGCGCCCGGAGTACCGCCCGCTCACCCGCTTCGAGGGCCAGGGCCTCGACAAGGGGCACGTCGTACACGACCTCCTCTTCACTCGCACAGAACCCAACGCAGAGCCCAAGAACGGATAAACGTCACTCCGCGTGTCCGGGCGACTCGGTAGGGTCATCATGTGCTCCGAGCGCTCTCCCGTGTGCTCGCACGCCCGTCGGGCACGGCCCGCGCGTGCGTGCTCGTCGTCCTGCTCGGCGCGACCGGGGTGGCCATCCTCGAACTCGTGCGGGAGCAGACCGGTACGGCCGGCTTCTTCGTAGGCCTGGGCCTGGCCCTGCTGCCGGTACCGCCGCTGATGGCGGCGTTCCGGTGGCTGGGCCGGGCCGCGCCCGGCCCCTGGCGGCAGCCGCTGCTCTGCTTCGGCTGGGGGGCGTGCACCGCGGCGCTGATCGCGATACTGGCCAACAGCTTCGCCACGGAGTGGATGGCCGAGGCCGCCGATCCCTCCGCGGCCGACCTGCTCGGCTCGGTGGCGGTCGCCCCGGTCGTGGAGGAGTGCGCCAAGGCGGCGGCCCTGTGCGCCGTCTTCGCCTTCCGCAGACCTCCGTACGCGGGACCTCCCTACGCGGGACCTCCGTACGCGGGACCTCCGTACGCGGGCGCCGCCGACGGCTTCGTGCTCGCCGGGTTCACCGCGACCGGCTTCGCGTTCACCGAGAACATCCTCTACCTGGGCAACGCCTTCGAGGAGGACCTGGCCAAGGGCACGGGCGTACTGGACTCGGTGACGGCGGCGACCTTCTTCGTACGGGTCGTGCTCTCGCCGTTCGCGCACCCCCTGTTCACCGTGCTGACGGGGCTCGGCTTCGGCGCGGCCGCGCTCAGCGCCCGCCGCTCCCGCCGAACCGGGCTGCCGCTGCTGGGACTTGCCCTGGCCATGGCCGCGCACGCGCTGTGGAACGGCTCCTCCCACCTGGGGGAGTACGGGTTCTACTGGGTCTACGGCTGCGTGATGGTCCCGGTGTTCGGGCTGCTGCTGTGGCTGGCGGTGCGGATGCGGCGCGAGCGCCTGCGGGCCGTCGCCGCCGAGCTGTCGGTGTACGCCGCCGCGGGCTGGATCGGCCCGGCGGAGGTTCCGGCGCTGGCCTCGATGCCGGCCCGCTCCCTGGCGCGGGCCCTGGCCCGCGGCAGCGGGGGCCGGCCCGCCGCCCGGGCGGTGTCCCGGTACGCGGCGGACGCCGCCGCCCTGGCCCTGCTGCGCCGGCACGCCCGGTACGCGGGCCCGGACGGGGACCCCGGCTTCGCCGGGCGGGAGCGGGAGTTGCTGCACCGGCTCTGGCTGCGCCGGGGGACGGCCGCGCCCGTCCTGGCCCGGGCGGCGGTGCTGGAGGAGCTGCTGCCGCCGTGCTCCGCCCCGCCGGCCGGGAGCCGGGCCCGCCACGCACGGCCCGCCGCGCCGGACCTGCCGGCCGCGCCGTTCGCCCCGGCCGCCGTACCGGCCCCGAGGCGGCCGGAGTTCTCCGCCGCCCGGGGGTGACCCCGCAGGAGGGGCGTGCTCAGACGTCCAGGCCCCGGGCGGTCAGCCAGGCGAGCGGGTCGACCGTCGCCCCTCCCTTGCGGACCTCCAGGTGCAGGTGGGCCCCGGTGACGTTGCCGGTGGCGCCGACCCGGCCGATGGTCTCGCCCGCGCCGACCGGG
The DNA here is from genome assembly GCF_044763325.1 of Streptomyces sp. NPDC096136. Taxonomy (NCBI): domain Bacteria; kingdom Bacillati; phylum Actinomycetota; class Actinomycetes; order Kitasatosporales; family Streptomycetaceae; genus Streptomyces; species Streptomyces sp. NPDC096136. Next base: position 527,583 of record NZ_JBIWFZ010000005.1, on the reverse strand, counting down.
CCTGAGGTCACCGCCATCGAGGACAGGTGGCAGTACCAGACCTCGGTGCCGTCGGCGAGCTGGAGCACGATCCGGTAGCCGTAGGCGCCCGACCAGCCGGCCGAGATCACCTTGCCGCCGCCCACGGCCTTGACCGGGGTTCCGGTGGGCGCGGCGAAGTCGAGGCCGGTGTGGTGGCCGGAGGACCACATGGAGCCGGAGTCGCCGTAGTGCGAGGTGAGGGTGTAGGAGGAGGTCGGCAGGGACCAGCCGCCCGAGGACTTGGCGGTCGCGCCGCCGCCCGAGCCCGTGTCCGCCGCGCCCTTGGTCTGCGCCTGCGCCGCGGCCGCCTGGTCCGCGGCGGCCTTCTCGGCGGCGGCCTTCTCGGCGGCCGCGCGGACCTCCTCGGCCTCCTTGTCGGCGGCTTCCTTCTGGCTGCGGGCCTCCTGCGCGGCGCTCTCCCGCGCGACCCGCTCGGCGTCCGCCCGGGCCTGGGCCTCGGCGGCGTCCTGCTGGGACTCGGCCTGCTGGAGGATGCGGTGGCGCAGCGCCTCGCCCGCGTCGGGGTGCCCCTGGGTCTGGACGGCCTGCTGACCGTGCTGCGCGTCGGCCTGCCGGGGCACGCCCGCCGAGTCGGCCTGGGCGGCGGCCGCGCCGGAGTGGTCGCCGCCGCCCAGCAGGTCGGGGATCGAGGGCACGGATATGGCGACCTGGGGGCGGTCCTGCGCGGTGGCGATGCCCCCCGCCCCGACCGCCGCGATCACGCCGACGCCGAGGACGGTCGAGCTCCGGGCGAGTCCGCCGCGCGGCTTGAGGACCCGGTGCTTGCCGCGGAGCGGACGGGCGGAGTCCTCCGTGGGATTCCACTCGCCCCAGGCACCTGCACCGGGCGCCTCCTGGACGTCGATCCCTTCAGGGGCAGGCGAGTTGGAGGCCACCGGGCACACTCCTCAAGGGCGAGAACGCACGCGGGTGCCATCGTGGGCGACGGCTGGACGACCGCGCTGCGTTATCAAACGGTAATAGACGCAGGGGAGTGATTCCAAGCTGACGCGAATGATCGTTAACGCCAATCGGCCACCCCCCGAACAACTTTGGCCGCCGCATAAGCCCACATACCCCCACAACAAGTCAAAAAAGGCCGCGCACCCCCCATCACTTCAGCCACAACGGCCAGATGACTGGCCGTCAACTCACTTGCGCACAGCTCCCCATGGGCTACACACGGTCACTGCTCCCGTCTCCCCGGCGCACCACCGGGACGGTCCGCCTGCGCGCCGGCTGCCCCTCCCCCTCCCGCCCCACGGCCAGCAGGGCCATGTCGTCGGTCGCCCCGCCGCCCGTGTGCCGGCGCACGTCGCTGCTGAGCGCGCTCAGCACCTCGTCCGGCCCGGGGAAGACCCGCCCCCGCAGCCGGACCGCCGGATCGTAGAAGGCCCCCGTCCGGTCTCGGGCCTCGGTCAGCCCGTCCGTGAACAGGAGCAGGGTGCTGCCCGGCGGGAACGGCCACTCCCCGGCCCGGTCGGGCCGGCCCTCCGCCAGCTCGCCCAGGCCCAGCGGCAGCGCGGGCTCGGCCGGGGCCAGCGCCGCCACTCCCCCGTCCGCGTACAGCAGCAGCGGCTCGGGGTGGCCCCGGTTGACCAGCCGCAGCAGTTCGGCGCCGGGCGGGATCTCCCCGAGCACGCACGTGGTGAACCCCTCCACCGCGTCCAGCCCGTCGCGCCGGGTCCCCTCGCGGTCCAGCGCCCGCTCCAGCCGCCGCGCGAGCCCCTCCAGGGTCGGCTCGGTGTCCGCCGCCTCCCGGAAGGCGCCCAGCACCACCGCGACGGCCTCCACCGCCCCCAGACCCTTGCCCCGTACGTCACCCACCGCGAGCCGGACCCCGTACGGGGTCTCCTGCACGGCGTAGAGGTCCCCGCCGATGAAGGCGTCGGCCTGCGCGGCCTCGTACCGGGCGGCGACGTGCAGCCCTCCGATCCGCTCGGCCGGGGTCGGCAGCACGGCCCGTTGGGCGGCCTCGGCGATCCCCCGCGCCGAGGCGAGCCGCTCGCCGCTGCGCCGGACGACCTGGTTGATCAGCAGGGCCAGCCCGGAGACGGTCAGCACGGTCACCAGCTCGGTCAGCGCCTCCGCCTTCCAGTCGGTGCCGTTGTAGTAGTGCAGGCCCACCACGGCCGACGAGGAGGCGGACCCGGTGAGCGCGGTCGTCCCGAAGCTGAACAGCGGGGCCGCGACCAGCGGGGCGGCGGAGAAGAAGGGCGAGCCGGTGAAGCTCGGCGGGGTCAGCAGGTCGAAGACCAGTCCGAGCAGGATGAGCAGGAAGGGAAGCACCCGCGCCACCCGCCGGGCGACTCCGTCCGCACTCCCGCCGCTGCCCTGCAGGCCCAGCCCCACGCCGCCCTCCTGCCGCCCGGTAGCCCCGCCCCTCCAGGCTGGCGGCCCGGGCCCGGCCCGGCGACCCGGCCGGACCGGTCGGGTGACGGCGGACACGACGAAGGCCCGGATCCATGGGATCCGGGCCTCGGTCTCTAGTAGCGGGGACAGGATTTGAACCTGCGACCTCTGGGTTATGAGCCCAGCGAGCTACCGAGCTGCTCCACCCCGCGTCGGTGAAGACAACTCTACGTCATCCGGGAGACGCCTCACGCCAATTAACCCGCCTCAGCCCCTCCTGATGGACATCAGTGCAGGTCAGAGCCCTAAAAGGAACTCGTGCCCGCGCCCGGGCGATCCGGGCGCGGGCACGGTCGGCGGGTCCGCGAGCAGGTCAGGAGTGCTTGTCGCTCTTCGAGAGCCCCTTCTCCGCTCCGGAGAAGCCGGAGTGCTGGCGTGCCGCGCCGTCACCGGCGAGGAAGGGGCCGCTTGCCACGAACTGCGGCGGGACCACGTTCCAGGCCCGCTGGTCCCCGGGGGCGGTGGACCCGCAGTTCAGGGTCACCCCGTTGGACGCGCACTGGAGCTCGTACAGGAACCCGGTCGAGGTCAGCACCTTGAAGTTGGTCACCCGGCCGAGAGACGAAATGGTGGCGGAGCAGACGATGGAGGGATCGGGGTACCCGGGGTTCTGCGCGGGGTTGTTGAGGGCCTCGAACTTGTAGGGACCCGTCTGCGGGTCGTCCCGGTGCCCGGCGTACGCGACGCCGTTGTACAGGACGACTGCGAACTCCTCCGTGCTGTTGGACAGGATGGAGTCGACACCGATGCCACACCCAGTGGCTCCGGTCGCACCCGTGGCACCCGTGGCGCCGGTCGCACCCGTGGCTCCGGTCGCACCCGTGGCACCCGTGGCGCCGGTCGCACCCGTGGCCCCGGTCGCACCCGTGGCCCCGGTCGCGCCCGTGGCACCCGTCGCACCCGTCGCGCCGGTGGCACCCGTCGCTCCAGTCGGGCCCGTCGGCCCCGTGTCACCCCTCGGCCCCTTCGGGCCCCTCGGCCCCCGCGGGCCGCGCTTGCAGTCGTCGTCGTGGCCTCCGCCGGCCGCGACCTTCCGGGCGGCGGCGGCGCGGTCCCCGTCGCCGTCGTCGTCATGGTCGCGGTCGTGCTCCTTGCACCGGTCGCCGCCGGCCACGCCCGCCGACGCCGGCAGCGGGCTCCCGCCGTACGCCAGCGCCGGGGTGGCGAGGCCCAGCACCACGACGGCCAGCGATGCCACCGCGCTGGCCGCGAGATACCTGCCCTGCCGGGGGAGCGGGCCGAGACGGGATGCGGTCCTCTGCTCAGGACTCATGCGTGTTGCTCCTTGTGGAACCGAAGAGATGGGCCCGGAAGCGCCTGATTGAGCCTCCTTTCACATGATCTGACCGCCATGTCCACGATCGACGGGAGGCACGCGGTCCCATCAGCGCGATGGCCCAGCGCGAATGGTCCGAAGGGGTGCTCCCCCGGCGTGTCGCACCGGCGGCCCGGCGGGTTCCGGCCATCGGCGCGTTCGGCCCGAGGGCCGTTCACCGCCGGCGGACCCGCTACCGTCGACGCCGTATCCCCGTCCCGTCGCCGGATCAGAAGGATCTTCCTCATGCATGACGCCCGCGCCCTGATCGACATGGGTGCCGAAGCAGTTCGTCGGCTCGCCCGTCGCGGCTACTCCCTGGACCTGTCCCGGCTGGAAGACCTCCAGTCCCGGCGCAACCAGGGCATCCGCTCGGCCGACGAGCTGCGGGCGGAGGCCAAGCGGGTGGCGAGCGAGGTCCAGCAGACGGCCCGCCAGGGCGGCGACATCTCCAAGCTGAAGGAGCGCGCCCGCGAGCTGAAGGACCAGATCCGGGACATCGACGCCGAACAGGAAAGGACCCAGGAGGAGCTGCGCGATCTGCTCCTGACCATCCCGAACCTGCCGGACGACGCGGCCCCCGACGGCGACTCCGAGGAGTTCGCGGTCGAGGTCCGGCGCGTCGGCACCCCGCGGGCCTTCTCCTTCGAGCCGAAGGACCACGTCGACCTCGGCGAGAGCACCGGCATCCTCGACTTCGGCCGGGCGACGAAGCTGTCGGGCCCCCGGTTCGTCGTCTCCCGCGGGGCGGGCGCCGCCCTGGAGCGCGCCCTGGCGACGCTCTTCCTCGACCTCCACACCCGCCGGCACGGGTACGTGGAGCACGCGGTCCCGTACCTGGTCAGCCGGAAGACGATGACCGGCACCGGGCAGCTGCCGAAGTTCGAGGAGGACCTGTTCAAGACCGGCATGGCCGACCGCGAGCTGTTCCTCATCCCGACCGCCGAGGTACCGCTGACCAACCTCTACGCCGACGAGATCATCCCGCGGGCCGAGCTGCCGCTGGCCCTCACCGCGCACACGCCGTGCTTCCGGTCCGAGGCGGGCTCGTACGGCCGCGACACCCGGGGCCTGATCCGCCAGCACCAGTTCGCCAAGGTCGAGATCGTCAAGATCGTCGACCCGGAGACGGCGGACGCGGAGCTGGAGACGATGGTCGGCCACGCCGAGGCGTGCCTGAAGGAGCTCGGCCTCGCGTACCGCGTCGTCAGGCTGGCGGCCGGCGACACGGGCTTCTCGGCCCGGCTCACGTACGACATCGAGGTCTGGATCCCGAGCCAGAACACGTACCGCGAGATCTCGTCGGTCTCCGACTTCGGCACCTTCCAGGCCCGCCGGGCGAACATCCGTACCCGGGGCGAGGACGGCAAGCCCACGCTCGTCGCCACCCTCAACGGCTCCGGCCTGCCCATCGGCCGCACCCTGGCCGCGCTCCTCGAACAGTGCCAGCAGGAGGACGGCTCCCTCGTCCTTCCCGAATCCCTCGTGCCGTACCTCGGCTTCCGCCGGATCGCGGCGGACGGGACTCCGCAGGCCTAGGCCGGGAACGACGGAGCGCCCCGGCCGGCCGAAGCCGGTCGGGGCGCTCAGGAGCAGGTCAGAGGGATCAACCTCGGCCTGCGAGCGGTAGGCCATGTCGGACTCGAACCGACAACCAACGGATTAAAAGTCCGCTGCTCTGCCAATTGAGCTAATGGCCCTCCATGTGCTCACCCCAGAGCATAGCCGCAGAGGGGCTGCTGGCCGATCGGGTATCGCCGGGTGTGGCACCGGCGGTTTCCCGCCAGGGGGTGCGGGTGGGGTGAAAGCGGCCGGAAAAGGGCTCGGCCCCCACCGCACCGGGGTGCAGTGGGGGCCGATTCCTCGTCAGAGGGCGCTCAGGCCTCAGCCGTTGCGCTTCCAGCGGGGCTTGTCGTCACGGCGGGCGCCGAAGGAGCCGCCGGAGGGGCGGTCGTCGCGGCGGAAGCCACCCGAGGGGCGGTCGTCGCGACGGTCGTCACGACGGAACCCACCGGACGGACGGTCGTCGCGGCGGAAGCCACCACGGTCACCGCGGTCGTCACGGTTGAAACCACCCGACGGACGGT